>JBJXFN010000160.1:0-8781 GCA_046155535.1 Burkholderiales bacterium
GCACACCTCGCCGAAATCGGCATCCGAATAGTTCAGGCTGAAGATCAGTCGCCCGGTTCCGACCCAGCTCAGGGCGAGGCCTTCGGCACGGAGGTAGAACTGCAGCATCCAGTTGTAGCGCGACGGCTTTGTATAGAACACCGTCCAGATCGAGGACAGGTTGGCGACCCGCACCGGCAGCCCGGCTTCCTCCAGTTGCGAGTTGAGCAGGCGGGCGCGCGCATTCCACCTGTCGTCCAACCCATCGTACATTGCGCGAATCTCCGGCGTGTCGAGGCGTTCGAGGAACACCTGCATTGCAGCCATCACGTAAGGATGGGAATTGAATGTGCCGCGAGCGAAGCAGATGTCGGCCGGGCGATCCTCGCGGAAGCGCCGCATCAGTTCCGCGCGGCCGCAGACGACTCCGACCGGCAGGCCGCCGCCAAGCGTTTTTCCGTAAGTGACCATGTCGGCTTTCACGCCGAAGTATTCCTGGGCGCCGCCTGGCGCGAGCCGGAAGCCCACGAACACCTCGTCGAATATCAGCACGATGCCGCGTTGCGTGCAGACCTCCCGCAGCCGGCGCAGCCAGGCCGCGTAGGCCTCGCGGTCGAAATGCGCCGTTCGCCCGCTGTCCACCAGCGAGCCATCGGAAGGCGCGCCCGAGTTCGGGTGCAGCGCCTGCAGCGGATTCACCAGCACGCAGGCGATATCGCGCCGGCGGCGCAGCACGCGCAACGAGTCCTCGTGCATGTCCTTGAGCGTGTATGTCTCGCGCTGCGTGACGGGATTTCCAATGCCGGGTTGCACGCTTCCCCACCAGCCGTGATAGGCGCCGCAGAAGCGCACAAGATGCGTCCTGCGGGTGTGAAACCGTGCAAGACGCACGGCCTGCATCACCGCTTCCGTGCCCGACATGTGGAAGGACACTTCATCGAGGCCGGAAATCTCCCGCAGACGGCGCACGTTGCCGGCGACCGAGGGATGGTAACCGCCGAGCACCGGTCCGAGCGCCGCGGCGCGCGCGGAGCCTTCGGCGATGCAGCGCTTGTAGAAATCATGGCCGAACAGGTTGACACCGTAGGATCCGGCGAGGTCGTAGAAGCGGTTGCCATCAAGGTCGGCGACTTCCACGCCGGAGGAGGACTCGAGGAAGGCGCCCGTGCGCAAGTGCTGCCGGAGATAGTTTCCGTACTGGAAGGGCACCCGGTAACGGCTGGTGAACTGGAGATCCGAGATGCCGGCTTCGACTTCCTCGGTGAGCGCCCGGGTGCGGGGAAACTTCTGCCGGAACAGTTCGGCGAGCCGTGCAAAACCGGCACGACGCCGGGCGGCGACTTCATCGGGCGCCGCATCGGAGCGAAAGAACCGTTCTTCGTCATACGCGTAGTAGGGAATCAGTGCTGCGACCCGGCGGGCAATCCGCACGTGGCCGGTGAGCGAAGGATGTTTTGCCCGGGAAAGCTCCAGGCGCATGCGTGCGGCCGGCAAAAGAATGGCTGCCGCGGCAAGGGCTGCAAGATAGAGGCCAATGTGCTGCATTCAGTGTCCTTGGCGTGGAAAGGAGCCAACCCGCGGAGCCGGTTGTTTCAAGTCGGGAATGCGAAAATCGCGGCCGGCGCCGCCGGGGGCAGGAGCCTTTATTACTATGTGAGGGTTACAGCACCATGACGATGCGCGCGGCGATGCTGCGAATCTTGCAGCAGGAAGACATCAATTTCCTGGTTACCAACCGGATTCCACGCCAGTTGCTGACGCGTTTCATGGGCTGGTTCAGCAAGGTCGAGCAGCCTCTGGTGAGCCGTTTATCGCTTGCCCTGTGGCGCGGGTTTGCGGACCTGCGCCTGGATGAATCGCAGAAGGCGTCCTTCACCAGCCTGCACGACTGCTTTATCCGGGAACTCAAGCCTGGTGTCCGGCCGGTCGAGGCGGACCCGGCAGTGCTCACGAGCCCCTGCGACGCGATCGTCGGCGCCAGCGGTTCGCTGGAGGGCGTGCGTTTGCTGCAGGCCAAGGGATTTCCCTACACGCTGGTGGATTTGATCGCAGACCCCGGCCTGGCTGCCCGATATCGCGACGGCACCTATGCGACGCTGCGCATCACTTCCAGCATGTACCACCGCTTCCACGCGCCGTACGATTGCCGCGTCGGGCATGTGTCCTATATTTCCGGCGACACCTGGAACGTCAACCCCATCGCGCTTCGGAGAGTCGAGCGTTTATTCTGCAGGAATGAGCGCGCCGTGATCCGCACCACCCTCGATCGCGGCGGCCACGAAATCCTGCTCGTGCCGGTGGCCGCCGTGCTGGTGGCGAGCATCCGGCTGCATTTCCTCGACGTGCTCCTGCACCTGCGATACAAGGGACCAAACCGGATTTCCTGCGAGGCCCGTTTTGCCAAGGGTCAGGAGATGGGCTGGTTCCAGCACGGCTCGACCATCATCGTCCTGGCGCCGAAAGGCTTCGCCATGCACGAGCATGCGCGCGAGGGCGAGGTCATCCGCGTTGGCGAACCGCTGATGCGCCTGCCCTGACATGGACGCCGAACTGCGCACCTGGTGGTTGCTGCTGTGCGCGGTGGCCGCGTTCAACCTATGCTTGCTGGCGGTCTCCGGATTACGGCTGCGCAGCCGCGGCGAAGACGTCTCCGCCGGCCGGTGGCTGCTGTTCTGGCTGTCTGCGGTCTATGCCGCCGGATGCGCCTTCCGGTCGGTGCTCCCGATGGTGGACTTGCCGCGCATTTGCCTGCACGACACCTGGATCTCCCGCATTGCGGTTGGGCGAACGGTTGCGACGATCGCGGAGCTTTGCTTCGCATGGCAATGCGCCTTGATCCTGCGCGAGGCGGCAGAGGGACGGGGGATGGCTGCCTTTGCGGCGCGACTGATCGTTCCGATCATTGTTGCCGCCGAGGTCTCCTCGTGGGCCGCCGTCGTGACCTCGAACTGGCTGCTGCACGCAGTCGAGAATTCCCTCTGGACCCTCGCGGCAGTCCTCAGTCTCGGTGGACTGCTTTCCCTTCGATCGCAATTCTCCGCGCGAACCGTCCGCTTCATCGAAGCGGCCTGCGCGTGCGCCGGCGGCTACGTGGCCTACATGGTCCTGGTGGATGTGCCGATGTACCTGTCGCGCTGGCAGTCGGACCCCGCGGGCGATGGCAGCCTGCCGCTCGTGCAGGGGCTGCGAACGCTCGTCGCGCGATGCAGCGTCGAGCCGCGCTGGGAGGTGTGGTCTGGCGACGCTCTGTGGCTGACGCTCTATTTCACGCTCGCGGTCTGGATCAGCCTGTCCCTTCCTCATGCGCCCGCGCTGCGGTCGCGAAAGTATGAATAAGTGCACCCTGCTGTTGCTGCCCGGACTGGACGGCACGGGGGTGTTCTTCGGTCCGATGCTCTCGCATCTGCCGGCGTGGATCGATCCCGTCATCGTGACGTATCCGGCGCACGGGCCGAACGGCTACGAGGACTTGCTTCCGATCGCCCTCGACGCGGTTGGCGACACGACATGCGTCGCCATCCTCGGCTGGTCCTTCGGCGGCCCACTGGCGCTGATGGCAGCCTCGAAATTGGACGACCGCGTCTCGCATCTGATTCTCTGCGGTTCCTTCGTCACGCCGCCCCGGCCTGCCCTGGTCCCGGTTCGCCTTGCGGTGCGGGGGCCGGTCATCGCAGTGGTCCGTGCGCTGCGCCGGATGCGGTTTTTGATTCCCGGATATGCGGACGCCACCCTGCGCAGGGCCAAGGCGCAGACCTGGCGCACGGTGAATTCGGGCGTGCTCGCGGCGCGCGCCCGGGCTGCGCTCGGCATCGATGCGCGGTTCTTGCTGGCGCGGTGCAAGGCACGAATCCTGTACCTCGCGTCCACCCGGGACGAGGTGATCCGCCGACGGCATCGCGACGAAGTGCTTGCGCATGCGGCGGGCGCGGAAGCCGCCGAGATCGAGGGTCCGCATCTGGCCCTGTTCACGAATCCAGTTGCCGCGGCCGGGATCATCGCGGGATTTCTCGGCCGCGACAGGAGCAGGGACCCCGGGTGATTGGCGCGACTCTGCGGGAAGAATCCGTCTTAGTCTTTGGACAGCCAGCGATGCACGGCGAGCGCCAGCAGCGCGCCGGCGAACTGGGCGGCGATGAAACCCGGCACGTCGGCCGGCCGGATGCCGCAGAAAGTGTCGGTGAGCGAGCGCGCCAGGGTGACCGCCGGGTTCGCGAAGGAAGTCGATGCAGTGAACCAGTAGGCCGCGGTGATGTACAGGGCAACGGTTGCGGGCAGGGCTTCCGGCCGATGGCGAGCACCGGTCAGGATGAGCAGCAGCAGTCCGAAAGTGGCGATGACCTCGCTGAACATCTGCGCGGCGCCGCTGCGCTCGTGATCGGACGGCGTAAAGGCCGGCAGGCCGAACATCCCGTGCGCGATCAGGATTCCGACGAGTGCGGCGACGATCTGCGCGGCCACGTACGCGATCGCGGGGCGACGCTGGATGCGCCCTTGCACGAGTTCGGCCAGCGTCACGAGCGGATTGAAGTGTGCGCCGGAGACAGGCCCCAGCACGGTGATGAGTGCGTAGAGGATGGCGCCGGTGGCGATGGAATTCGCCAGCAGAGCGATCGCGGTATTGCCCGCGGCGAGCCTTTCGCCCATGATTCCCGAACCGGCCACTGTGGCCAGCAGCAGTGCGGTGCCGATGAATTCCGCCGCGATCCGTTTCGGAGCCGAAGGCATCAGAGCTCCCCGATCTCGTGGAGCTTCGCTTGCAGAGCGGGACGATCCAGATCCGCCAGTGGCAAGGCCGCAAAAGCCCGGACCTTTCTTTCGAGGCGATCGAATGCATCGGAAAAGGCGCGGGCCTTGTCCTCGTCCGATCCACCCTGCTTTGCAGGATCGTCCACGCCCCAGTGCCCGCGCAGCGGCGTCCCGGGCCACACCGGACAGGTCTCTCCGGCTGCATTGCCGCAGACGGTGATCACGATGTCCAGTGTTGGCGCCTCGGGGGTGGCGAATTCATCCCAGGACTTGCTGCGGTAGCCTTCGGCCGGCAGTCCTGCCTTGCGCAGCTGTGCGAGTGCTAACGGATTTACGCGGCCCGACGGATGGCTGCCGGCGCTCCAGGCGCGAACCCGTCCCGCGCCGGCGGCATTCAGCAGCGCCTCGGCCATGATGCTGCGGGCCGAGTTGCCCGTGCACAGCACCAGAATGCGCAGGGCAGATGAGGTCATGTTGGACAAATCAATGCACCGTCTGCGGGGTGCGCGTGGCGAAGATCACTTCGCCCGCTGGATGCTTACCGGCACGGACTGGGGCTGCGCGGGGGCACAGCATGCGGACTTCGGCATTTCACGGACAGCGCTGTCTTCGCCGAACACGGGAACGGAATCGAGAGAGTGGAAGGACTCCCACGCGATACCCTGCGGATCGATGGTCCAGTACTTGTCGCTCTTCGCGTAGCAACAGGTCGCGCCTTTCTGCTCCGTGACGGCGACGTCCGCCTGCGCCAGGCGGCTGCCGATTTCCTCCAGTTCCTCGCCATCCTCGGCCTGAATGCCCAGATGATCGAGGCCGGTTTTCGGCGAGCGCGTTGAGATGGCGAAATTCACCCGCGGATCGTCCAGCATCCACTTCGCGTAATCGGGCTTGCTCACAGTCGGCTGGGCTGCGAACAGCGCGGAGTAAAAGCGAATGCTCTTTTGCAGGTCATGCACGCCGACGTGCACGTGAAGTCGTTTCATGACGTTCTCCTTTAAGGTGTTTGGTTTCACGTTTCTGCGGCGCGCAGGCCTGGCCACCGCAGCAGTTCTCGGTCAGATAGCCCACCAGCGCATCCATCGCCGGGTAGTTGGCCGCGTAATAGATGAATCGGCCGTCCTGCCTGGCATCGACCAGCCCTGCCTGCGTCAGCCCCTTGATGTGAAAGGACAGCGTGGCATTCGGCAGGCCGATCTTTTCCGCGATGGCACTCGCGGCCATACCCGCCGGGCCTTTCTGCACGAGAAGACGGAAGATCTCCAGGCGCGAGTTGTGCGCGAGGGCGGCAAGGGACTGGATGGCGTTCTTTATTTCCATATTTCTAGTATCGTGGAAACATTGAGTGCTTGTCTAGCAAAAAGCTGACTCAACCTGACTCAGACCCCAAATCATGTGCTCCGCGAAGGCTAAGGGGGCACGTAGAGTCTGAATCCATTATTCCATCACGGCAGGTTACCAGGGGCCGGCCTGAGGTACGCGGTACATATTCTCGAGCTGGGCGCTGGCGTACAATTGTCCAGTACCGTAGTTCAGGAGGCGAATATGAGTGAAGTCGAACTGATTGAAAACCGCATCAAGAACCTCTCTCCCGAAGAGTTGTCGCAGCTTCGCACCTGGTTTGTGGAATTCGACTCTCAAGTGTGGGACCGTCAAATTGAGGGCGATTCCAAAGTTGGAACTCTCGATCGTTTTATTGAAGAGTCCATGGCGGAGCATAAGGCAGGCAAGAGCCGCGCTCTTTGAAACACTGGGCATCCGCGCGCTTCTGGGCGCTGTACGAAGCGCTGCCGCCAGATGTTCAGGGCACCGCCAACAAGATTTTCAATTGCTCAAGGCGGACTCACGGCATCCTTCCCTTCACTTTAAACGCATCGGGAAGGTGTGGTCAGTTCGCGTGGGCGAGCGATATCGTGCCCTTGGGCACGACGTACCGGACGGCATCAAATGGTTCTGGATTGGGTCTCATGCAGAGTATGACAAGATCGTCGGCTGATTGACCTCGGACACGATTAATTCTCTTGAGCGATCCGCGCTATGCCCCGGTGTCTTACCCAACTGTCCCCACACCTGTCCCTAATAGCACCTAACAGAATGAAAAAATCCTCCCTCACCCCAACCCCTCTCCCGAAGGGCGAGGGGCTTTTTCTTCCCTCTCCCTCCGGGAGAGGGACCGAGGGTGAGAGATACTTTGATTGCACTCCATTTTCTTTTTGTTAGACGCTCTAAGGCCTTGCTTTTTGCCTCTCGCCTTCTTGGCGAGGTGGTGAACATGGAATCTGACTCCGATCTTTGGCAAGACCCTACACCGCCGCCACCGCCTCGACCTCAAGCTTCCACTCCGGCTTGAGCAGCGTCGCGGCAACCACCGTGATTCCCACCTCATGGTCGCCCAGATGCTTCTTGCGGATGGCCTTGTTCGCTTCCATGTACTCCGGCCGGGCTAGATAGGTTCGAAGGAACACCAGGTTCCGGATGTCCATCCCGGCCGAATTGAGAATGGCGACAAGGTGGCGCCAGATCAATTCGCTCTGCTCTTCGAACGACTCCGGCATGGACTTGCCGTCCGATTCATAGCCGTTCAGGCCGCTGATGTATAGCGTTCGCCCGCCGCCCGTCACTTCGACGGCATGCGCGTAACCCGGATACTTCGGGTACAGGCCCTTTGGTTCGTGTTTCGTGATTGTCATGCGTTTTGCTCCAATATTCTTCGGCAAGGTCCGAATCACCTGAAAGTCAAGCGGCCTGCAACGGTGATGTCGAGGCAACCACCGGGTGAAGCTCAACCCGGCAACGGAAATTTCTTCAGGTAGTTTTGATAGTCCTCCTCCACGTCGATCTGCAAGGCGCCGAGCAGACGCACCACGCCGCAATAAATCGAGATCACCATCAGAAGATCGACGATTCTTTCGTTATCCAGACCTTCCTTGAGTTCGGCATAAGTCTGCTCCGACAGGCTTGGGCCCGCGACAAGTTCGCGTGCTGCCTTGAGTACCGCCTTCTCCAGCGACGTCAGGTCAGAGGATTCACCTTTTGTTTCTGCTGCGATTGCATGGATATCGGCATCCGTCACGCCGAAGTCGAAACCGATCTTGACGTGATGCGAGTATTCGTACGCAGATCCGGCCGAATAGCCGACTTGAAGAATGGCCATCTCGCGCAGCCTTGGGTCCAGCTTGCTCTGATAGCGGATGTATTGGGCCAGGCCCAGGAAACTCCGTGTCGCTTCCGGGCTGTGCGTCAGCGCCCGGTACAAGTTGATATTGCGGGCCAGAAGATCGCGGTGTTGAGGCGCGAGGTCTGCGGGGTTCAGATACGGCACGCGAGCCATGAGTTTCCTTATTGGCAATGTAAAGGTCGAAGCGTACGAGTAAACGTGGGATATCGCCAAACTTTTGCGCCGCAGAACGCGTTTGTTCAGTGACGGAACCCAATCCTGGCCTTGGCGGACGGCCTGGCCGGCGCAGGCTTGGTATATTGCAATATGTGTCCTGTCCGTAAAGCGTGCTCAGTATTGTGCGGGACCTTGCGGACTGAAGATGGTGAAGAATGAAAATTCACGAACATTTTTTCCCCTGCGTCCTTCGTATTAAGCGCCGCGCCGGATGAGAGACAGTGTACAAATAGAGGAAGTGCGAGCGTGGGTCGAAGAGGCCAGGCGCGTGGTCGTGTTGACAGGTGCCGGCATCTCGACTGAATCCGGTATTCCGGATTTTCGCGGTCCGCAGGGTGTATGGACGAAGAATCCGCAGGCCGAGAAACTTTCCAACATTGTGCATTACATGACCGACCGCGAGGTGCGCAAGGCCGCCTGGCAATCGCGCCTCGAACACCCGGCGTGGACCGCGAAGCCAAACGCCGGCCATCTTGCGCTTGCGACCCTGGAGACGCGCGGCAAACTGCACGCGCTGATCACGCAGAACATCGACGAACTGCACCAGATGGCCGGCAATTCATCGGACAAGGTAATCGAGGTGCATGGCACGGTGCGCAAAGTGATGTGCATGTCTTGCGGCGTTACCGCACCGATGCAAAGAGTGCTCGACCGGGTGCGGGCGG
>JBJXFN010000016.1:0-15039 GCA_046155535.1 Burkholderiales bacterium
CAATCGGCCATTTGAACTGCACATAAGCAATATCCTCCCCGATGGCCTTGCGATCCGGTTTTGGAAGACTTTTCAGCCATTCACGCACCGGCTCATTGCCACCGACGGATCGATAAAAAATTGCATCGAGCCTTGGGAAATCGACCACGTGAAAGATTGTACCTTATAAGGTACTTGTGTCAAACCATAAAAATGGGCATCGAGTAATCCGCGGATTGTTCAATGTCGCAGCGCATATGGCCGGAACGTTCGCTTCGCATCATCCGCCAACCCGGCATGTGTCACTTCGCCAGAAAATACTTGTAATCCCGCAGCAAGGCCGGTGTCTGCCAAAGCGCTCTCCAGCCCCAGATCGGCCAGTTTCAATACATATGGATACGTCGCCTGCGTCAGTGCCAGCGTCGCGGTGCGCGCCACGGCAGAGGGCATGTTGGGCACGCAGTAGTGGACAACGCCTTCTTCCACGAACAACGGCTGTGAATGCGACGTGGGGCGCGAAGTTTCGGAGATGCCGCCCTGGTCAATGGCGATATCGACCAGCACAGAGCCTTGTCGCATTTTCGAAAGCAGCTTCCGGGAAATCAGTTTGGGCGCAAGTTTTCCGGGGATCAGCAATGCACCGATCACCAGATCGGCGTCCGCCACGTGATGGGCTAAGGCGAGCGGTTCCGAAAAGGCGGTCTTGATGCGGCCGCCATGCATCTGGTCGAGGTGATCGAGGCGCGCAAGATTGATGTCGAAGACCGTGACATCAGCGCCGACGCCGGCGGCGATTTGGGCAGCGTGGCTGCCCGATTCGCCAGCCCCGAGGATGACGACCTTGCCCGGCGGTACGCCCGCCACGCCACCGAGCAACACGCCCGAACCCCCATTGGCCATCTGCAAGGCCCAGGCCCCGAACTGTATCGACAACCGCCCGGCGATCCGCGACATCGGCGCCAGCAGCGGCAGCCGGCCTGCGGAATCACTCACGGTTTCATAGGCAATCCCGGTGACGCCCGACGCCAGCAGGGATTCCAGCAGCGCCGGTTCCGGGGCCAGATGCAGATAGGCAAACAGAATCTGACCGCGGCGCGGCAGTTTGTATTCCGCAGGCAGCAACTCTTTCACTTTCACCACCATGTCCGCCACGAAGACTTCCGCGGCCGTCTTCACAATCCGCGCACCGGCGGATGCATAGTCGGCATCGGAAAACCCGACGCGCACACCGGCGGCGGTTTCCATAAAGACCGAGTGACCGCGCTCGACCAGCGCGTGCACGCCGGCCGGCGTGAGCCCGACACGATATTCGTGGTCCTTGATTTCCCTTGGTACGCCTACCAGCATGAGCTGTTCATTCCCTTATCGATGCAAATCGGAAACGATAATTTGCCACAGAGGGCGCACAGAACACAGAGGATACGAACAAAACACCCATCAAGGACAGGAAAACGCTCAGATCAGGAAAATGGTTGCCATTCCCAGAAAGATGAAAAACCCCATGCTGTCGGTGGAAAAGGTGAGCAGGACGCTCGACCCCATGGCCGGATCGCGCCCGAATTTTTGCATCGCAAGCGGCACCAGCATGCCCACCAGTGCGGCGACCACCAGATTGAGCACCATCGCCCCGGTCATCACCAGTCCGAGCGGAACGCTTTCGTACAACAACCAGGCGAACAACCCGGCCACGCCGCCCCAGACCACGCCATTCAACAGGCCGATCGCCAGCTCCTTGAGAATCATGCGGCGCGCGTTCTCCGGTGTCGCCTGGCCGAGCGCGAGCGAACGGATGACCAGTGTGTTGGTCTGATTTCCGGAGTTGCCGGCAATGCCCGCAACTATCGGCATCAGAGTGGCAAGAGCGACCAGCTTCTCAATCGTGCCTTCAAACAGACCAATCACCCTCGACGCAAAAAACGCGGTCCCGAGGTTGATCGCCAGCCACAGCCAGCGGTTTTTCGCGCTCTTCCAGACCGAAGCGAAAACGTCTTCTTCCTCGCGCAGTCCGGCAATACCCAGCCGTTCGCCTTCCGCCTGGTCGCGCACATAATCGAGCGCCGCCGCGACGGTCACCCGCCCGACGAGGCGATTTTCGTGGTCGACCACCGGTGCGGACACCAGGTCGTAACGTTCGAAGGCCTGCGCCGCCTCCTGCGCCTTGTCGCCGGGCTTGAGCGAAGTGAACTCCGGATTCATCACCGCACCGACCAGCACCTCCGGATCGGTGACGATCAGCCGGTTCACCGGAAGCACACCCTTGAGAAGCTCTTTGCGATCCACCACGAACACCTGGTCGGTGTGGTCGGGCAATTCGTCCAGGCGACGCAGGTAACGCAGCACGACTTCCAGGGTAACATCCTCGCGCACTGTCACCATGTCGAAGTCCATCAGCGCGCCCACCGAGTCCTCCGGGTAGGACATCGCCGCGCGCAGTTGTTCGCGCTCCTCGGTGGGCAGGGACTGGAAGACATCCTCCACCACCTCCTGGGGCAGATCAGGCGCCAGATCGGCTATTTCGTCAGTATCGAGCTGTTCGGTCGCTGCCACCAACTCGTCGACGTCCATGCTTTCGATCAGGGTCTCGCGCACCGCATCGGAAACTTCCAGCAGGATGTCCCCATCGCGGTCCGCCTTGACCAGATCCCAGACCACGAGGCGTTCGTCGAGCGGCAGGGCTTCGAGAATTCGCGCCACGTCCGCAGGATGCAGGCGATCGAGGCGGTTTTGCAGTTCGGCGAGGTGCTGTTTGTGAACGAGCGACTCCACCAGTTCCTGGCGCGGCATGTCCTGCCTGTGGACCATCTCCTCGACGATCCGGTGACGCGCGAGCAAGGTGCGGATGCGCTCGACCAGGCCCTCGAAGGACTCCGGGGGGATTTTTTCGTTTGTCGCGGACACGTTCGGACCTGAAAAACACGAAGACGGTGCGGATTCTAGGTCATGCGTCGCGCCGGAAAAAGAAAAACCGCGCACCATGGCCGAACGACCCCCCCGCGTCCCGCGCTCGGGACCGCGGAGATCAGTCCGGGAGAACTATTGTTTTGCCGGCGTGCGGGTCGCCTGCCAGGAGACGAACTGAAGGCCGCGGTCCCGTTTTGCCCAAAGGCTGTGGAAGCGCAGCTCCACCGACAAATCCTGTCCTTTGACTGTGACGTCGAAGTTGGCAAGACCGGACAGGATCGCGAGGCACCCATAAGTGCGTACCGTCACGTCCGAGCGGCGCATCGTCCGGTAGCGGACGTTGCCCGACTGCATCGACTCGATATAAGCCTTCTTGTCGTCCACCACCGAGGGCGAATGGATATACACGAGGTCGTCACCGAACAACTGCCGCATGGCCGCGAAATCCTCGCTGGTCTGCGCGGCATACCGGGCGTCTTCGGCGGCAACCGCCTCGTCCTCGAACACCGGCGATCCACATTCCGCGGCAGCACAAAGTCCGGCAGTCAGGGCGGATGTGAAAAACAGGCTCCATCGGCTCAGCGGTTTCATTGGCGGCTCCCTCCGGGAAATGACGATGAATGCACGAGTCGGCAGACCTGCACGGAAAACTCGGCATAAAAACGCTCGCGCCCCAGGCGCTGGGCTTCGCGATGCTCTGGATGCGCGGCCCAGGCGCGATGAGAGGCCTCGTCGGCAAACTCCACCACCGTCACGCGTTCGCCGTCCGGGGCAGAAAAACCCTTGTGCCCAATGTAGCCCGGCATGGTCCGCGCGAGCGCGGACATGCGCTCCGACCAGGCCGTGTATTCAGCCGCCGCCTCCGGCCGCAATCGCGAGCGAAACACGGTGACCACGCGGGTCGATTCTGGTGTCATGCGGCCCTCACTGCGGCGTGAGCACCGCAAACGGTTTGGCGTCGCACCGCACCTTCTTGTTCACCAGCTTGGCAGCAAGAATCTGCAGTTTGCCGGCTTTCCACGCGAATCCGAATCGCTTCTTTTCGCCGCTCGTCGCATCTTCGGATTGAAAATACTCGCAGGAAGCACCGGGATCGTTCAGGGAGATTTCATAGTTCATTTTCTGGTCCGGCCAGACCGCCTCGCCGGACTCCGCAAACGTCCAGGTGCCACCCTTATCGTCCGCGTATTTTCCGGCAATCACCGCCCGATTCACATGCGGGCTGATCTCGCCCGCGATTCGCGTGTATTCGGCCGACTTGCCTTTCATGAAGGCTTTTTCGGAAAATTTCAGCGTCTCGAATTTGCCTTGCGGGCCCTTGACGCCTTCAAAGGGAAGATAGGTCGCGTCCGTGCTGGTGGTCGGTCGATCCTGGGCGCCCAGCACAAGCCGGAACCCATTTGGCTTGCCGAAAGGCTCAAGGTCCAGCACGACTCGCAGTATCGCCCTGTCGAAGTTTGTCACCACAACCGGATAGGAAGGTCCTTCGCGTTTGATGCCGATCACCACCGGCGGCGCTTTCCTGGCCGCAGCGTGCGGGCTTTTCGTTGCGGCAAGTTCCTTCAGATAGGCATTGTTGACCCAGATCCCCTCGAGATCCCGCACATAAATCCGTTCCTTGCGCACGGGTGCGGGGGTTAATTCCTGCGCCAGCGCGCCCAGCGTCCATGCCGGCAAAAGCACTGCAAGGACAAAGGCACAAAAATTTCTCGCTACATTGCGGTCGTTCATGCGTTGTTTTCCAATCCCAGGGTAAACGTCAGTTTGTCGCGACCGGCGGCCGCGTCTTCCAGAATCCAGTGGCGCTTTCGAAAGCATGGGCAAGTTGCAGAACGCCAAAATCATCCCGGTTGCGGCCGATGACCTGCAATCCCGCCGGCAGGCCCTGTGCATCGAAGCCACACGGCACCGAGGCGGCGGGCAGGCCGGTCGCAGAGATCAGGTAACAGCAACGCATCCAGTCAAGATAGGTATCGAGTCGGACGCCGTTGATTTCGGTCACGTACGGCTGGCCGACGTCGAAGGGCAGCACTTGTGTGGCCGGCCCGACCAGAAAGTCGTATTTTTCCATGAATTCGCGCACGCGGTGAAAGAGTTGGGTGCGTTTGACCTCGGCGGCACCGATCTGCGGGCCGGTGAGTCGCACACCTTCCTCGATGTTCCAGATCACCGTGTCCTTCATCTGTGCCCGATGGGACTTGAGCAATGCACCGTAGGACAGTTCGAAGTACCACGCCCGCAACACCCGGAAAATTTCATCCGCGTCACGCAAGTCCGGTTCGGCGTCCTCGACAACACAACCCAGGGCAGCAAACACGCCGCGCTGGGCTTCGAGAATTCTGGACACCGCAGGCTCCATTGGCAGGCCGCCAAAATTGCGGCTCCAGGCAATACGAACGCCACGGAAATCCCGCTCCAGCGGGCGACCGAACACCTCAGCGGATTCGGCAAGCGAAAGCGGTGCACGCGCATCCGGACCGGCAAGGGCGCGCATCATCAAGCTTAGATCCCGCACTGTGCGGGCCATCGGCCCCGCCACGCTCAGGGAGAACCACGCCGACACCCCCGGCCAGGACGGGACCCGTCCGCTGGAGGGACGTAGCCCGGACACGTTGCAGAAACTTGCCGGATTGCGCAGGCTGCCGCCCAGGTCCGTGCCATCGGCAATGGGCAACATGCCACTGGCGAGCGCGGCGGCCGCGCCACCACTGCTTCCACCACAGGTGCGGCCCAGGTCATGAGGATTGCGGGTCGCGCCGAATACCGGATTGAAAGTCTGCGAGCCAGCACCAAATTCCGGCGTGTTGGTCTTGCCAATGGTGATTGCCCCCGCCTGGCGCAGACGTTCGACAACGATCGAATCCTGATCAGGGACGAAGTCGCGGTATATCGGTGAGCCAAAGGTAGTGCGAATGCCACGAGTGAGCAGCAGGTCCTTGTGTGCCACCGGCAACCCTGCCAGTACGCCCGGGTCTTCGCCGCGATCCAGCGCCGCATCGATGGCCGCGGCCCCGGCACGGGCACGTTCCGGGAGCAATGTGACGATGGCATTGACCGCGGGGTTGACCCTGCCAATCTGTGCCAGGTGGGCGTCCATGACCTCCAGTGCCGACAATTCACGCGCCTTGATTCTGCGCACCAGTTCGTGTGCGGGCTGAAAACAAAGTTCTATGTCATGCATGGCCACACCAATGCGAAAAGGCGCTCATGGTAGCCGAATCGCGATCCCGCAACGTTCGCGTCACCTTGGCCGCATCAGCGCATCGCGCTCGATGGCCCAGGGGGCATCCGCCGACAGTTCTGCCTGGTTGCCGTCGACCCTCACGCCGGCGCGTATGAACAGGGACGCGAAATCCGGGAAATCGCCGGTTGCAATCTGTTCCAGCAGGAATTCGGAAAATACGCGGGTGCCGCTTTCCTGGTCCAAACGCTCCATTAGTTCACGGGCACTCCAACGACGGTCCTGCGCCAGGCAGCATTGCGCAAGAATTGCCACGGCGGAATCCAGCGACTGGCTGCCACCGCTGTCATGGCGCAGTTGCAAATCGACTGCCAGCAACGCGGCAGCCCCTGCCCAGTAGACTTTCAGAGAATTCCCGTGCCGACCGATCCGTTTCGTGGCCTCCGGAATGCTGATCCCCGGCGAAATCCGCGCCGCTCTCCGGAAACCTGCTGCCATGCGTCGCCAGGCCTCCCCGGCAGAGATGGCGGTGCTGCGGGCCATCAGCACATTCTGAAACAGGGTCGGCAAACCCTCGAACAACCAGGCGTCACGCGAGTCAAGATAGGGAAGAAACAAATGCGACATTTCATGCAGCAGGCTCCAGTCGTTTAAAAATGCCTCTGGGCCGCGTTCTGCGACAACAAACGCGTGGACCGCAGGTCCTCCGCCGCGCGAAACATAGGCCCACGGAACCGGACTGCGACCGCGCGATGCCGGAACCACCAGCACCTGGAGCGCCGGCACGGGAAACTCTCCGTGGGCCAGGGTTGCCTGTTGTGCGGCACGCTCGACACCCTCCAGGAGCCAGCGTCGTTGCTTCGGTGTTGTGCCTTCGAGCACGGCCGCGCGCAGGACGGCGCCACCAATTTCGATTTCCTGTTCGACAAAGTGTCCAAACGCGACCACGCCGGGCCAATCGTACGGCGTGACGCCTAATGCGAATGCGTCCTCGCCATCGCTTCTGGCGATACGCTGCCAGGGCGCCGATACCGAAATGCCCTGTGGCAGCCGAAAACGCAGTTGCAGGTCTTGCTCGCTGCTCTGCGGGCGCCACAACCAATCGCCGATCGAGGTCAGCAGGTCGCCACCGATCCAGCGCGTCTGCGGCCCGCCGCTCTGCGCGCCGCCTCGCGCCGGCTGTAATCGCACGCCGTAGTCGATGCACCGATCCTCGGCCGCGTCGCGCAACACCATCCTTCCGGACTGCACGCCCAGATCACGGTCGCCGGCTTTGGCCCACTCGAGATAAAACGCTGCGCCGTCCGATTCCGCAACCAGTTCCGCGGGTAGCTCCCCCTCGAAGCAGGCGCGCACCGCAAACTGTTCCAGTGATGGCGCCACCGTCACTTCGTAACGGACCACCGCCTCGGCTGCCGTCGCGGTCCAAGTCCCGCAACACAAGAGGCCGGCGGCAAGACCTCGACGCAGAAAAGTCCTTGACCTGCTGGCTGTCACCAGGTTCACGGCGTTGGCGTGCCGATGCCGCGAGCCATCAGGGTGGCGGCCAGGGGAATGCCGGCCAGCAGCAGCAACTCGACGGCGATCAAGCGGCGCACGCGCAACACTTCGCCATCCGGCACGATGGCATGTCCTGCGCGCTGGGCGCGCCGCCAACGCAGGAATTGCCTGGTCGGCGGAAAGGAAATGAGCCCCATGGCCAGGAACAGGGCCAGCTTGATATAGAACACCGGATTGCCGGCATAAAACGGCATGCCCTTGCCGAACCAGAACACCCGCGCCACCCCGGTTGCCAATGCCAGCATCGCCGCCCCGAAATAGCACAAATCGATTCTGACCAGTTGCTGCACCTGCGTCGGATTCAACCCCGGAGAACAAATCCGATATTCGAAGGTGAGGCCGATGGCGATCACAACCAACGCCAGATAATGCAGGTAGGCTACCAGGGCGCTGAGCACTTATTCCCCTCTCGCGCCGCTGTCGGCGGCTGGCGCCATCAGCATATCGCGCATCTTTTTGTGTCTGTCATCAGACGAAAATTCCAGTCCCTCTTCGCCGACGGTGATGCCCAGCGCACGATACGCCAGCGCAAGATCCGGGAAAGCCTTCGCCGCAAGATGCTGACGGTGCAGGTCCCCGAACACATTGGTGCCAGTGAGCACATCGAGTTTTTCAAAAATTTCCGCAGCCTTCCAGGCCCGGTCCGTTCCACCGCAACATTCGTTCAGTGCGTCCAGCGCGGTGTCCATGCTTTGTTTGCCGGCACTGACCTGGCGCAGCCGCACGTCGGCGATCAGCATCATTGCCGCACCTTGCCAATACACGCGCATGAAAGTGCCGCCCCGGTACATTCTTTCCGTGGCCTGCGCGAGGGTCATGCCGTGCACACTCTGCCGGCCGCGCTCGAACCCGGCATGCAGTCGCCGCCATCCCTCGTCCGCGCTCATGCGCCCGGCTCGGGCGCGCAGCACATTCTGGTAATAGGTGGCGATGCCTTCGGATAACCAGGCATCGTCCGGATCGACATAGGGAAGCAACAGATGAGACAGTTCGTGGACCGCAGTCCAGTCCTCGTAGAACTCGCGGATCGGTCGGCGCTGATTCACAAAAAAATGCATGGCCGGTCCACCCCCTCGCACCACATAGGCCTCGGGTGTGGGCGCATTGCCGCGCGCACCGGGCGCGATCACCACCTGGGCCTGTGGTAGCGGAAAACGCCCGTACAGATTCGCCACCATTTGCGCGGCATCGGCAATCCAGCCGTGCAGGGCCTCGATGTCCGGCGCAGGGGACCCGTCGAGGACCGAGACCCGCAACCGGGCATCTCCCACGCGCAACTCGCGCTCCCGAAAACGCCCGAAGGCCACCGAGGCAGGCCAGTCCTGCGGGCTTCGGCCCATCCGGAACACCGCCCGACCGGGCGCCATCGATACCGGAAGCCACGGAGCCGACACGGAGACGCCTTCGGGCAATGCAAACGCGATTTCGATATCTTCGTCCGCGGCAAGCTGCAACGGCCGCCACAGCCAGATGCCGGTCGAAGTCAGCAGATCACCGCCCACCTTGCGGATTTTTCCCCCGGTGCGGTCATGTTTTTTGATCGGCCGGGAAACATCCGCGCGATAGGCGATACAGCCATTGTCCGGGACATTTTTCAGTCTGATGGAACCGGCCGGTTCGACCGCCTTGCCGCTGCCCTCGATGCGCACCTCGATCAGGGCCAGCGCGGCATCCAGGGATTCGGCATACAAGGCTTCGGGTGGAGCGCCATCAAAACACGCGCGCACCTGCAACTCTGTGAGGGCGGCGTCCACACTGACGGTGTAACGGTGCAGCCGCTGGGCGCCTGCCATGTCACAGAACAGGAACAACGCGGCCGCCAGCGCGAGGCCGCGCCCGCGCCGCAATCGTCTTGTCTGAAAAGAAGTCCCGCCGTTCGTGGTCATGCCTACCCAGCCCGGCAACATGTTACATCGGCCCCGGCACTGCCGCCCGGCGTCAGGCTGCGAGTGCAGCGTCGGGATCGTAGGATAAATTCGACGCCAGCCAGCGCTCGGCCTCGGCCACCTCGATGCCTTTGCGCCGCGCATAGTCCTCCACCTGGTCGCGATCGATTTTTGCCACGGCAAAATACTGCGACTGCGGATGGGAAAAATAAAATCCGCTCACCGCCGCGGTGGGCAACATGGCAAAGGACTCGGTTAGTGAGATACCCGCATTGCCGGGTGCGCCAAGCAATTCGAACAACGCGGCCTTCTCCGTATGGTCCGGACAGGCAGGATAGCCGGGCGCGGGCCGGATGCCGCGATAACTCTCGTCGATCAGCGCCTCCACCGGCAGGTTTTCGTCCGGCGCATACCCCCAGAATTCGCGCCGCACGCGCCGGTGCATGAGTTCGGCGAAGGCTTCGGCCAGCCGGTCGGCCAGCGCCTTGAGCATGATCGCGTTGTAATCGTCGTGCCGCGCTTCGAATTCGGCCACACGTTGATCGATGCCGATGCCGGCGGTGACCGCGAATGCGCCGAGGTAGTCCGCAACGCCAGTGTGCCTGGGCGCAATCAGGTCCGCGAGGCACTGGTTGGACCGGTCGGCCGGCTTGACCATCTGCTGGCGCAGGAAATGAAACCGCCGGAGGACCTGGGTGCGCGATTCGTCGGCGTAGATTTCGATATCGTCCCCCACGCTGTTGGCCGGATACAGGCCCAGCACCGCCGAGGCGCGCAGCCACTTTTCCGCGAGGATGCGTTCGAGCATCGCCTGCGCGTCGGCAAACAGATTGCGCGCCGCCTCTCCGACAATCTTGTCCTGCAAAATATCCGGATAACGTCCCGACAACTCCCAGGTCTGGAAAAACGGCGTCCAGTCGATCAGCGGTGCAATCTCGGCCAGCGGATACTCACCGAACACCTTTAATCCGGTTACAGCCGGCACCGGCGGCACATACTGTTTCCAGTCGGTTTTCAAGCCGTGGCGGCGCGCTTCGGCGATCGAGTGGTGCGGTCCTTGTCCCTTCTTGCCCTTGTGCTGCGCGCGGGTGGTTTGCGCCTCGGCCTTGACCTTGCGCACGAACTCGTCGCGGTTTTCCGCGGAGATCAGGTTGGTGCACACGCCAACCGAGCGCGAGGCATCCGGCACCCAGACCGTGGGCCCGGCATAGTTGGGCTCGATTTTCACCGCCGTGTGCACGCGTGACGTGGTGGCCCCGCCGATCAACAAGGGCACCACAAATCCCTGGCGCTGCATTTCCTTCGCGACATGCGCCATTTCTTCCAGCGAGGGCGTGATCAGCCCCGACAGGCCGATGATGTCGGCCTTTTCCTCCCGGGCCGTGCGCAGAATGGTTTCGGCCGGCACCATGACGCCCAGATTCACCACGTCGAAATTGTTGCACTGGAGCACCACCGACACGATGTTCTTGCCGATGTCGTGGACGTCGCCCTTGACAGTGGCAATGACGATTTTTCCCTTGGCTTTGCCGGCAGTGCCTGATCGCAGTTTTTCGGCTTCGATATAGGGGATCAGGTGCGCAACCGCCTCCTTCATGACGCGCGCCGACTTCACCACCTGCGGCAGGAACATCTTGCCTGCGCCGAACAGATCGCCGACCACGTTCATGCCTTCCATCAACGGGCCTTCGATCACCTGGATCGGAAACTCGAACTGTTTTCTCGCCTCCTCGGTATCTTCGACAACATAGGTGTTAATGCCACGCACCAGCGCGTGCGTGATGCGCTCTCCCACCGTGCCATTGCGCCAGGACAGGTCTTCGACCGACACCTTGGCCACCGCCTTGTAACTTTCGGCAAATTCCACCAGTCGCTCTGTCGAATCCGGCCGCCGGTTGAACAATACATCTTCCACCCGCTCCAGAAGATCTTTCGGAATCTCTTCGTAAACGCCCAATTGGCCGGCATTGACGATGCCCATGGTCATGCCGGCCCGGATGGCGTGATACAGAAAGGCCGTATGAATCGCTTCGCGTACCGGATCGTTGCCGCGGAAGGAAAAAGAAATATTCGACACGCCGCCGCTGATTTTGGCGTGGGGCAAAGCCTTGCGGATCGCTCGGGTCGCCTCGATGTAGTCGATGGCGTAATTGTTGTGTTCTTCGATACCGGTTGCCACCGCGAAAATATTGGGATCGAAAATGATGTCTTCTGGTGGAAACCCGGCTTCCTTTACCAGCAGGTGGTAGGCGCGCGAGCAGATTTCGATGCGCCGGGCCAAGGTATCAGCCTGGCCCTTTTCGTCGAAGGCCATCACAACGGCCGCGGCGCCGTAGCGGCGCACCAGCCGCGCCTGCCGCAGGAATTCGGCCTCGCCCTCCTTCATGCTGATCGAATTGACCACGCACTTGCCCTGCACGCACTTCAGGCCCGCTTCGATCACCTCCCACTTCGAGGAATCGATCATGACCGGCACGCGGGAGATGTCCGGCTCCGACCCCACCAGATTCAGAAACGTGACCATCGCGGCTTTCGAATCCAGCATCGCCTCGTCCATGTTGACGTCGATCACCTGGGCGCCGCTTTCGACCTGGCCTCGCGCCACGGCGAGTCCCTCGGCGAAATTGCCGGCGAGAATCATCCGGGAGAAAGCTTTCGAGCCCGTGACGTTGGTGCGTTCGCCCACATTCACGAACAGGGAGGACTCGTCCACGTTGAGCGGCTCCAGCCCGGCGAGGCGGAGTTTCTTTTCGATCACCGGCATCTTGCGCGGTTTGACGTCACGCAGCGCATCGACGATGGCCCGGATGTGCGCAGGTGTGGTGCCGCAGCAGCCGCCGGCGATATTCAGAAATCCCGCTTGCGCAAATTCCTTCAGCATGGCGGAGGTGTAGTCCGGCGATTCCTCGTATTCGCCGAAAGCATTTGGCAACCCGGCATTGGGATGCAGGCTGGTGTGCACGTCAGCAACCTTGGACAGCTCTTCGATATAAGGCCGCAATTCCCTGGCCCCCAGCGCGCAGTTCAGACCGACGGAAAAGGGCCGCGCATGCGAAATGGAATTCCAGAACGCTTCGGTGGTCTGGCCCGACAGCGTGCGACCGCTGGCGTCGGTGATGGTGCCCGAGACCATGACTGGCACCTGCACCCCATGGCGTTCGAAATACTCGTCGATGGCGAACAATGCCGCCTTGCAGTTGAGGGTATCAAAGACAGTCTCCACCATCAGCAGGTCCACACCGCCGTCGAGCAGGCCGCGCAGGCACTCGGCGTAACAGGCGACCAGTTCGTCAAAGGAAACATTACGCTTGCCCGGATCGTTCACGTCCGGAGAAATGGATGCCGTGCGGCTGGTCGGCCCCAGCACCCCGGCCGCGAACCGCGGCTTTTCCGGCGTGCGGGCGGAATACTCCTCCGCCGCCGCTCGCGCCAGCCGGGCACCGGCGATGTTCAGTTCGTAGACGACGCTGGTCATGTCGTAATCGGCCATCGACACCGCATTCGAATTGAATGTGTTGGTCTCGATGATGTCGGCGCCCGCCTCCAGGTAAGCCGCATGAATGCCGCGGATGATTTGGGGCTGGGTCAGCGACAGCAGGTCGTTGTTGCCTTTTTGATCGCAGTGATGCGCTTGGAAGCGCTCCCCATGGTAGTGATGCGCATCCAGGCCATGGCCCTGGATCATGGTGCCCATCGCGCCATCCAGAATCAGAATGCGTTCCGCGAGCTGCGCGTGAAGGAGTCGTGTACGTTGCGTCATGGTCATTCCGGAAACAAAAAACCCGTCCGCGCGAGCGGGACGGGCCTGCCACGCTTTAGCGAAATTTGTTAGGCGCCCGCAAGCTGGGAATCAAATCGGCGCAAGGGCAACGTTAGCCGGATTGCCCCTCGGGTGTCAATCCGTGCGGTCAAGGTAGACTCGGTTTAACGTCGCGCACGCTATCCGAGCGTCACGCCCAGAAGTCTACCGATGAAAAAGGTCAGCAAGCCGGCCACGCCGCCGATGGCCAGCATGCGCAGGCCGCCGCGAAGGGCCTGCCGCCCGGTAAACAGCGATATCACGATGCCCACGCCGAACAGGGCCGCGGCGGTGAGGCCGACCGAAACATACAAACTTCCCGTCCCTGCATGGAAGGCAAACGGCAGCAGCGGCACCATGGCGCCGAGTGCAAACGAAACAAAGGACGAAATCGCCGCGCCCCAGGGAGAGCCGAGTTCCGCCGGATTCAAGCCCAGTTCCTCGCGCGCCAGCGTGTCGAGCGCCTGGGTCGGATCCACCAGAATGACATTGGCCATGCGCTGCGCTTCCTCCTCGGGAATGCCGCGCGCCTGGTAGATCAGCGCCAGCTCGGACGCTTCCTCCTCGGGATACTGCCCCAACTCCTCCCGCTCCAGCCCGATCTGATACTCGTACATCTCGCGCTGCGAACGCACGGAAACATATTCGCCCGCCGCCATCGAGAACGCACCAGCCAGCAGGCCCGCCGCGCCGGAGAGCAGCACCAGCTTCGGATCCGCGGTGGCGCCCGCCACGCCGAATATCAGTCCGGCATTGGAAACCAGGCCGTCGTTCACGCCGAACACCGCAGCGCGCAGATTGCCGCCACCCGACAGCCCGCTGTGGCGGCCTTCCATTCCGGAGGTTGAATTCGGCACGTAGTGGCGCGGGTCGGCCACCGAATACAAAGACATGCCGCGCACTTTCATGGCGGCGAGCACCGAGCGGATGGGTCGTGGCCCCAGCCGCCGAACCAGGGCCGCGACAATGCGACTGCGCAATTCCGGAGAAAAATGCGCCGGCACCTGTCCGCCGGCCAGGCGGATCTTGCCGGCCCAGATTTCGGCCTGTTTGTCGGCTTCGCGCGCCAGCTCGAGGAACAATCCCTGCCGCGCCGTGCCTGCCTCTTTTTCCGCCACCACACGGTAAAGGAAGGCGGAGCCTTTTTCTTCCTGCCAGCTTTTTAATGCACTCATGCGCGCATCACAACACAGACGAGGGGGCGGACGCAATCCGGACAGCCGCGCGGGAATTCGATTTCACGGATCATTTTTTTCAGCGGCCGGGCGCGGGCGCAGTCGCAGTGTCTGGCGGGTTTGCGTGACTTCGAAACGGCGCAGGAAGTTTTGCCCGAGCAGGGCCATGTCTTCCAGCCCCGGGTTGGCTGCCACGCTGATGCCGGCAATTTCGAAGCATGCCACCCGCACTTTCTGCCCCGGTACCACGCGGCCTTCGACGCGGCCCGCAGCCGTATTAAAAATCGCGGGATGGCCGCCGGCCACGCCGGCCTTTGCCGCATCGGCCGCCCCGATGGTCACGTAACTCGCGCCCGTGTCGACCAGGAAACGCAGCGGGGTGCCATTCACCGCACCATCGAGATAGAAATGCCCATCGCGGGCGGCCGACACCTGCACTTCTTGGGACGCCTGCGGCCCGTCGCAACCGGTGATTTCGGATGTCGCGCGATCGAAATACTGGAACGCCACATAGCCCACGCCGATCAGCCCAAGCCACACCAGGATGGCGATGAAGTG
>JBJXFN010000127.1:0-12748 GCA_046155535.1 Burkholderiales bacterium
AATTTCCTCTTGACGAGAAATTGATATTGCTTGATTCCCGGTTCTGGATTCAGGGGGAATGCGATGTCCACGTGCAGGACATTGCCGAAGGCAGAACGGTCGCTGAATATCCGCAACCCCACCCCCACGTCACTTAACCATCCGGGATTCGTCTGATTCTGATTGAAACCCTCCCAGGCGCGGCCGACATCGAAGAAAATCGCGCCGCCCACTCGGAACAGGTGAAAGGGAAACCAGTCGGTGTAGGCGCGCTGCTCCATGGAAAACAATACCCGATGCATGCCGGTCTGATAGCGCAAGGGGTAACCGCGCAGGCCGTTGTCGCCACCCAGCAAAAATTGGTCTGTGGCGTCCCCGTTGATCACCGTATCGCCGGAAATGGAGGCAAAGAACAGGCCGCGTCCGCCCTGCTGGTGGTAGTACTTGGCGGCAATTCCGATCGTCTGGTGTTCGCCGCCGTTGTCGCCGTACTGTCCCTCGGTGCTGCCGGACAGCAGCAGGTTGTGGCCACCCTCGAAGCGCACGCCGTCACTGAACGACGCGGAATACAGCCAAAGGTCACGCGTGGAGCCTAATCCTGTCGTGGCACGGCCGATTTGCAGTGTGGACTGCCAACCAAGCGCGAAGATTTCCGTCTTTCCCACCCGGTCGCGATTGCGCAGTTTTTCGAAGTCGTCCTGTATCAATTGGTAGCGAACAAATGGCGCAACAATCCGCTGGTCGGCCGGAAGCGAAATGGTCGCGGCGGGGACGGGCTCGGCAATGAATCGGTCATCCTGGTACTGAAGGCCGATTGAATAACGGTGCGCCCAGCCGTTGACAAGGCCCTTCGACAGGCCGCCATATGCCGATGCATTTTCTGACTTGTTCACGTACTGGCCAATGATGTTGCCGCCGCTGTAGGTCGAGATGACAGAATTCTGTTTGGTGGCCGTAATGCCCGCAGCCCAGCGCGTGTCGAGCGCATAGAAGGGCCGTTCCACGGTCAGGAAATCGCTCTTGCCATCGTCGAATTTACCATGCCGGTATCCGAGATTGGTCCAGGTGCCGAAGGCATTATTGTTCGTGAGGTAGTACTCGGTTCCGGTACGGTCAACGTTGGACTTGCGACTCAGGCCCAGTGCGGTGCCGGTGCCAAGCAGATTGAATTCATTGAAGTACAGGCCGCTGGAGTTGCTGCCGCCGGCACGACTGAAACTCACTCCTGGTTCGATGGACCAGGTGTCGCGGGTGGCGACTTCGATGTCGGCAACGCCGTCGCGGAAGGCAATCGGCCGGATGACCACATCGTAGAGGTAGCGATTGTCACGGAGCAGGCGTTCGGACTCCTCGATCTTGCGCACCGACAGCGGTTCCCCGCTCTGGAAAATCAGCGAGCGCCGCAGCACGCTCGGGCGGGTGACAATGTGGAGTTTGTTGGCAAGCCGGAAGGGCAGGTTGTTTTCGTCCGGATCGTCCAGATCGAAAACATTCTGATTGTTGATGCGTATCTCGCCAACGATCGCGCCGGCCGCTTCGAGTTCCTCGAAGCTGGGCAGGGTCGCGGACGATGCTGCTTCCTGCGCCAGGACCGGGGAAGTGAACATCCAGCACAACAAACCCCAGGTGCTGCAGGTCCTTCTCATGGCGCGCCGGTACCCAATCTGACTGGAATTCATGCCCGGTGCAGGGTGCGCCTGACGCATGTCAGGGGGGCAATGAACGAACTTCCGGTATTCTTCAATGGTTGGTTCCATCAACCGGCGGGACTCTCTGGCCTGCCAACGGACATGCCAAAGTGGCGACATTGTACCGGCCCGTTCGCGAGCGAAGGTGATCACCGGAATGGACCGGGAAGTTTTTCCCGACAGGAGGAAGTATGACTGCAGATGACGATGGAAACGGTCGGATTTGTACGGAGCTGCGCGGCGACGTATTTCTGATCGGCATCGACCGGCCGGCGAAGTTGAATGGTTTTACGCCGGAGATGATGCGCGGTCTGGCACAAGCCTATACCGCGTTCGAGCATCAGCCGGCGGCACGCTGCGCGGTGCTCTACGCAGAAGGAAAGAACTTCACTGCCGGGCTGGATCTGCCAAAGGTCGCTAGGTACCTCGGCGCCAATACCTTGCTGGTGGAAGAAGGTGAAATCGACCCCTTCGGTTCACGGGCGCCGTATCGAAGCAAGCCGGTGGTGGTGGCGGTGCAGGGAATTTGTTTTACCCTGGGCATCGAACTCATGCTGGCGGCCGATGTGGTGGTGGCTGCCGCAGACACGCGTTTTTCGCAACTGGAAGTCAAACGCGGACTGATGCCTACGGGTGGTGCGACCATTCGCATGGTGGAACGCGCAGGATGGGGAAATGCCATGCGTTATCTGCTCACCGGAGCGGAATTCGACGCGCCCACCGCGTTGCGGCTGGGTTTTGTGCAGGAAATCGTCGAGCCCGGCCGGCAGTTCGAGCGGGCTCTGGCATTGGCGCAGGAAATCGCTTCCATGGCGCCGCTGGCAGTGCGTGCAATCCTGGAGAACTCGCGTATTGCGGCGCGCGATGGAGCGGCGGCCGCGTCAGCGCAATTTGGTTCGGTGCAGACCCGTTTGCTGGCCTCGGAAGATTTTCAGGAAGGTCTGCGCAGTTTCCGGGACAAGAGGGTGCCGCGGTTCACTGGCCGTTGAAAGCAGAAAAAATGGAAGCAAAGATTTTTCCGTTCACCGTTCACCGGTTGCCTGTCACTGCCTTTTCAAAATCGGTATCGCACTTCCACGCCGTACTCGCGGGTCCAGTTGGCCGGTTCCATGGCACCGCTACTGAAACCGATGTAAACAATATCGGAGTCCTCGATATTCCAATAATGCAGCCAGGGGCCGAATGTCCAGTGTTTCGATTCGGCCAGGATGTGCGCGCGATAACCGCGGCCGTGGTTCTGGGTATTCGAGGCGTCGGAATAGCCGAGCCCGGTGTCGGAAAGTTGCGAATACTGGCTGCCGCCCAGGAAGGCGTCATACTCGATGGTTGGTACGAGGGCCCAATCGTTGCCGAGCTTCGCGCGCAGCGTTATCCCGACAGGTGCGTACGCGTAGTTGGAATAGCGCCGATAACCGATGGCACCCGTCGAGGTATAGCCGCGGACATCCGAATACAGGTGCCGATAGCCAAGACCGAGATAGGGCGAAACGGAAATTCTGCTGCCCCACAGGAAATCCCGGCCTACCACCGCCCGGACTTCGTATATCCAGTCCGGGTTGTCGTCTTTGGTGCCGGAACCTTCGTAATGCAGGTTGCCGTAGGAAGCGCGGCCGTCAATGCGAAAGAATACGCGACTGGGATTGATTTCCGTGAAGGCGGCGACGAGGCCGCCCCGGTTGCCCGAGAGTTCCGCAAAATCCGGCTCTTCATAGTGATACTTTGCCGTCTGCAGGCCAACTTCCCACCCGCGCCGGGTCAGCGGAGGGCCGTCTGCCAATGTGCCCGCCGGCGAAAAAGCAGCCGCCAGCAGCATTGCTACGACAATTTTTTTCTGCATTCTCAGTCTCCGTCAACATTTCCGAGTGTCTGCGCATTCGACCGGTCCGACCGAAACGCTTTTGCTTTCCACCGTCGATGTGTGATGGTGTTGTTCCCGGCGCTACAACCTGCCGCTGCGTTTGACGTCAAGATACCGATTTACCAGCGCCATGGGTAGCCGTTCGGGTTCGGTGTCCAGGCATACTGCCCCACTTCGTTCCAGGCCTTTGAAAATCCGATCCCGGTGATGCAGGTACTCCGCCGTGGCCGCGTGGGTGAGGGCGCGCTCGAAGGTATCGGCCCGGGTGACGAGTGCCCGGCCCAGAATACTTTCTCGCAGGGAAGCAAACAGCACCAGATGCCGGGTTTGCAGGAGCCGCAACGCCGGCGCCAGGCTGTCGTCGTCTTCATCGCGCAGATTCGACAACACCACCACCAGCGCGCGTTTGCGCAACTTTTTCATCAAATCCACCGCAGCGCGGTGATAGTCGGTGGCTGCCAGGGTCGGATGCAGGTCGTAGACGCCATTGAGCAGACTATTGATGCTTGAGCGCGATTTACGCGGCGCCAGCCAGCGCGAGGCGCCGGACAAGGTCATCAGTCCGACTGCATCGCCCTGTCGCAGGCTCACGTAGGCGAGCAACAGCGCGGCATTCATCGCGTGATCGAAATGAGACAAGGTATCGTCGCGCGCGGCCATGCGCCGCCCGCAGTCCAGCATCAGCACCACCTGTTGATCACGCTCGTCCTGATACTGGCGGGAAATGAGCCGCTGCATGCGCGCGCTCGCCTTCCAGTCGATCTGCCTCTGCGAATCGCCTTCGCGATATTCCCGCAGTTGATGGAAGTCCATGCCTTCGCCGCGGCGGCGGCGCTGCAGCATGCCGATCTGGGACAGGCGATTGTCGGTCGCAAGCAAAGCAAAGGTGGCCAGCTCCGCAAAATTCGGGTACACGCGCACCGTTTGTGCATTGCCTGCAGGGCGACTGGTTTGCCAGAGCCGCAGCGGGGAATCGATGCGCACCTCCGTCCGCCCGAATGTCGCGTCACCTCGCTCCAGGGGTTTAATACGGTAGCGCAATTCCACCCAGCCGCCAGCGGGCACTGAGACCCTCTGCGGCAGGCCGCTGGCTTCGCATTGCGCGGGCGTGTGATCGTGAACATGGACGCGCAAGATGCGCCTGCCATCTTGCACGATCCTTAACGCGATGTCGTGGCCGACCCCCAACGGCAGCGAACCCGGTACCGCGCGATGTACCAGCGGCGATGGTTGACGAAAGGCCAGTACTGCGTCGAAAAGCGAGACGGCGAGCGCGCTGAGCGCCAGGAAGTTCCAGACAGGAATTGCAGGCGTCCACACAGCGGCTGCGATACCGCCAAGCGCCAGGGCGCCGACGAGTTGAAGCACCCGGGGGGACGGAATCAACATTGTTGGGGGATCACTGAACCGTTAACCGGGAAGGGTGAACGGTAATGGGTGATCGGTGAACGGTAGACAGCGAACAGTGAGAATCCGGACCGGAATGGAAGCGCGGCTGGCTCTTACTGACTTACTGCAATTGCCCATTGCGGATTTTTCGAACTTCATTTTGCCGTTCACCGTTCACCGTTCATCCGTCACACCCTCGGCGCCTCGATCTTGCCGAGCAAGCCGGCGATCAGCGAGTCGCTGTTGTGGCCTTCGATTTCCATGTCGGGCGCCGGGGTGACGCGATGCCGGAGCGCGGCGGGTGCGAGGTGTTTGATGTCGTCCGGGCTAACGAAGTCGCGGCCCGCCACCAGCGCATAGGCACGCGCCGCACGCAACAAGGCGATCCCGCCGCGTGGGCCGGCACCGGCCGCCACGCCGTTCCAGGTGCGGGTGGCGCGCACGATGCGCACCAGATAATCGAGCACCTTGTCGTCCACCCGGACGGCGGCAGCAAGGCGTTGAAGCCCGAGCACATGTTCTGGCTGGATCAGCGTTGCCACCGGATCGACATTCAGCTTTTCACCGACCTGGCTGCCCGAAACTTGCCGCACCATGGCGATTTCTTCTTCCTGTCCCGGATAGTCGATGCGGATTTTCAGGAGGAAGCGATCCAGTTGCGCTTCGGGAAGCGCATAGGTGCCTTCCTGTTCGATCGGGTTCTGGGTGGCCAATACCATGAATGGCGGTTCGAGAACATGGGAAGTTCCTTCGATGGTGACCTGACCTTCCTGCATCACTTCGAGCAATGCCGCCTGGGTCTTGGCCGGTGCCCGATTGATTTCATCGGCCAGCAACAGATTGGTGAACACCGGACCGCGCCGCGTGGTGAACTGTCCGTTGTGCTGATCGTATAGCGTGTGGCCGGTGACATCGGCCGGCATCAGGTCGGGCGTGAACTGGATGCGGGCGAAGCGGCCGCCAAAAGTGCGAGCGAGCGCGCGGACCAGCAATGTTTTTCCGAGTCCCGGCACCCCTTCGATCAGGACATGTCCGCCGGCGAACAAGGCGGCCAGCACCTGCTCGACTACCTCGGTTTGACCGACCACTGCGCGGCCGATCTGGGCGCGCATGGCGCCTGCAGTTTCGGCGGCTTTTCTGAGTTGTTCTTCGTTGATCGTCATGCTCATGGATTCCTTTTGTTGGTCCGCGAGGCGGTTCTTCGCAGGGAAAGTTTTTCATGCACCGATTGATAAATCCGGACGGCATGCATGAATTCGATGGTGCGCGAGGTCGCCGGGGATTTCGAAAAAAGTGCGTGCGTGCTGCCGGCATCCAGTCCAAGCAATTCGGCAACTCGCGCCTCGCGCAGCGGACTGGAAGTTGCGGAAATATCGGGGTGCGCACGCGCAAGTTGCCGGAGCGCAGATTCGCGAGCGGATTCCAGCAAGCGGTGGGCGTCGCCGTTTGCCCAGAGAAACCGGCCACTGGCGCGTAGATGATCCAGCAGGCGACGCCGTGTGCGCGGTGGGTCGGCAGCAACCGGGCCGAAGCGCGGAGCCTTGTACCAGAACCACAGTACCAGCATGATCGTGATGCTGCACACCGCCGTCCAGGCATGCTCTCGCAGCCAGAGTATGAGGGAGAGATTTTGCGGACTGTTGAATATCAGCACCTGGGATCCTGCCCGGTCCGGGGGAAGCATCTGCCAAAGGAATTCCGCGTGCTGGAAATAACGGATGTGACGGTTCGATAGCCATTCCAGATCATTGAGCACAATCGCCTCGCCGTTCCCGTAGTCGAGCGCGAGGCCTGCAGCACCGAAATCCCCGGCGATTTCCCACTGCGCATGGGCGGCTTCCAGTACAAGTCCGCGCCGCAGTTGCACTGCAAGCGGTTGCATGCTCTCCGAAAGGATTGCCTTGCGGGTCGATTTGCGGTCGTCGAATTGCCACGGCTGGACGGTGATGTTTCCGTCCTTGTCGCGCATGTTTCGCTGCACGCCCAGGGTATCGAGCACCGGGTCCGGTTGCCGGGCCTCCTCGGCCTCTACAATCAGCAATCCGCCTTCTTCCAGCCACTTGAACATTGCAGCGCGCGCCGCCGGCGTGATGGCGTGGCGATTGCCGGGCAGGATCAGCATTGCGCCCGTCGGCAGCGCCGCCAATGCCGATGGGGATTTCAATTCCTGGACCCTGGCGCCGGCGCGTTCCAGCAGGCGCCCGGCGGCAAGCCAGGGATCGCTGCGCGCGCGGCCCTGCAAGCCAGTGAATTCTTTTTCGGTCCTTTGTTCGAAGTTGGCATACCACCAGGCGATGCCGGAGACGGCGATGGCGAGCATCAGCAACCAGACCAGCAACTGTCGCAGGCTCATGACGCCGGTCCTTGGAAATGTGCCGGCCATTGTTTGCACAATGTGGTGACGGCTGGCAAGTCCGGCACGCGACCCGCATACGCAACCGCTTTCCACGTTTGGACCAGGGTCGCGAAAAATGCCGATGCGTCGGACGGCAATGCGCGCTGTGCCGCGCGCAAACAGTCTCCTTCGGTGTCTGCTGCGCTCATGGCGATCTGGTGACGATGGATCAACGCGGACAAGGCCCCGCGGTAGAGCAGGGACAAGGCTTCGCGTACCCGGCCCTGTTCGGCAAGGGCGCCGGCAGCCGCGGCAATATTCGCGGGGAGCGACGCCGGCGCGACTTGCAGGCCAAACAATGATTGTGGCGGCAGATAGGCGGGGCCACGGCGATCGAGAAAACCCGGTGCGAGTCGTCGCACATAAGCCAATGCGAGAACGAGCAGGATGCCCATTGCAATCCAGGCGAGCACCTGTCCGATGTCGCCGAACAGCAGACTCAGATTCTCCAGCCATGCCAACAGGGCAGCGGCATCGCCGGGGTCTTTTTCCGGTTCGCGCTGGCCCAGGGAATGCCAGCGGGTAACGTCCTTGTGTTCGGAAAATTCCGGTGTTGCAAACACGGCGTCCAATGCCTGTCTGGCGGGTGATGCGGAATAGGTTTCCGCGAGCCAGCCAGCGGGCGCCGGACAGGAGCCGGCGGTTCCGGCCGGCACTTCTACTGCGGCGCGCGCCTGCTCAGGCGGCCCCCCCGAAAGAAACAGTGCGAGCAGCATTGCCGCCGCCACGCCTGCGCTCTTGCCGCGTGCGGACGCACGGAGCCGGTCTTCCATTCGGCGCAGCGCAATTTCGATGTCCCAGCCTTCCAGCATCGCGCGCCGGGCGAGATACAGCGCGAAACCCGCCGCAACGTAAAAAGGTTCGATCAGGCTGACCGCGACGATGTAATACAACGCATCCTGCCATCCCAGAACGCGAATCGATTCCCAGAACGACAAGCCGGACGGGACTTCTTCGGGCGCGGGAATGAACTGGCCGGCGGCAGGTTCCAGCATGCCAGCGAGGGCCGCCAGCGCATAGGCACAGACAGCTTCCAGATGTACGCAGACCAGCCACAGCCACACGGCGTAACCGCGCATGCGCCCGCCCAATGCCGCTCGACGCAGCCGCGCGGCACGGCCGGTTTGTTTTTCCAGTTGTGCCACGGGCAGCGTAAAGGAGCGCGCGGTATTGAATCGGAAAAATGTCAGTGCCAAAAAAAGTCCTGGATGCAGCCAGTCCTTCGCGGCGCCCAGGGTCTTCAACGGACCGGAAACTTCGCCGAATACCGCGCGGCTGATCGTGTGCAGAACGGCACGGTCGAACAACGGCTTGAGCCAAAGAAGAATCAGCACCGTCCACCACTTGTTATCGAACGCCACCAGCAGGACAGCGGCGAGCAACAAATAAATGGCGAGCCAGGTTAGCCAGATGGGCCGCCACCATTGGCGTGCCATCTGGAAGCCCAGGTCGAGCGCCTCCCAACCGCCGCGCGGGCGCAGGGCCACCGCCAGGTGTTCAGGCTGCACGGCCGCGCCCCGCCAACAGAAAATATCCCAGCAGCGACAACCACAGCGCCGCGCCCACCGCGTATTTGACCAACGGATCGATCATGCCCAGCGGCGACCAGAATCCCTCGATGCACGCTGCGATCACAAACATCAGTGCCGCGCCATACATCAGGCGCACGGCAGGCCGGGATTCCTCGACCAGCGCGCGCCTGCGGGATCGGTTTCCTGGTGCAATCAGTGCCATGCCCATTTTCATTCCCGCAGCGCCGGAAATCACGATGGCGCCCAATTCCATCGCGCTGTGACCGGAAACAAAGGACCAGAACGGCACGCCATGGCCAATGGCCGTGATGTATCCCGCAATGGTGCCGATAGACAGGCCATTGAACAGCAGATAAAAGAGGGTGCCGGCACCAAACAACAAGCCGGTGGCAAACGTCTGGAATCCGATCTTTACGTTGTTCCAGATGTAGAACGCGAACATCAGCAGATTGTCGTCAGAGGCGCGCTGGCCCGGGCGCGGATTGGCCGGATCGTACATTTCGCCGAACGCTGCGAGCTCTTCCGGCTCGGCGACGTAATGGACAAAATCCGGTTGCCACTGCAATACGGCAATCATGCTTAGCAGAGGGCCAAAAAACAGCAGCGCGGCCACGGCGACGAACTTCCAGTGCTGGCGAACCAGGCGGGGGAATTCTGCCGCCAGGAATACGGCGGTGCGCTCGCGTTGTCCCCCCCGCGCGCCATACAAAACATGGTGGCCTAGCAGGGCGATGCGGTTGAGCCGGTCCACCAGGACCGGGCTGTACTGGCGTTCGCGGGCGAGCGCCAGCAACTGGCACACGCGTCGGTAGGCGCGCGGAAGCTCGTGATCCGGCAACGTGTTTTCGGTGGCGGGTTTTCGCCTGCGCAAGGTGGCACGTGCCTCGATCCAGCGCTCGAACGCTTCCCAATCCGCGCGATGCAGCTTTTCAAACAGCGCCTGCTTCACGCGCGTCCAAGCAAATGATTGGCGATTCCGATCAGGCGTGCCACGCCGGGCTTACCCTGGATGCCACCAGTGAGGGATTTTGGAATGTCGGCCAGCTCCACTGCGCGCTCGTCGGTCAATTTCCCGGCACGTTCGGCGAAGTCGAGCACTGCACGCTGATCGTCGATCGATAGCGGCACGGCCGGTGCAACGGGCACAGCGCGGGGAACATCCGGCTCCACAATCCTGGCGTCGCGATACACGACCAGCGTGTCGGCCGCGAGATCTCCCAGCCGCTTGAAATCCCGATTGCATACCATGGCAAAAAATCCCAGGAAGTAGAGCATGGGCAGGAAATCCACTGTGCGCAGCAGATTGCGGGTAAGAGAGGACGGCCAGCGCACGGGGGTGCCGTCGTCATGCAGAACCTGTATGCCCATCCATCTTTTCCCCGGTGTGCTGCCGCCCCAGTACACCTCGAAAAAAACCGGGTACAGCCATTCCAGCAGAAACGCGGCCAACAAATACACCGCATAGCCGGCCTTGTAGAGAATCGCAACGGCCAGCGAGGCCGCGAACAGAATTGCCGCGCGAATCGCCAGGTCAATCACCCAGGCGATGGCACGCGGCACCGGACCGGCCAGTCTGAGCGTGAGCGCAATCCCCTCCGGGGTGGAGATGCTGCGGGTGGTGTCGAGCACCGCTTAACGGGAATAAAAGACGTCGCGGTAACCGGTATAAATGGATCCGAGCAGAACCGGTCCGAGCAGAAGCCAGCCCAGAAGAATCGGCAAACTTGCAAGAATGGCAAGTACGAACATCACCACACCCCAGATCAGGAAAGGCAGGATGTTTTTCAGGCAAGCGAAGAAGCTGGTTTTGAGCGCCGTCCCCACCGAATAATCGTTCAGAACAATCAGAGCGGGTGCGAACCAGAGGGCCATGTAGACCGGGATGCTCAGGGCAAGGACCACGAGCACCGCGATCATCATGGTGGTGAACATCGTTGCCATGGTTTCCGGATCGGGTTGTTCCCCCATCATGCCGCCGGTGAATAACGCCATGATACTGGCGCCGAAAATCAGGGCCATCAGCGCAAAGATGGCAATGAAGGTCACCACCACAAATACCCCCACGCCGATCAGGCGGCCGGTGTTTTTGTGGCTGAACCCGGCGAAAAGATGCCCGATCCGCAGGTCTTCCCCCTGGCGGCGCGCATCACAGCCCAGCATGACCCCGCCCCACAGGACCGGCACCAGCAGATACAAGATCAAAGGCCCGATGAGAGGAATCAGGCCGGGCAGGACAGATATCAAAGCGAACAGGACAAACAACCCGATCGAGGTGCCGCGATTCTCCGCAAACAGCGACCAGGCATCAGAAATCCAGCTCCAGCCGTTGCCGGCGCCCACGCCCTGGCTTTCGGGGAGAAAATTCCCGTCCGGCGCACCGGCGGGGACATCGGCAACACGTGACTTGGGTACCGCATAGGGATCGATCGCCATGGTGTTCTCCAGTAGGTTGTGGGGAAAATGCCGGCCGCATGTGAACCGGCATTCGACAAGGGTAGGGTGGCGGACCTCTGCTTGCAAGTGTCATGCCCTGGTGCCGCCGGCGAAGGCGGGCCGGGGATGGAATCAGGGTAAACGGAGCTTGAGCTGCAGGAACAGCAGCGGCACCATTTTGGGATCGACTTTGGGAATGTAAGTCATGTTAAGGGCGAGGGTTTCCCCGCCGATCGACAGGACGGGCAGCGCCCCGGGAAACCAGTTGCCATCGTGAAATGCCTCGCGTTTCATCAGGAACGCCACAATTCCAAGATCGATGTGCACCTTGGGCAACGCGGTCACGGGAAACCAGCGGTGGGCAACACCACCGCCCGCATAGTAGGAAATGTTTTCGTTGGAATCCCGAAACTGCGACGCGTTCACGAACCACACCCATGGACTTTCAGGTTGCGGCAAATCGTACTGCAGGCCGATGCCCCAGTTCTTTTCGTTGTAATGACTGCCAGCCGGAGCGTTGATGTGGAAGGTCTTGCCATTGACCAGCAAATTCCATTCTCCGGCTGCAGCGGGGGTAACCGTTACCAGGCCCAGCAACGGAAACGCCAGCAGGAATCGATGCGGGGCAGCGATGGCGGCACACACGAAGAAGTCGAGCATGGAGGTAACAAAGTGCCGCGACAGTCACAGATACCCACTCATCGGCGGGTGGCGACCGAACTTGAATCCGGGCGTGGTGAGCGCATGAGCGCGGGAAAATCCAACCGGCGGCTTCCGCCCGGGCGGGCATCGGGAAAACGAGGCGGTCAGGGAGAGCACTTTTCTCCTGGAAACGGTCCAGATTCGCAGCGCCAGGATTCCCGGTCCGGGATTTTTTTTTCCGACCTTCCCCAATTTTTCTGAAACGGTGGACAATAGACAGCAAGAAAGCCGGGAGCCCCGATGAACCGGACGCCGCGGAAAATTTTTCCGCGGCGCCGGAAGGAAAAGCGGGGCCTGGGCAATGATTTGAGGCAGGCTGTGTTGTGGGAGGGCCCATGTTCCAAACGAGGAATTCGAACGCTGTGCGTGCATGCGCACTGGCAATTGGCCTGATTCCGTGGCTGGTTTCCTGCAGTGGTGGAGGCGGCGGCGGTACAGTGGCTGCGGGGCCCACCGGTCCGCTGTGGGGAGTCGCGACAAAAATCGACGCGTCGATTGCTCCGGCCTCGGTGCCGCGTATCGGTGTGGACGGCGCCGGCAACGTGATTGCAGTGTGGACGCAGGACGACGGATCGGGAAACGCCAATGACATTTGGGTCAACCGCTATGGCAGCAGTGGGTGGGGCACGGCGTCAAACCTCACCAATACGGGAATCGTGGATGCCGGAGATGCAGTTTCGCCGCAAGTGGCAGTCAACGCTTCGGGCGATGCCATCGTGGTGTGGGCGCAGGAAGATGTCGGTGCCGTTCGCCGCGTCTGGGCCAGCCGGTT
>JBJXFN010000018.1:0-3425 GCA_046155535.1 Burkholderiales bacterium
ATTTACGAGTGGGAAGGAGATCGGCGAGGCATTACGGTTTCCTGCGATATTTCGATCAGTTGCCATACCGAGTTCTACGACAAGACCCTGCGTGAGCAGGAACTCGCGGAGCAATCGAACGCGCAACAGGGCGCCAGGACCGGGCGGGACGACAATTAGCCGTTTTCATTTTCAGTCTCTGCCGTTGCGCAAACTTTCCGGAGAAAGGCCCTCACCCGGTGCTGCCGCCCCGGGGTCACCTCAGGGTAGGAAAGAACCCAACAGCGCGGCCCCAGCATCTTGTGCAATCCGCCGCGCTGATCGGCTCATGGCTGAAAGTACAGGGTATTTGTAAACAACGTACAAGCACACCTGCATCAGGCCAGGCACGCTGAATACAGCCGCCACACCACGCCGGCGACCGTCATGCACCTCCGGTTTGCAAAATTCGCCCGAACGGATATTTCTAGGGACGCGAAGGAAAAATCCCCGCAGTCGCGATACATACCATGACGGCAAGATAAGGGTCCCGAACCGGGACCGGTTGACCGCCGCCGCTGCTGATAACCGTCACCGAGTTGGCTCCCATTTGCGCATTGGCGGCACCGTTGCTGTACAACTTTCCGCGCGGCATCCGCGCCGGCAATGCGCCGGACGGAGTATCTACGTTCCCATTCGCGCTGGTGGCGTTGACCTGGGCAGCATGGGTATGCGCCGGCATCTGCGCCTGTGTCATCATCACGTTCTCATTGCCGCCAAGCTCGCCTTGCGGATAAGCAGCAAGCCCGGGCCCTTGCCCGGCGCCAATCATATTTCGCCCGCGCAAATCGGGCAGGGCAAAAGTTGTCCGACCATCTCCGCCGTACGTCGTGCCCAGCAAGGAAAACAGCGGCGTATTCTGGTTGATCGGAATGAGTTGCCCGTTTGCCTCGAGGTAGCCACGCGGACAAAAATTGAATGCAATTGTGCAGATGCTTCCAATAAAAGGTTCACTGCCGCATGCCGCCGTCGCGCTTCCGCTAAATGCAGAAACAAACAATGCCAATGCCGAACTTCTGACAATACGAAGATTCATGATTTTTCTCCTGTTTATCTGCACATAAGTCGTTGACGCGCTCGCAATCACCGCATTGCAATTCCGGCCAAATTGTCATCAAATCAGATCGACACTTTCGACACGAATGAATGCATCGAGCGTCGCACTGTAATCGCCGACGCCATTTACACCACCGCGCTGATTCTGGAGTGCGCTGATTCTTGTGACCGCTCCCGGGGCGAGCACGATCGAAAACAATTCGCTGACGGCCACCTCAGCAAGATTGTTGACCGGATTCAGCGTATCGATTCTGTTTTCAGAAAAATACACTTCAATGTTTCCATCATCCCGCACGCTCAACCCGGAAAACGCATAAGCATCCCCACCGGTTGCAGAAACGGCGTTGTTGACAACTGCCCGAAATGTCACACGCACTGCCTGGCTGACTGACGGATTGCGGATATCCAGCCAGAAATCGGAGAAAATACCATCCGTCGTCGAAGGCGCACCCGCGGAACTTCCCGACATGAAAAACCGGGACCCAACGCCATCGCCAATACGAAGGATCTGATCGGATACTGTGCCCGCAGGAATCACCGCGGCAGGATTGTTTGCGAATGTTGCAGTCCACGTGACGGATGCCGAGACCAGCACCAACGTTCCCGACTGATTTGACGTTCCTGTGTTGCCGACCGAATTTGCCGTGTCCAGCGTCACGGTGCCGAACGCTATCAGGGCATTGGCCGGAATTGACGAAGGAGTACTAGGTGCGGGCGTATTTGATCCAGAGGTGTCGGCACCTCCTCCGCCTCCGCAACCGGATACCAGAGTCATGCAGAAAATCACGCCGGCCGCTTTGCACGCAGGTCGCAAGAGACTGCTCTTCATGGTCTTGCTCCTCCCTCGTCATACTAAAGGCAATTAAGACTGAGTCAACGCAGCATCTTGGAGTGCTGTCGGCTTTTACCAATGCTGCGCCGATCTTTTTCAGCCGTCCACATTTTTTCCGAAGAGTGCGCACTTGATCTAGATGCGCGAGGATTCAGAAAGGTACTTCACTGAGGATTTCTTCCGGAGCGACTGGCCAATACAATCTATTGTCAGTGTTGCCCAAGGTGGTACGTAAGGAGCAGTCGGACTTGAACTCAATGAAATAGACAATTTCTGTTTTTCTCCGTGCCGTGCGGTTTGAAGTGCGGTTTGGCGCATTTGCTGTGGAGAAAATATGAAAATCTACTCACTCACTTTGTCGTATGGTCGATACGTCATTCCGGCAACGTTTCAAGACAATACACCGCCCTAGCGCACCCAATTCTGGATCCGATGCTATGTGACCTCAACTAAACTGCCGGCGCGATGGCCGGCCTTTATTCGCCAACATCTCACACGATTCAGCGCGGCCCCAACATCTTGAGCAATCCGCCGAGCTGATCGGCCAGCGCATCGGGCTGCGGCACATTGCCATCCGGCGTCACGTGATTGACCACCTCGGGGAGAATCTGCGCCAGGTGACCGCTTGCCGCATCCGGCGTCAGGCCGAATTGTCTGGCCAGGTTTGCCACCAGATCATTGCCCAGCGCACCCTTGAGTTGATCCCCGGTGACCGGCAGATTTGCGCCGGTCGAGATCCAGCTCTCGACCTGCTTGCCCACGCCGCCTTGCTGAAGCATCCCCACCAAACCTGCCAACCCGCCGATGCCTGCCCCGGTCCCTTGCTTTCCGGAACCGGCAAGCATGCCGAGCACAGCCTGAAGAATCTGGGCCTGGACATTGCTGCCCGATTGTTGGCCCGCTTTGTTGAGCAATCCGCCGAGCCCCGTTTGAGAACCACCTTGCGTGGCAGCGCCAATCAGTGAATCGAGAAGTCCCATTTTTTCCTCTCTGGTGAATGAAATTGTGCGGACCGCGGGTCTTGCCGGATGTGCGAATGCCGTACTTTACGTGAAGCTGCCCCGCAGCGTTGACATACGTCGCAGAAATGAACTGAAGAATATATTTGCGCTTCCGCACTGCCATGGCTCTCACGAACGGGCAAAATAGCCGGCATCATGACATCCCCGCACAAAACCCTGACCTCTCGATTTGCGTTGCTCCCATGGATTGCAGGCGTGCTGTCCCTTTGTTTTCTACCGATTGCCGCGGCACAGGTCTTCGCCGAACTTCCCGAGCCCGAGTCCGTCCCTGGAGGCATCGCAATTGTTGCCGTCGGCTCCGCCGCGGAGGCTGCCCCGCGCGTGGAATTCCAGGGCAATCGCGTGCTGGTGGCGCGTCAATTCGACACCTGGCATGCGATCGTTGGCCTGCCGCTTTCGCTTTCACCGGGACGTCACACGCTGACGGTTACCACCATGGACGGCACGGAAAGTTCGCCGACCTTCGAAGTGGACGACAAAACCTACGCCGAACAGCG
>JBJXFN010000187.1:0-3314 GCA_046155535.1 Burkholderiales bacterium
CATAGGTAATTTCCCATCCGCCCGGATGGTAGGAGCGGCCAGCCATCGGCGGCACGGCATAGGCCGGTCGATGGCCGTGTTTGGCCGTGGTGCGCAGAAGGGAATCGTAGAGCGTTCCGTATTTCGAGGCGTCCATCCTGTATTCCTGATTCACGTTCGATGAAAATTGTTACGCCGGCAGAGAACACCGGTTTTGGTGTCTGGCAACGACACGCAGATCGCCTTGCGTGCGTCGGTTCGGCGTCTGCCGGCGAATCTCGCTTCTTCCGTGCGCAGTGCACCGGAAAAAAGCGGGCCGCAATGTCCTGCAGCCCGCAAACGACTGAGGGAGAAGACCCCCATAGACAACGGTGCGGGCGCCCGTCGTGGTGCGACGCGCTCCCGGATTCGGTCTGGCAAGGTCGACGCTGGCACACCCGCAGCCGCGGACCGTCGATCTGTCGCGTTGATCTCTTGCGCTTGGCTTTTTTATTTCGTCCGCCACTTTGATCCGTCAGTTTCGCGAGCGGCGCGAGCCAACCGCGATGTTCTCCACCTTCGGGCGGTTGAGCAGGCCGGCTGTGATCTTTTCCGAGGCCTCGGAAATATGCAGGCGCGCAATGCGTTCGGCCTCCCTCGGATCTCCGGCAATTACCGCCTGCAAAATCCTCTCGTGCTGGTCCCAGATTTCCGCGGGCGTTTCGCCGTGCAACAGCACTTCGCCCATGACACGGCGCAGGTAACTCCAGTGCGCGGTGCTGGTCTCCGCGATCAGCGGATTGCCCGACAGGCCGTAGAGAAAGAAATGAAAATCCATGTCGGTCGCGATCATTCTGGCAATCGAGCGACTCGCCACCGCCTCGCGCCCGCGGGCGATGAAACCCGGTCCCTCCTTTTTCGCGGATTCACTACCGCGCTCCGCGGCCTTGCTGCTGGCCAGGCCGTCGAGCATTCCGCGCACTTCGTAGAGGTTGCGAACGAATTCCGGATCCAGAGGCGCCAGCATCAGGCCGCGGCCGGGCGCATCGCGCAAGATGCCGTGATTGCGCAACAACATCAGCGCCTGTTGCACAGGCTGGCGGGACACCCCCAGCGACTGCGCGAGTTCTTCCTGGATAAGCCGGCTGTCGGTGCCGAATTTCCCTGCGGAGATATCCGACAGAATGGCTTCGTATGCCTGATCGACCAGAGTGGGTTGGGCCGGAAGAGAACGCATGGAAACGGGAACCGGTAGGAAAGATCCGGCGCGCATTTTAGCATTCTGAATTCAGAATTCAAAATTCAAAATTCAATTCAAAAAAAGGGGCCACGCGGAACCAGAAGAGTCCATCTTTTTTTCAAATAAACAATCTGTTAGTAAATATTCCGGGCACCACGTAAAGCGCAAGGCAGCCCAGCATGAAGTCCAGAACGTCCAACCGCCACGACGCATCGGTGGCTTTATTTGAAGGAAATGCAGCCTGCAAAGTTATTGCTGCGCAAGTGTTTCGATGCGCGCGCAGACGGCCGCGCGCTCTTCATGCCGCATACGGATTCCGGAACCCGGCACGCTTCAGAGAATTTGTGCCGCGCGAAGGCATAGAGGGGCACACTCTGGTGATGTTCGACGAGCAAATCCAACGCGAATAAACCAGGGATAAAAACTGTTTGCCACAGAGATCGCAGAGTTCACAGAGGAAAATCAAAAATTCATATCATTTTGAATCTCACCCGTTTGGTGATTGCAGCGCGCAGTCTCAGCCTCTTGATTCTCTCTGTGTCCTCTGTGATCTGTGGCCGAATTGCAGGTTTTTGAATAATCGGTGAACGGCCCTTGCCCGAAGACGAGGGATTTGCGGTTGCCCTGGCGGCACGTCAACCGGCCCTGTCCCAGCCCCACCACGCACAAATCGCCTTCCCCATGACAAGAGGCTTGTCTTCCTCGCGAAGCCAGGGCAGTTCTTCGGTAAACATGGTCACGCACTGGCGCCAGGAGATTCGCATTTTGGTGATGTCCGTACCCCAGAACGTGCGGTGCGGACCAAAGGCATCATAAATCTGCCGCAAGTAGAGCTGCATTGCCGGAAACGGATACTGTTCGCTGGAATATCCCGGGGCGCCCGTCGCCTTCACCGCGACGTTGAGGTACTTCGCCAGCGACAGGAGTTCTGGCATGTGAACCATGGCGGCGGCATCCTTCAAAGTGGTGTTGCCGCCCCGGCCACCCAGATGATCGATAGTCAAACGCAAGCCCGGATGCCGCGCGGCGATCAGCCCGATCTCGCGCAACGCATCGGTCGCCAGCACCGCAATCGGCACACCGGAACGTTCGGCCTCCGACCACAACCAGTCCAGCGAACCATCCCGCAAGCGGATACGCGCGGGCTCTCCGAGAAACAGATACCGCAGTCCCAGCATCCCGGGTTGTTCCCGCCAGGTCGCGACCCGCAACCGGGAATCCGGGCGATCGAGAGGCAGCGTGCCCATGATCGCGAAGCGTCCCGGATGATCCCGCACCGCCGCGAACGCCATGGCATCTGCACCCGGATCCCAACCCGGCGGATGAATGATGGCGGCATCGACACCGCCTTCGTCCATCAGGGCGATCGCCTCCGCCGTGGTGAACGAGGTGACCTGGCGGTGCGCCAGATTGCTTGGCAGTCCGCTTCCCCAGAGGTGAATCTGGGCATCGATGATTTGCATGGTAATGCTCCCCTGTCCCCTTTCGCACCTCGATCCGCATCGCCGGGTCCGCACGCGCTCTTTGACCCATAGTATTGGGCATTTCACGTTTGCGCACAGCCAGAGGCGGCACGGCTGCGGCACTCCCTGTAAACTTCCCCGTGAAAACCCATTCAAGGAGGCAGCAGTGACACTCGCAGCAAGATGGATGCTCCGTGCGTTGATCGCGGTCGTATTACCCGCAACCGCCAACGCCATGCAAAACGAACCTGCGGATTTTCTCGGCATCGAATGGGGCGCATCACTGGAAACCCATCGCAGCACCTTGCGCGCGATCACCGAAACGGGCGATTCCGGATATTTCCGGCGATTGTCGGATCGCCCGTTTTTCGCCGGCATCGAGGTCCGGCGCATCAGTTACCACTTCCATAAGGGGAGTTTCGTCAGCGGCGCCTACGTGAGTGTGGGAACAAACGAATTGAAGAGCATCCTCGCGCACCTGACAGCCCGGCATGGCGAGCCCGCGAGAGCCAACAACCGGCACAAGATTTACGAGTGGGAAGGAGATCGGCGAGGCATTACGGTTTCCTGCGATATTTCGATCAGTTGCCATACCGAGTTCTACGACAAGACCCTGCGTGAGCAGGAACTCGCGGAGCAATCGAACGCGCAAC
>JBJXFN010000128.1:0-15643 GCA_046155535.1 Burkholderiales bacterium
CACTCCATCGCCGTGCAGAATTTCAACGAGAACCTTTCCATCCTGGTCATGCTCGGCATCTACGCCGTGATGATCAAGGCCAATCTGTCGATGAATACCATCATCATCGCGTTTGGCCTGTTGATCTCGGGCACCATGTACGTGTTGACGCGCCGGCACTGGCACGATCAGGATCAAAGTCAGTCATAGCGCGGCCCCCGTTCGCGACACCGCGAGCGGACATCGGCGGAGGTCTACAGGATCAGCGGCCGGTTTGGCAGCGCATTGGTACAATCACCGGACCGCGGAGAAAATCGCAACAGCAACGCCGAGACGCGCGAAACGCCGGCCAGAATTCCTGCTTCGAACCGTCCGGCTCGAAAATCCGCTTCCATTTCCCGGCAGATGGCCTCCCAGGCAGCCTGACCCACAGATGCATGGATGCCGCGGTCGGCAAGAATTTCGACATCCCGATCGGCCAACAGGAGGTAAATCAGCACGCCGGAGTTGTCCGGGGTGTCCCAGACTCGAAGGGCGGAAAACACTTCCACCGCCCTCTCCTGCGCCGTCTGGCCGTGAAACAGGGCGTGTGTGTCCAATGCCGGCTCCACCACCACCCGGATTTGTCCGGCATGCCTGGACTCCGATGCCGCCACGGCCTGCTCGATGCGCGCCAGGCTGGCGGCCGGAAGCAGTTTTACCGCGCGCCAGCGCGGAAAACCCAGATGATGCATCCAGCGAGTCACGGACATCTCACCAGCGTCCCGAGGCACCGCCACCACCAAAACCGCCACCGCCCCCGCGAAATCCACCGCCGCCGATACCGCCCCCGAAGCCGCCACGGCCCTGGCCGCCGCCCCAGCCGCGCCCGCCACCGCCCAACAACACCAGCAGAAAACCCACAAGGCCGACTCCCAACGCAACGACAACCGGAGCCGCAATCAACCAGGCAAGAAACCCGCACCCTGCCCCAATCAGCCCGGGCGCGGGCAGGCGCCCGATCGCGGCACGCAAGGCGCCACCCAGGGCAAAGACGATGGCCATGAACAGTACGAAGTAGGTTTCCAGGGAACGCAGATCCCCGCTGCCGGGCCGAGGGGGCATGGCGCCTGGTGCCGGCAACACCTCGCCGTCGATCACGCGCAGCAGCCGGTCGAGCCCTTCATTGAGTCCTGACGTGAAATCCCCGGCGCGAAATGCCGGCACAAATACTTCATCGATCAGACGTCGGGCCAGTGCATCGGGGATCACGCCTTCGAGGCCATACCCCACTTCCAATCGCATCGCCTGGTCGGTCTTTGCAATGGTGATGAGCAATCCATCGTCCACCTCTTTGCGGCCGATCTTCCAGGCCTCTGCGACCCGCAGACTGAACGACTCGATAGCCTCCGGAAACGTAGTACCCGTAATCAAGATGGCTATCTGGCTGCCTTTGGCAGTTTCGAATGCTGCCAGCCTGGCTTCCAGCGCCTGCTTCTGTATGTCCGAGAGCGTGCCAGTTTCGTCCACCACACGACCGGACAAGACCGGTAGCGACCGCTCTTCGGCGGAAACGCCGGTTGCGCAGCCCAGCCCGAAGGCGGTCAGCAGCACCAGGCAAAACGACTGGCCCATTCGGCTAGCCCGGATATTTCATCAGGGCGCCGAGTTCCGGGTTGATCCGGCCGAGACAGGTCGGGCTCGACCAGCACATCCCATGGAGCGTTCCATGGGCCAGACGGGCCCGCCCGATATGGCCGTCCTGTAAAAGCCGGGAACCGCGTCGCGCCGATGCCAAATTGTTTTGCGCGGAACGTGCGTGACGTCTGTTATTTGCAGTCAAGATTTTGTGGATCCGGAAGCGGTTAGGCGAAACATCCGGGCTAGGGCTTCACGGCAGGCGCCGCGCGCTCGAACTCGACCTTGGGCGGGCTGGCGATCGCCTTTTCGTTTTCCACCGTGAACGTCGGCTTGACCTGGTGGCCAAATAGTTGCGCTGTAAGATTGGACGGAAAGGAACGCACCGTGACGTTGTACTCTCGCACCGATTGGATATAGCGCTGCCGGGCCACTGCAATTCGGTTCTCGGTGCCTTCGAGTTGCGCCTGCAGATCGCGGAAATTGGCATCGGATTTCAGTTGCGGATAGTTTTCCGCGACCACCAGCAACCGCGACAAAGCCGAAGTCATGGCGCCCTGGGCCGCGATAAATTTCGAAAACGCCGCGGGATCGTTGACCAACTCCGGCGTGGCCTGGATACCGCCGACTGCGGCACGGGCATTGGTGACGCCCAACAACACCTCTTTTTCCTGTGCGGCAAACCCCTTGACCGTCTCCACCAGATTGGGCACCAGATCCGCTCGCCGCTGATACTGGTTAAGCACTTCGCCCCAGGCGGCCTTGATGCCTTCGTCCTGGGACTGCAAGGTGTTGTAACCGCAGCCGGGCAGCAGCACCAGCAACAACGCCATTGCCTGCCACACCATCGATCTTCTCATGAGGGACTCCGAAAATAGGTTGGACGCCGGCATCAACTGGGGGCGGGCACAGACGCTTTCAATGCCCGCATGGTTTCCACCGCGAAACACAAATCTTCCCAAGCACGTGCCTTGTCGGTCAGATTGCGCAACAAATAAGCCGGATGGTAGGTCACAATCAACGGGGTATCGCGATACTGATGAAGCCGGCCGCGCAGGCTGGCAATGGTGCCTTCACTGCCCAGCAGATTCCGGGCGGCAACCTTGCCTAGTGCCACAATCAATCGCGGACGGATCAGCGCGATCTGCCCGGCCAGAAATCCTTCGCAGGCCTGGGCCTCTTCCGGCAGGGGCGTGCGGTTTCCCGGCGGCCGGCACTTGACGACATTGGCGATGTAAACATTTGCCCCGCGCTTTAGTGCGATGGCACCGAGCATGTTGTCGAGCAGCTTGCCCGCCTGGCCCACAAAGGGCTCGCCCCGCGCATCCTCTTCGGCGCCCGGTCCCTCTCCGACAAACAGCCATTCCGCCTGCTCATCCCCGACGCCAAACACCGTCTGTCGGCGATCCTTGTGCAAAACGCACCGGGTACAAGCAACCACCGCTGCCTTGAGCTGCAACCAGTCCATCGTTTCCACCCGGCCACGATCGCGAGACGTCGGCGCCGTTGTCCCTTCACGCGACGGTTGAACGACAGAAACGCCGTCCGTTTTTTGGTTGCGACGGACATAAACGGGGCTCAGTTCGAGTTCCGCCAGAATCTGCGCGCGCCGACTCACAGGGACAACCCCATGAGAATCGCGTCCTCCCTTCCACGTCCGGCAGGATAATATCCGCGGCGTATGGTCATTTCCCGGAAACCGAAGGCCGCATAAAGCCTGCGTGCGCCGGCGTTGGACGGTCTCACCTCCAAAAACATCTGCGCCGCATCACCCACCCGGGCAACGCCTACAAATTTTTCGAGCAGTGCCCGCCCCAGTCCGCGCCCCTGCCAGGCACCGGCCACGCTCAGGTTCAGCAGGTGTGCCTCCCCGGCGCCCATCATCAATACGCCATAACCAGCCAGGACTGTTCCGCACTGCGCCACCCAACAGGCATAGCCGGCCCGGAGGGAATCATCAAAATTGCCGCGTGTCCAGGGATGCGAATACAGCGTCGGTTCGATCTCCATCACCCGATCGAGATCGACGGCATCCATTGGGCGCAATGACGAAGGAAATTCCAGACAAGCACTCATCCTGGCGGCTCGACGGATTTGAGGGCCACGTTGTTCCGTACGTACAGCGGGCTCGCCAGTTCGGCGGCGCAGCCGGCGCCAGCCCGAAACACCGGCAAAGCGAGCCTCGCAATCTCGCGCGCGTCTGGCAACAGGTCTGGGCGTGTGGCCTCCAGTTGTCCCGCGTAACGCCGCTCCAGCACCTCTGCATAAAGTCGGAAACCGCTGCCGCACCCTGTCCAGTTGCCACCTGGAAGGATTGGGGCCTGGTCCGCCGCGCAGACGATGGGTGCGGAAATCTCCTGCCAGCCCTCCGGGCCCAACTGGTACGCTGCATGATAAATCTCGCCCATCCGCGCATCGAGGCAGGCAATGACGCGCGCGCCCCGCGCCGCTTCGGCCAGGGCGCGCAACGTTCCGATTGGGGCAACACCGATGCCTGCACCGAATGCCAGTCCCTGCGCCACGCCGCAGGCAATGCGCAATCCGGTGAAGGAGCCCGGGCCCGCGCCAAAAGCAATGCCGGACAGGTGCGCGAGTGTCAATTTCGCCTCTTCCAGCACCTCCCGGACCATTGGCAGAATCATTGTCGAGTGGCGCTGGCCGGCATGCAGGGATCGGCGGGTCGTCTGATCGCCCCTTAACAGCGCGACCGAGCACTGTTCGGTGGAGGTGTCCAGCGCAAGGATGTTCAAGAAAAGTCCGGAATGGAAATGACTGGCAGGTTATAGGGATAAAGGCCATGCGCACGGCCGCAAAATTTTATCCGAACTAAGGCCTGCGAAGTTAGTTGTTAGAATTCGCTGCTTTCCGAGACTCGGAGCACAACCCGCCGGCGTCACCGGCGGTGGCGACCGGCCGGACAGGCATACTGTGCAAACCCGCGTGTTTCAACCTTTCTGCGGGTTGCTGTGGACAAAAACTGGATTGCCGGGGGGGCTGTCATGGAAGTCAGTTTGAAGGGAAGGCGCGTGCTGATCACCGCCGGCGCGGCCGGTATCGGCCGAGCGATGACCGAAGTGTTCCACCAGGCTGGCGCCCTCGTGCATATCTGCGACATTACGCAGGCGGCGCTCAACGAAACCACCGCAGCCTTTCCCGGCGTCAGCACCTCGCTGGCTGACGTCTCGAGCCTCGCGGACGTGGACAGGATGTTTGCCGACGTGAAACGCCAACTGGGCGGACTGGATTGTTTGATCAACAACGCCGGCATCGCGGGCCCGACCGGCAAGGTTGAAGACATCGCCGTCGAAGACTGGGAACGCTGCATCGCCATCGATCTGAACGGCATGTTCTATTGCACGCGACGCGCGATGCCGATGATCAAGGCCGCTGGTGGCGGGTCCATCATCAATCTCTCCTCCGCAGCCGGCCGCCTTGGATTTCCCTACCGCAGTCCTTACGCGGCCGCCAAATGGGGCGTGGTGGGCTTCAGCAAGAGCCTGTCCATGGAAGCCGGGCCCGATGGGGTCAGGGTTAACGCCATTCAGCCGGGCGTGGTGGAGGGTGAGCGCATCAACGGGGTGATCGACGCGAAGGCGCGCGCCACCGGAATCAGTTTCGAAGAGCAGAAAAAAATCTCCCTCGACCGGGTATCGATGCACACCATGGTGAGCCCCTACGACATCGCGAACATGGCCTTGTACCTGGCGAGCGACGCCGGAAAACACGTGACCGGGCAGGCGATCTCGGTATGTGCCGGTGTCGAAATGCTCGGTTGACCTTGAATCCAATTTTTGACGGGGAATACCATTCATGGAAAAAGTAGCGGTCATCGGAACCGGGTTGATCGGACGCGCATGGGCCATGGTATTCGCCCGCGCAGGACATCCGGTCAAGCTCTTCGACAATGCGCCCGGCGCTGCACAACAAGCCCTCGCCCTGATCGCAGACGGCCTTCGAGAGCTGCGGCAGTCCAATCTGATATCGGAAGATCCGGGAAAAGTCATGCAACGCATTACTGCGGTCGCAATCCTGGCGGATGCCGTGCGCGACGCGGACTACGTGCAGGAAAACACGTCGGAAAAACTGGAAGTCAAGCGCGAGGTCTATCGCCAACTCGATGCCGCGGCACCGGCGCACTGCATCCTCGCCAGTTCCACTTCCACCATCCAGACCTCGCGATTCAGCGAAGGGCTGAAGGGCCGCCACCGCTGCATCGTTGCGCATCCGGTCAATCCGCCGCACATCGTCCCGGTCGTCGAAATTTCCCCCGCGCCGTGGACCGACGCCTCGGTGGTGGAGCGCACGCGCGATCTTCACCAGCGTGTCGGTCAGGTTCCGATCACGGTAAAACGTGAAGTCGAGGGATTCATCCTCAACCGCCTGCAGGCGGCGCTGCTTCTCGAAGCGTGGCGGCTGGTCGGCGAGGACTACGTCTCCGTGGAAGACCTGGACAAGACGATCCGGGACGGTTTGGGGCTGCGCTGGTCCTTCATGGGCCCCTTCGAGACCATCGATCTGAATGCGCCCGGCGGCGTTCCAGACTACGCGCAACGCTACGGCCCGGTCCTGCACGGCATGATGAAGGACGTGCGTCTTGCGCCATGGGACCCGGCGCTCATCGCCAGGGTCGACAAGGAGCGCCGCTCGCAAATGCCCGCGGAGCGCCATTCAGAACGCGAAGCCTGGCGTGACCGGCGCCTGATGGCGCTCATCGCGCACAAAAAAAAGATGAACGAACCAGACCGCTGAAACGGGCGCGGGATTCGCGTGCCATTCAGTACCATTCGACCTTCCAGGAGACACAGGACATGCCCGAGAAAAAAGTCATCATCACCTGCGCCGTGACCGGCGCGATTCACACGCCGTCGATGTCGCCGCATCTGCCGATCACCCCGGCCCAGATTGCCGAAGCGGCGATCGGCGCCGCGCGCGCCGGCGCCGCGGTTGTGCACCTTCATGCGAGGGAGCCGTCGGACGGACGCCCGACACAGGACCCGAAGATGTTCCTGCAATTCCTGCCGCAAATCAAAGCCGCCTCGAATGTGGTGATCAACCTGACCACCGGCGGCGCGCCGACCATGACCATCGAGGATCGCCTGCAACCGGCCTTGCAGCTCAAGCCGGAAATCGCCTCGCTGAACATGGGCTCGATGAATTTCGGGCTCTATGAAATGATTCCGCGCGTCAAGGAATGGAAACACGATTGGGAAAAACACTACCTCGCCGGCTCCGACGACCGCATCTTCAAAAACACCTTCAAGGACATTGCCCATATCCTGCAATCGTGCAGCCACAACGACACCCGGTTTGAAATTGAGTGTTACGACATCGGCCATCTTTATACGGCGGCGCATTTTCTCGATCGCGGACTGGTCAAGCCGCCGCTGTTCATCCAGTCGGTATTCGGCATTCGCGGGGGCATCGGCCCGCATCCGGAAGACGTGATGCACATGCGCCGCACGGCCGACCGGCTGTTTGGCGACCAATACCAGTGGTCCGTGCTCGGAGGCGGACGCAACCAGATGTACATCGCCACACAATCCGCGGTCATGGGCGGCAACGTCCGGGTCGGTCTGGAGGACAGTCTGTGGATCGGCAAGGGACAGCTTGCCCCCACCAACGCAGACCAGGTCTCAAAAATTCGCAGAATCCTCGAGGAACTGGGGCTGGAAATCGCCACCCCCGATGATGCCCGCCGGATTCTTCAACTCAAAGGTGGCAATAACGTCAATTTCTGAAATCCGGGGCCATTCCGTTGTCGTGGCGCCAGAAGGCTTCCGGGACCCGGATTCTGCCGGATGCGTTGCCCGGCGTGCCGAATTCGCTCAGAATGCGGGCAACTGCATGAGAACAAGACACTTCGCGTACGGGGAATTTTCCGGCCACCGCCTCCGCTTGCAGCGGGACCATGCGGTTTCCCCGACCATTATGGACAGGAAATCGTGAGTGCCCCCAAAAAGAAAATTTCCCACCGTCCCGCGGGCGACGCAGCAGTGTCGTCGAAAGTGCCGGGAACCGGAAAATCCACGATCAGCGCCACAAAACGGATCGCGCAGCTCGAAAGCGAACTTGTTCTGGCCGAACGGCGACTGGACGCGGCCAACGTCAGACTGAAGGCCGAAAGCGCCGAATTGCAGGTTGCCAGCGAAAAGCTGCGCGACCTGCAAAAACTCAACCGCACCACGCTGGAGGCACTCAAAGCCAGCCTGGACCGCGAGAAACTCGCCCTGGCGTTCGCCGAAATCGGCACCTCTGAATACGAAGTGCACAGTGGGTTGGTCCGCTCTTCCGACATGAGCATCCGCTTGTTCGGCATCCGCAGCGACGGATCGGAGATGCCGTTGGAAAGTCTGCTGGAACCCATCCATGCGGAAGATCGTCCGCGCTTCAAGCAGGCGCTGGAGGAGTGCGTCAGCGGCACTGGAAATCTGGATGTTGAATACCGCGTGATCCTCGGGGATGGCAGTGAGCGCTGGTTGCGCACCAAGGGCGATGCGCTGCTGGATCTTGAAGGCGAGCCCATCAAGGTGCTGTTCGTCACCGAGGATGTCTCCCGACGCAAGGATACCGATGCCCGCGTGCGCTTCCTCGCCCATCATGACTTGCTCACCGGATTGCCGAATCGAACCCTGTTCCAGGACCGCTTGCAGCAGGCTCTGGCTGCCGCCAAGCGCATGCAGTCCCGAGTCGCCTTGTTGTTCATCGATCTGGATCGCTTCAAGGAGGTCAATGACACTTATGGCCACCGGGCGGGCGATGTGCTGCTGCAGACCGTGGCAGCCAGGCTGCGCGGTTGCGTTCGCGAAACGGACACGGTGTGCCGGCATGCCGGCGACGAGTATCTGATCGTGCTCTCGGCGCTGCGCGACCCGGCCGAAGCGGCGCTGGTCGCGGCCAAGGTGCTGTCCACTTTCGAGGAGTCCTTCGTACTTGAAAGTCATGAAGTGGCCATGTCCGCCAGTGTGGGCATCAGCGTTTATCCGGATGACGGGCAGACGATGGACGATCTGATCCGCCATGCGGATTCCGCGATGTATCACGCGAAAAAAGGCGGCCGCAATCGTTTCGAATTCTTCCGCTCGGATCTCGCAGCCCCGATTGCGGAGCGCCTGTTTCTTGCCAATCAACTGCGCCGGGCCATCGAGGGCAACGAATTGCGCCTCCATTTCCAGCCGCAGTTGCGCATCCGCGACAATCAACTGATTGCCGCCGAGGCGCTGGTACGCTGGCAGCATCCGGAACACGGACTGCTCTATCCGGAGAACTTCGTCGCGCTGGCCGAGGAATCCGACATCATTCATCTGCTCGGTGAGTGGGTGCTGGATGCCGCCTGTGCCCAGATCAAGGCCTGGCTTCAGGCCGGAATTTCCGTGGCGCCGATTTCCATCAATGTCTCGATGATTCAATTTCAGCGCGCCAGCCTTGCACAGAGTGTTGGAGCAGCGCTTGCGCGCCACGGCATCCCGTCGTCGTATCTGGAAATCGAAATTACCGAAAACGCCATTATTCAGGATGCCAGGGAAGCGGCCCGCACCCTGGCTCAACTGCACGAAATGGGCGTCCGGCTTGCGATCGACGATTTTGGCACCGGGTATTCCAGCCTGAACTACCTCAAGCGTTTTCCGATCGACAAACTCAAGATCGACAGCAGTTTCATCGAGGATCTACCCGGTGACCTGAATGACTCCGCGATCGTGCAGGCCATCATCAATCTGGCGAAGAGTCTTCGCATGGTCGTGGTGGCCGAAGGCGTGGAAACCCAGGGGCAGTTCGAGTTTTTGCGGGCCATCGGTTGCGAGGCCTACCAGGGCTATCTGGGCGCACGCCCCGGGGAAGCCCAACTTCTCACCCCGTTCATGCGTTGACCAGCCGGCGTACTTAGCCGGTTTTCTGTCGGATGTAATCTGCCACCGCAGTTTGCTCGGCCTCGCTCAAGAACAAACCGGTCTTGCTTCGCCGCCACAACACGTCCTCTGCCGTACTCGCCCATTCCTGTTCGAGGAAATAGTCGATCTCGCGCGCCGACAGACCGGCGCCGAAATTCTTGCCCAGGGCCGTCGTGGAGTCCGCTTTCCCCAGCACTTCTGTCGCGTACAGGCCATGACGTCGCACGACACCTTCGATGAGCGGCACTGGCAGCCCCGGATAGCACTGCGTCACCTGCGCGAGACATTGCAAGGCATCGAAATCCTGCCCCGAGCAACCCGGCAGTGGCAGGGTGTCGGTGCAAAACTGGTTCTGCGTCGCGCCAGCCAACCCCAGCTTTTGCAATACCTGCTCGGCCAATTTTCGATGGGTGGTGATTTTTCCGCCAAACACCGAAAGCATCACCGCGCCATCGGCAGCCGTCTGTCTCTGGAGAAAATAGTCTCGCGAGATTGCCGACAGATTGTCACCGCCCTCGTCATGCAACGCCCGCAAACCCGCGTAACGCCAGACGATATCCTCGCGTTGCACCGGATGGGCCAGATAACGATTGGCGGCCTCCAGCAGGTAGTCGCACTCCTGTTCGGATACGTGCATCCCCGACGCCGGCAGCGCAATCGCGGACTCGGTCGTGCCGATCAGCGTAAACATTCCTTGATAGGGAATCAGAAAAATGATTCTCTTGTCACTGTGCTGGAGAATGTAAGCATGGTCTCCGGCCAACTTTCTGGGCACCACAACATGGCTGCCTTTGACCAGTTTTACGTTCGCCCCCCCCGGCAGCAAGGCGACTTCATTCAGAAATTGCCTGACCCACGGGCCGGTGGCATTCACGATGGTGCGCGCACGCAGTTCCGTGAGCGTGTCCGCCTGCGTACGCAGCCGGGCACGCCAACCGCCTTTCTCTGGTGACAACCCGACGCACGCCGTGCGCGGAAGGATGCGCGCGCCCGATTGCCGGGCCGCGCGCAGAATCGCGATGACCAATCGCGAGTCGTCCACGCTGCAATCCGAATAGGAAAAACCGGTGCGATATTGGGCTTGCAACGCCTTGTCAAAAGGCGGCCGCCGGAGATTCTCTCTGCGGCTGCCGGGCAGCGTTCGCCGGCCGCCCAGGCAGTCATAGAGCCAAAGACCGGCACGGATCATCCAGGCCGGGCGCAAGTCCGGCTGATGCGGCAACACGAAGCGCAGCGGTCGCACCAGATGTCCTGCGGTGCGTAACAGAATTTCCCGTTCGCGCAAGGATTCCTGAACCAGGCGGAACTGGTTCTTCTCCAGATAGCGCAGCCCGCCGTGAATCAGTTTGCTGCTCGCACTCGACGTTTCGCCGCCGAAGTCCCCCCGCTCGCAAAGCGCGACGCGCAGGCCGCGGCCCGCCGCTTCGCGAGCAATGCCGGCACCGTTGATGCCACCCCCGACGATCAGGACATCGACATCCTGTTCCATGGAATTTTCGTTCTGCGCTGCACGGATGAGGTCAAGATTACCGACGTCCTTCCAGCAAGGCGATGGCTTCGGCCGCAATGCCTTCGCCGCGGCCGGTGAACCCCAGCCGTTCGGTGGTCTTGGCTTTGACATTGACACAGGCCAGCTCGATTTTCAGGTCGGCTGCGATATGGCTTCGCATCTGCGCGATATGAGGCGCCATTCTTGGCGCTTGCGCGATGATGGTGGCATCCACGTTGACCACTGCAAGCCCGTGACTCGCCAACAGGTCGGCGACATGGCCAAGAAGCTTCCTGCTGTCGGCGCCGCGGTACTTCGGATCGTTGTCCGGAAAATGGCTTCCGATGTCCCCCAGGCCCGCTGCGCCGAGCAACGCATCACAAATCGCGTGCAGCAGCACATCGGCGTCGGAATGTCCCTCGAGCCCTTTCTCCCAAGGAATGTGTACGCCCCCGATGATCAATGGCCTGTTCACCACCAGAGCGTGCACATCGAATCCCTGTCCCACGCGCATCATTTCATTTTCCTTTCGAATGCCGGAGCAGCATTTCGGCCAGCGCCAGATCGCTTCGGTGGGTCACTTTAAGATTGCTGGCATCCGACACCACCAGTTTCGGTCGCAGGCCCATCATTTCCACCGCAGAGGCCTCATCCGTCACGTTTTCCAGATCGGCCGCGCGCAGCGCACGCCATAACAACCCGAACCGAAACATCTGCGGCGTTTGCGCAAGCCAGAATTTTTCCCGTGGCTCGGTGGCGATGACGCGCTCTTTGTCCCCCCGTTTGAGCGTATCCGACACAGGGAGCGCCAACAACCCTCCGATGGCATCGACGCCGAGATTCCGGATCAGAGTGTCGATCATGGCATCGGAAAGACAAGGCCGGGCCGCGTCGTGGACCAAAATCCAATCGTTCTCGTCCACGGTCGGTGCCAGCGCCGAGAGCCCGTTCAGCACGCTTTGCGCACGCGTCGCCCCTCCGCAGCGCAGGACGTCGAGATTTTTCGAGAACGGCGACCAGTCGAATCCGGAAAACCAAGTGTCGTCGAGACCCAGAACAACGCTGGTTCTGGCGATCCCGGGATGATTGCAGAATCGGGCAATTGCGTAATGCAGCATCGGCCGCTGATTCAGTGCCAGATATTGTTTTGGGCGGTCCTCGCCGATCCGCGAACCGGTGCCGGCTGCAGGGATCAGTGCAAAATATTTAGGAGTTGGCACAGGCGAGATTATCGAGGCAGCCGTCCATTCAGGCAACAAACTTCCTTTTATTCAACTTGTTGATGCACGGCCGCAAAAATAGGTGCTCATTCGTTAATCTCTTGAATACCAATTGCCATCGCGGCCGGTGGCCCGACCGGGTTACAACCTATAATCGCGACTTCGCAAAAAGCAGCCACCTCTTGCAACTGCCCCCACCCAGCGCCGCCCCCGGGGCACGCACCCAATTTCCGCCCCTGCACGGTTCCGCCGATGCGCTGGCGCTCGCCACCCTGGCGCGCGCGCCGCAACGCCTGCTGGTGATTACCGGCACTGCGCAGGACGCCGAACGCCTGCGCCAGGAAATCGTTTTCTTTGCGCCCGAATTACGGGTCTTCCTGCTTCCCGACTGGGAAACCCTGCCCTATGACAGCTTCTCGCCGCACCAGGATCTGATCTCGGAACGGTTGGCCACGCTCTACCAGATCACCCACAACGCGTTCGACATTGCGGTCGTGCCGGTGACAACCGCGCTTTACCGCCTGCCACCCACGACCTTCCTTGCCCGCCACACTTTTTTTCTGAAGCAGGGAGAAACACTGGCCGCGGATGAATTGCGCAGGCAACTGGCGCTGGCCGGCTATAGCCATGTCAGCCAGGTGGTCTCGCCCGGGGAATTCAGTTTTCGCGGCAGCGTGATCGATTTATTTCCCATGGGAAGCACATTGCCTTACCGGATCGATCTGCTCGATGAGGAAATCGACAGCATCCGCACCTCCGACGTCGATACCCAGCGCAGCATTTACAAAGTCAATGATGTGCGCCTCCTGCCAGCGCGGGAATTTCCCACCGACGACACCGCGCGTACCCGGTTTCGCAGCCGTTTCCGGGAAGTCTTCGAGGGCGATCCATCCCGCAGCCGTATCTACAAGGACATCAGTCAGGGATTGCTGCCGGCCGGCATCGAATATTACCTGCCGCTGTTTTTTGACACGACCGCCAGCCTGTTCGATTACCTGCCGGCGGCGACGCTATTGTGCCTGCAGCACGGCGTGACCGATGGTGTCAGCCAGTTCTGGGAAGACACCCAATCGCGCTTCAAGCTGTTGCGAGGGGACCCGGACCGGCCCCTATTGCCGCCCGGCGATCTGTTCCTGCGCGAAGATGAATTTTTCGCCGGCCTCAAGAAATTTGCGCGCGTGGACATCGACGATGTCTCCCTTTCGGTCGCCGACTCTCCGACGCAGGTTTTGCAGGGCGTCGCGGTGGAGCGGCGTGCCGCCAATCCGGTGGCGGCGCTGGCAAATTTTGTTCAGGAGTTTGGCGGCCGCGTGCTCCTGCTCGCCGAAAGCCTGGGCCGCCGGGAAACCCTGTCCGGCCTGTTGAACGATTACGGCATCCGGCCGGCACTTGCCAAGGACTGGGAGTCCTTCGACCGGGGATCGGATCCGTTGATGCTCACGGTCGGTCCGCTGCATTCGGGATTCATCGACACCTCCGTCCGCATCGCCCTCGTCACGGAAAACGAACTCTATCCCTCCCAGGCACGCAGCCGGTCTTCGCGCGACAAGCGCAGCAACCCCGAAGGCATGTTGCGCGATCTGTCCGAAGTCCGGGTCGGCGACCCGGTGGTCCACGCCCAGCATGGCATCGGTCGATATCTTGGCCTGGCCAGCATGGACCTCGGCGACGGGGAAACCGAATTCCTCACTCTGGAATACGACGGCGGCGACAAACTCTACGTGCCTGTCTCGCAACTTGCCGTGATCAGCCGCTACAGCGGCCTTGCCGACGATGCGGCGCCGCTGCACAAACTCGGCAGCGGCCAGTGGGAAAAGGCCCGACGAAAGGCCGCCGAACAGGTCCGCGACACCGCGGCGGAACTGCTGAACCTGTATGCCCAGCGCGCAGCACGCAAAGGCTACGGCTTCAAGATTAAATTGCACGATTACGAAGCTTTCCGCGAAGGCTTTCCCTTCGAGGAAACCGCCGACCAGTCCGCCGCGATCGAAGCAGTGCTCCAAGACATGCAGACGGGCAAGCCCATGGATCGCCTCATTTGCGGCGACGTGGGCTTCGGCAAAACCGAAGTCGCCTTGCGGGCCGCTTTCGTTTCCGTCTCCGACGGCAAACAAGTGGCTGTCCTGGTGCCGACCACCCTGCTGGCCGAACAGCACTTCCAGACCTTCTCGGACCGATTCGCCGACTGGCCGGTCAAGATCGCCGAACTTTCGCGCTTTCGTTCCGCGAAGGAAACCAGTGCGGCAATCGAAGGCCTCGCCGACGGCCGGATCGACATCGCGATCGGCACCCACAAATTGCTTTCTCGCGGTGTCAAATTCAAGAATCTGGGACTGGTCATGATCGACGAAGAACATCGATTCGGCGTGCGACAAAAGGAACAGCTCAAGGCTCTGCGCGCCGAAGTCGATGTGCTCACACTGACCGCCACGCCGATTCCGCGAACGCTGGCCATGTCCCTGGAAGGCTTGCGCGATTTCTCCGTCATCGCCACGGCGCCGCAACGCCGCCTGGCGATCAAGACCTTCGTCTCACCGCAGGGCGATGGGCTGATTCGCGAGGCAGTGTTGCGGGAATTGAAACGCGGCGGCCAGGTCTATTTCCTGCACAACGAAATCGACACCATCGCCAACATGGAGACCCGGCTGGCAAAGTTAGTGCCGGAAGCCAGAATCCGCGTTGCCCATGGACAAATGCCCGAGCGCGAACTGGAACTGGTCATGCGCGATTTCTATCAGGCCCGCTTCAATATCCTGCTCTGCACGACGATCATCGAAACCGGGATCGACGTGCCGACCGCGAACACCATTCTCATCCACCGTGCCGACAAGTTCGGCCTCGCACAACTGCACCAGTTGCGCGGTCGTGTCGGGCGCTCCCACCACCAGGCCTATGCCTACCTGCTTACACCGGAGGAAGACGCGCTCACTGCCCTGGCGAAAAAACGCCTGGAAGCCATCCAGTCAATGGAAGAACTCGGCTCCGGCTATTTTCTCGCCATGCACGATCTGGAGATCCGCGGCGCAGGCGAAGTACTCGGCGAATCCCAGAGCGGCGAAATGCAGGAAGTGGGATTCAATCTGTATGCCGACATGCTCAACGCCGCCGTCAAATCCCTCCAATCAGGAAAAGAACCGGAACTGTCCGGCAATTTCAATCTCGGCACCGAAATCAACCTGCATTCCCCCGCCTTGCTCCCGGCAGACTACTGCCCCGATATCCACGAGCGCCTGGTGGTGTACAAACGCCTGGCCAACTGTGAATCCGAGGAAGAGTTGGGAAACATGCAGGAAGAACTCATCGATCGATTTGGTTTGCCTCCCGCACCAGTCAAATGCCTGCTCGACACGCATCGCCTGCGGATTGCGTCGCAGCCTTTAGGAATCGCACGCATCGACGCAGGCCCGGAAGCACTGACCCTGCAATTCGTCCCCAATCCACCGGTTAACCCG
>JBJXFN010000188.1:0-3207 GCA_046155535.1 Burkholderiales bacterium
ATGCGCTGCGCCGCTTTGTGCGTGCCGGACCACGAACATGTCGGCGTGCATCGCGGACAGGTTCGCCACGGTATCGAGCAATGTCTCGCCCTTGCTGTGCGACGAGGTCCCGACATTGAGGTTGATCACATCCGCGGAGAGCCTCTTGGCAGCGATTTCGAATGTGGTTCGCGTGCGTGTCGAGGGCTCAAAGAACAGATTGAAAACCGATTTCCCCCGCAGCAACGGGACTTTCTTGATCTCCCGTTCTGCCACCGACATGAACGAATGGGCGGTATCCAGTATCTGAACCAGGATGTCGCGCGGCAAGCCTTCGATCGTCAACAGGTGATGCAAACTGCCGTTGGCATTGAGTTGCGGGTTCACGACACTCATCGCCTCTCCCCGGCGTCACGCATCACCACCTTCAGGCCAAGCCGGCCGGCTTCGTCGCGCACCAGATCAATCTGTTCATGATCACGCACCGACAATTCGGCCCCGACAAATTGTGCCGCCACCGGAAGTTCACGCCCGCCCCGGTCAATGAGTGCAGCCAGACGGACGCGCCGCGGGCGACCGTAGTCGAATAGCTGGTTCAACGCAGCCCGGATGGTGCGCCCGGTAAACAACACATCATCAACCAGCACGACATCCGCATCGTCCACGGACAACGGCATTTGCGAAGATTTCACGGACGGATGCAGGCCACGACTCTCGTAATCGTCCCGGTAGAAGGACACGTCGATCGTGCCAATAGGCCGCGCCAGATCCAATATCCGATTCAGGCGTTCCGCCAGCCACACTCCTCCGGTGTGAATGCCAACCAGCTGAGTGTCCTTGCCGACCTGCGGGCGCATGTCATCGGCCAGGCGCAGGAGAAGTTTTTCGGCATCAGGCAACGACATGTTTGTCCCGGAAGTAAGAGTCGAGTATTTGTTGCGCCGCCAGTGGATCCACGTGCTGTTTGATCTTCCGTCGCTTCACCCCGCTGCTGCGCGCATCGCTTTCGGCTGCCGCCGACGTCAATCGTTCATCAACCAGAAAGGTTTCGATGGCAAATCGCCCACGCAACCGGTTGGCAAATTTCCGGGCCAGCCCTGTCATTCTGTGTTCGGACCCATCCATGGCCAGCGGTAATCCGACCACCAGCAGCACCGGGCGCCATTCGCGGATCAGCAAGGCAATGCGGGCGAATTTACTCTCGTTCGCGATCGCGTCAATAGTCTCCACCGGGTGGGCAATGCCGGTTTCCAGTTCCCCCACTGCCACCCCGATGCGCCTCTCACCGAAGTCAAACGCCAGCACCGTACCGCGCAAAGGGTGATTGGTTGCACCCGAGACCCTATCGCCCGGGCCGGCTTCGATCAACACCAAACCAGCCGGGCGCCCTCAGGCATGCCCCGCCTGCTCCGACAAACTGGCAGGATTCACCCCCAGCAGACTCATCGCTGCGCCGAACCGTTGTTCCGGGCGCAATTCAAAAATGACTGAAGGCTCCGCCTGCACGGTGAGCCACGCATTTTGTCCCAGTTCGTGCTCCAACTGCCCTGGCGCCCAGCCCGCATAACCGAGAGAGACCAGAACATTGTCCCGGCCTGGACCGCTGCCATTGCCCAAAGCCTGCAGAATATCCTTGGAAGTCGTCAGGCCTAGCCCGCCTTTGACCGACAACGTGGATTGCCACTCTCCGATCGGCCGATGCAGCACAAATCCCCGGTCCACCTGCACCGGTCCGCCAAAATAAACGGGAAGCCCTCCCAATTTCGGATCATCGAGCGTTACATTGATCTGCTCGAACAAATTGGTCAGGGTCATCTCCGTGGGCCGATTCACCACCACGCCCATGGCACCCTGCTCGTTGTGCTCGCAAACAAAGGTCAGCGACTTGGCAAAGTGGGGATCCACCATGTTTGGCATGGCGATCAGAAAATGGCTGGTCAGGTCTACGCTTTGCATGGATTCGCCCGGGACATTTTACCTGCGCGCCGCCGCGGAACCAAACCCAGCGGGTCTCCCCTATAATTCCGGCCTGTCCAAAGACCGATTGCGGATGGAAAATCAGAAGAAGTCCAAGGGGAATATCTGGCTACTCAACAGGAATTGGCGAATTTCCTTCAGGAAGTGGAGAGAAGGGCCTTCAAACAAGCCGCCTTTGCGGTGCGGGACCGGCACACCGCGCTGGATGTGGTGCAGGATGCCATGCTCAAGCTGGCGGACAATTATGCAGATCGCCCGAGCGCAGAACTCCCCCTGTTGTTCCAGCGGATTCTACAAAACACGATCCGCGATTTTTTCCGGCGCCAGAAAGTCCGCTCGTTCTGGACAACGCTGTTTTCTTCCTTTCGGCCACGCGACGCAGACGAGGACTATGATCCGCTGGAGCACTACGAGTCCGAAGGCCCCGGGGGCAAGGGAGACGGACCGGCCGACCGCCTGGAGCGCGCGGAAATTGCAGGTTTGATCGAAAAGGGATTGGAAAAACTGCCCGCCCGTCAACGACAGGCATTTTTGTTGCGTTACTGGGAAGAGTTGGATGTCTCGGAAACCGCCACCGCCATGGGATGTTCCGAAGGCAGCGTGAAAACCCATTGCTCGCGCGCCACCCATACCCTGGCAGCGTTTTTGAAAGACAAGGGAATCAAGCCATGAATGAAGACGATCTCGCCCACAAGATCGTTGCGCGCCTCGATGACCGCCTGGAGGCGTTGCCGGCAGACGTACTGGAGCGCCTGCAAAGCGCGCGCAGGAAAGCATTGATGCGCGCATCGGAGCGGCGTGAAAAATCCGGCGCCATAGGCGCGCATCCGCCGATCTGGCGTTTGTTCGGAGCCGGGCTCGGCATACGTCTGATTCTGCCCGCCGCCATCGTCGTGGCCGTCCTGACCGGGTTGATTTATTGGCAGTTGTCCGGTCAGAATGAAGATGACTTGGAGGCCGGGCTGCTTGCCGGTGAACTTCCGATCCACGCCTACATCGATCCCGGCTTCGAATCTTGGATACAAAACGCTTCTCATTCGCCGCGGCAAGATTCGCGCTGACAGGGTGCCTGCTGGCAGTCCTGTGGGCGGAAGAGGTGGCCGCCCAGACTGCCACGCGGTGGTCGGACCTGGGTCCCGCGGCCCGGTCCGTACTGAGCCCCCTGGAAACACAATGGGACACGCTGGCGCCGGAAAGCCAGCAACAGTGGTCGCGACTGGCAGAGCGGTATTCCTCCATGACGCCCCAAAA
>JBJXFN010000191.1:0-6560 GCA_046155535.1 Burkholderiales bacterium
ACGATCGAGTCGACCGGGCAGGATTCCTCGCAGAATCCGCAGAAAATGCATTTCGTCAGGTCGATGTCGTAACGGGTGGTCCGCCGGGTGCCGTCAGCGCGTTTTTCCGACTCGATGGTGATGGCCAGCGCCGGACACACCGCCTCGCACAATTTGCAGGCGATGCAGCGCTCCTCGCCGTTCGGATACCGGCGCAACGCATGCAATCCCCGGAAGCGCCCGGACTGGGGCGTTTTCTCCTCGGGAAACTGCACTGTGATCTTGCGGGCAAAGAAATAACGCCCGGTCAACGCCAGCCCCTTGACCAGCTCAAAGAGCAGGAAGCTGCGGAAGAAATCGCGAAGCCGTTCGATCATGATGTGCTCACCATGGCCACCACGCCGTCTGCATCAAGGCGCCGATCAGCAGCAACCAGACAATGGTCAGGGGGATGAACACCTTCCATCCGAGGCGCATGATCTGGTCGTAACGGTAGCGCGGGAAGGTCGCGCGAAACCACAGAAAACAGAACAGCAGGAATGCTACTTTCAGCGCCAGCCAGACCGCGCTGTCGGGAAGAAAGGGCACCGGCGAGAGCCAGCCGCCCAGGAACATGAGGGCTGCCAGGGCAGACACCAGGATCATGTTCGCGTACTCGGCCAGGAAAAATACCGCAAAGGCGGTGCCGGAATATTCCACATGGAAGCCGGCGACAATCTCTGACTCGCCTTCTGCCACGTCGAATGGCGCGCGGTTGGTCTCCGCCACACCGGAGATGAAATACACCAGGAACATCGGAAACAGCGGGATCAGGTTCCAGCCCAGCAAGCCCCACTGCGACTGCTGCTGCATGACGATGGCGGAAAGGTTCAAGCTTCCGGAGATCATCAGGACGCACACCAGGGCGAATCCCATGGCAATTTCGTAGGACACAATCTGGGCTGCCGAGCGCATGGCCCCCAGAAACGCATACTTTGAGTTCGATGCCCAACCGGCAACGATCACACCATATACACCCATGGAGGTGATGGCCATGATGTACAACAGCCCCGCATTCACATCTGCCAGAACAACGCCGGGCGCAAACGGCAAAACCGCCCAGGCCGCCAGCGCCGGCATGATGGCCAGTACTGGTGCGAGCACAAACAGAAACTTGTTGGCCCCGGAAGGAACAATGATTTCCTTGGCCAGCAATTTGAGAACATCGGCAAAGGGTTGCAGCAGGCCCCAATAGCCGACACGATTCGGCCCGATGCGGATCTGCATATAGCCGATCACTTTGCGTTCGGCCAGCGTCAGGAACGCTACACCGAGCGTGATCGGCAGGACGATCGCAATAATCTTGGCGAGCGTCCACAATGCCGTCACACCGTCGGCGCCGATGTACTGCACCAGAAAATCGACGTTCATGCGACCGCCTTTTCCTGGCTGGCGACACGTTCCAGCGCCAGCGTGCCGAACAAGGGACCGAGCGCGGCCGTTTCGCGGCAGCCGCCCGGCACTCGCACACAATTGGCCGGCAAACGGTCGTCGCGCTGCACCGGCAACACCACTGCGGCGCCGTTCTGTACAACGCGGACCCGGTCGGACTGACCCAGACCCAGTTTTTCGATGAGCGACCCGGGCAGGTACACGACCCCGACCCCGGCATCGCGCGTTTGCTGCAGGGAGTTCGCATGCCGGACGAGAACATCCGCGTGGTAAATCGGAATTTCACCGATGCGTTCCGGCGCGTCCGCGGTCGCCGCGGAAAGAGTTCCGGCTGTGCCGTCGATAGCATTGTTCAGGCGCGAAGCAATATCGCCGGCGGCACCCAGGCATTCACCGCGCACCGCCTCCACGTCTTCCTGGTCGAAACCGTTGATCTCCAGCAAATTGCCGAGCACGCGCAGCACTTTCCAAGCCGGGCGAGTCTCCATATGAGGACGCACGACACCCTGGAAACTCTGGAGGCGACCTTCGGCGTTGACGAAACTGCCGGCGGTTTCGGTAAACGGCGATACCGGCAGCAAGACCTGGGCGTAGTCGAGCGCACCATGTTTGAAAGCCGTCATGGCCACCACCAACTCCGCAGCTTGCATGGCGGCACGCGTCGCGGCCGCGTCGCCACCGTCCAGATCGATGTCCGCATGCAACAGGAGATACGCCTTGCGCGGTTGCGCCACCATGGCCGCGGCATGCAGTCCAGCCGCGCCGGGCAGTGCATCCGCCAGGTAGCCGCCCACGCTGTTGGCCGCATCGCCAAAAAATCCCAGTGTTGCCCCGCAAAGCCGGGTGATTTCCTGCGCCAGTCGGTGCAAGTCCGCCGAGCGCGGGTGATGGCAAGCCAGATTGCCGAGAAATACGGCGCGTTTCTGTCCGCCCGCCAGGGATCGCGCGATTTGCAACGCGTTCTCGTCCACCTCCAGTTCGGCTGCCACTACCGGAACCGGCGCGCCCTGGATCTGCGCCAATGCCTTGAGGACACGACCCAGCGTTGCCGGCATGGCAGAGGGCGCCACGATGGATTTGGCCGATACCGGCATCAGCAAGTCATCGTCCACCGGATTGACCAGTGAAATCTGCGCGCCTTTTCTGGCCACCTGGCGAAAACGCACTGCCAGCAGCGGTTGCTCCTTGCGCAGGGTCGCACCCACGATCAACACACGATCCAGTCCGGCGATATCCGCCACGTTCATGCCCAGCCAGGGGATGCCGCGCAAGTCTCCGGCCCCGGAAAAATCGGCCTGCCGAAGGCGAAAATCCACATGGTGGCTGCCCAGGCCGCGGGTCAATTTGCCCAGCAGAAACATTTCTTCGAGCGTGGCATTCGGCGCGGCGAGTGCACCGATGGCCGCCGCGCCATGGGTGTCGCGCACCCGCCGTAACGCCCGGTTGACGTATTCCAGCGCGGTAGGCCAATCGGTCTCCTGCCAGTTGCCGTCCCGTTTGATCATCGGCCGCGTCAGCCGCTGCGGCGAGTGCAGGCCCTCGTAGGAGAACCGGTCGCGGTCGGACAACCAGCATTCGTTGATTTGCTCGTTTTCCAGCGGCAACACCCGCATGACTTTTTCGCCCTTGACCTGAACCACCAGATTGGACCCCAGGCTGTCGTGCGGACTCACCGATTTGCGCCGCGCCAGTTCCCAGGTGCGCGCGCTGTATCGGAACGGTTTGGAAGTCAGAGCACCCACCGGACACACGTCGATCATATTGCCCGACAACTCCGAGTCCACCGTGCGGGCGACAAAAGGCATGATCTCCGAGTGTTCGCCACGCCCGGCCATGCCCAGTTCCATGGTGCCGGCGATTTCCTGCCCGAAACGCACACAGCGCGTGCAATGAATGCAGCGAGTCATTTCCTCCGCCGACACCAGCGGGCCGAGTTCCTTGTTCGCCACCACCCGTTTGGGCTCTGCGTAACGCGAGTTCGAGCCGCCATATCCCACCGCGAGATCCTGCAGCTGGCATTCGCCGCCCTGATCGCAGATGGGACAATCCAGCGGGTGGTTGATCAGCAGAAACTCCATCACGCCCTTCTGCGCCTTGACCGCCGATTCCGAATGGGTGAACACCTTCATGCCTTCGGTCACCGGGGTTGCGCAAGCCGGCAGCGGCTTGGGCGCCTTTTCCACCTGGACCAGGCACATGCGGCAATTGGCGGCAATCGAGAGCTTCTTGTGATAGCAGAAATGGGGGACATAGATGCCGAGTTTGTTCGTCGCATCCATGATCACGCTGTTGTCCGGCACTTCCACCGCCCGGCCGTCGATCTCGAGATTTGCCATCAGTGTGTTGTCCGCATCATCCCGTGAGGCATTTTCCGTGTTCGATGTGATGCCGGAATTCGTCACGAAAATGCTTGATGAAACTTTTGACCGGCAGTGCGGCCGCATCGCCCAAGGCACAGATGGTGCGTCCGGCAATGTTGTCGGCCACTGAGGTCAGTGCATCCAGGTCCTCGGGTCGGCCTTGCCCATGCTCAATGCGATGGACCATGCGGTAGAGCCATCCGGTGCCTTCGCGGCAGGGCGTGCATTGCCCGCAGGACTCCTCGAAATAAAAATAGGACAAGCGCTCGAGCGAGCGCACCATGCAAGTGGTTTCGTCCATGACGATCACCGCGCCCGAGCCCAGCATCGAGCCAGCTTTGGCGATTGAGTCATAGTCCATGTCTGTCTGCATCATGACTTCCCCGGGTAACACCGGCATCGATGAGCCTCCCGGAATGACCGCCTTGATCCGCCGGCCCTCGCGCATGCCTCCAGCCATTTCCAGCAATTTGGCAAAGGGGGTGCCCAGTCTGACCTCGTAATTGCCGGGACGGTTGACGTGGCCAGACACGGAAAAGACCTTGGTGCCGCCATTGTTGGGCCGTCCCAGATTGAGGAATGCCTCGCCGCCATGCAGGATGATCCAGGGCGCCGCCGCAAAGGTTTCGGTGTTGTTGATGGTGGTGGGTTTCCCGTACAGCCCGAAACTGGCGGGAAACGGCGGCTTGAACCGCGGCTGGCCTTTTTTTCCCTCCAGCGATTCCAGCAACGCAGTTTCCTCGCCGCAGATGTAGGCGCCCCAGCCGTGATGCGCGTGCAGTTCAAAGTTAAACGCCGAGCCGAGAATCTCTTTGCCCAGGAAGCCGGCGTCACGGGCCTCCTGCAAGGCTTCTTCGAAGCGTTCAAACACATCCCAGATTTCGCCGTGAACGTAGTTGTAACCCACGGTGATGCCCATCGCATAGGCGGCAATTGCCATGCCTTCGATCACCATGTGCGGGTTGTAGCGCAAGATGTCGCGATCCTTGAAGGTGCCGGGCTCGCCTTCATCAGAATTGCAGACCAGGTATTTCTGCCCGGGAAACGCGCGCGGCATAAAGCTCCATTTGAGTCCGGTCGGAAATCCCGCGCCGCCGCGACCGCGCAGTCCGGATTTCTTGATTTCCGCGATCACCTGTTCCGCGGTCATGCCGCCGGTCAGGATTTTTTTCAAGGCTTCGTAACCGCCGCGCGCCTGATAATCGGCCAGACGCCAGTTCAGGCCGGTCAATCCCTTGAGCAAGATCGCATCCGGTCCGTAAATATCCGGCGCAAAAGGCGGCATCGGCGCATTCACTTTTTCAACTCCTCCAGCCATGCATCGATTTTCCCCGGCGTCAGGAATGACACCATGGACTTGTCGTTGTGGAGGCAGACGGGCGCGTCCCCGCAGGCGCCAAAACATTCCCCTTCCTTGAGGGTGAACATTCCGTCGGCGGTGGTTTCCTTGAAGCCGATGCCCAGCCGGCTCTTCAAATGCTTCGCAGCCTCGCCGGCACCCGACAATACGCAGGGCAGATTGGTGCAAATCGTGATTTTGTGGCGACCCACCGGTTGCAGGTTGTACATCCCGTAAAAACTGGCCACTTCATAGACGGCGATCGCAGGCATGCCCAGATATCGGGCAACAAAATCCATGGTATCGGTCGAGAGCCAGCTCTTCTCCTCCTGGGCGATCGTGAGCGCCGCCATGACGGCCGACTGCTTCTGATCGGCGGGGTATTTCGCGATCGCGGCATCGATGCGGCGCAGCGACGCAGGCGACAGGGTCATGGGCGCATTCACGTCCGGGGGCTCCGTTGCGAAACGCAGGTCATCGGTCCACCTCGCCAAACACGATGTCCTGGGTGCCGATGATGGCTACGACGTCCGCGATCATGTGGCCGCGCGACATTTCGTCCAATGCCGACAAATGCGCAAATCCCGGAGCCCGGATTTTGATCCGATAAGGCTTGTTGGCGCCATCCGAGATCAGGTAAATGCCGAACTCCCCTTTGGGTGCTTCGACCGCGGCGTAGGTTTCTCCCGCGGGCACATGCATACCTTCAGTAAAGAGCTTGAAATGATGAATCAGCTCTTCCATGTTCAACTTCATGTCGACCCGCGACGGCGGCGCAACCTTGTGGTCGTCCACCATCACCGGGCCTGGATTGGCACGCAACCAGTCGATGCACTGCCGCACGATGCGGGTGGACTGGCGCATTTCCTCGATGCGTACCAGATAACGGTCGTAACAATCGCCATTGACGCCAATCGGAATGTCGAAATCCATCCGGTCGTAGACTTCGTAGGGCTGCTTCTTGCGCAAATCCCAGGCAATCCCGGAGCCGCGCAGCATCGGGCCGGTAAACCCCAGCGCCAGGGCGCGCTCGGGCGACACCACGCCAATGCCCACCGTGCGCTGCTTCCAGATCCGGTTGTCGGTCAGCAGGGTTTCGTATTCGTCGACCAGGCCCGGAAAGCGGCGCGTGAAATCCTCGATGAAGTCCAGCAGGGAGCCGAGGCGGTTGGCGTTGAGCTCACGCACCGAGGCCTCGTTGTGGATTTTCGACGCCAGGTACTGCGGCATGGAATCCGGAAGGTCGCGATATACGCCGCCCGGCCGGTAATACGCAGCATGCAGGCGCGCACCGGAGACCGACTCATAGCAGTCCATCAAGTCCTCGCGCTCGCGGAAGCAATACAGAAACACCGTCATTGCGCCCACATCCAGCGCGTGTGCGCCGAGCCATAACAGATGATTCAGGATACGGGTGATCTCATCGAACATCACACGAATATATTGGGCGC
>JBJXFN010000197.1:0-15465 GCA_046155535.1 Burkholderiales bacterium
CCTGAACCGCAAGCTCGGCTACCGATTCCCCCTCGATGGACCCAAGACCCTCAACGGCCTGGTGCTCGAACACCTGCGCGACATCCCGGATCCGGGCACTGCCCTGAAATTGGCTGGCTATCCAATGGAAATCCTGCAGACCCAGGGCAGGGTCATCAAATCCGTACGGCTTCTGCCCAGGGATAAGGACTAAGAATCAGTATGATTTGTCGGCAACTTCCTTCTTTACTTTAAGGAGTTACCGGTGCATGATGCGTCTGTTATTTGTCGGCCAGACTCTCTTGAACACTCTGCTTTTCTGACCCGCCGCCCCGATCCGGATTGCGATCGCGATAGGGCAATGTCTTGGCGGGAGTGGCGGGATTGTCCGGCGTATTGAAATTACACGACGAGGTCATCCTATGGCTCAGGCAGCAACGGCTGTTCGAGAAAAGATCAAGGAATTTACCTACGCCTGGGAAGGCAAGGAAAAGTCCGGAAAAATCGTCAAAGGCGAAATGCGCGCCGGCGGCGAACATGTGGTGCTCTCCACCCTCAGGCGCCAGGGCATCAACGTCGTCAAGGTCAAACGCCAGCGCGCAGGCATGGGCGGGAAGGTCGGTGAAAAAGACATCACCCTGTTCACCCGTCAGCTGGCCACCATGATGAAAGCCGGCGTACCGCTTTTGCAGTCCTTCGACATTGTCGGCAAGGGCCATTCGAATCCCGCCGTGGCGCGCCTTCTGATGGACATCAAGAATGAAGTTGAAACCGGCAACAGCCTGAACGCCGCCTTTCGCAAATATCCGCTTCATTTCGATGCCTTGTTCTGCAACCTGGTGGGCGCAGGTGAGCAGGCCGGTATTCTGGACAGTCTGTTGGACCGTTTGGCGACCTACAAGGAAAAAATTCTCGCGATCAAAGGGAAAATCAAGGCGGCGTTGTTTTATCCAGCCTCCATCATCGTGGTGGCCTTCATCATCACGGCCATCATCATGCTGTTCGTGATTCCCGCCTTCAAGGATCTGTTTTCCAGTTTTGGCGCCAATCTCCCGGCGCCCACCTTGTTCGTGATGGCGGTTTCGGATTTCTTCGTGCAGTATTGGTGGGCCATCTTTTCGATTACCGGCGGTGGCGTCTGGTTCTTCTTCTACACCTGGAAGCGATCGGTCAAGATGCAGATCGTGATGGACCGGCTCTTCCTCAAGGTTCCGATATTCGGTCCGCTGATCCGCAAAGCCACCATCGCCCGCTGGACGCGAACGCTGTCCACCATGTTCGCGGCGGGTGTACCGCTTGTGGAGTCACTCGACTCGGTCGCCGGCGCGGCAGGCAACTACGTGTATTACGAGGCCACCAAGAAAATCCAGAAGGAAGTCACGGGCGGTACCAGCCTGACCACTGCCATGACCAATTCCGAAGTATTCCCGAATATGGTGATTCAAATGGTTTCCATCGGCGAAGAGTCCGGTTCGCTGGATGGCATGTTGGGCAAGGTTGCAGATTTTTTCGAGCAGGAAGTCGACGATGCGGTCGATGCCTTGTCCAGCTTGATGGAACCGATGATCATGGTGGTGCTTGGCGTATTGATCGGTGGCATGGTCATCGCGATGTACCTGCCGATTTTCAAAATGGGTCAGGCAGTCTAGGCACAACCTCGAAAGTGAAACTGTTATTTCCACAGGGCGCCCGACGCAGTCGGGCGCATTTTTTTGCCGGTGCGCAATTCCTCCGAGTCCGGAGCGTCTCCTGTTGAATCTGCGGGCGGCTGCGGCGCGCTTTTCGCGGCCCGCTCTGCGTGACCCGGTATCGGCACCCATTTGCTGGAATCACAACAATGATGAACGAGTATAACCACCCGGCTGTGATCGCCCTGGTGTGCACATTGGTGGGACTGGTCGTTGGCAGTTTCCTGAATGTGGTGATTCACCGGCTGCCGAAAATGCTGGAACGCGACTGGGACGGCCAGGCCGCCGACCTTCTTGATCAGAAAAATCTGGCCGCGGCGGCAAAGGAACTTCGCGGCCCGCCGGCAACCCGGCGATACAACCTGGTCACCCCTGCCTCCTCCTGCCCGAATTGCAACCATGCCATCCGGGCCTGGGAAAACATTCCAATCCTGAGCTATCTATTTTTGCGCGGCCGCTGTGCGGCGTGCAAGGCACCTATCCGGATTCGTTACCCGATCGTGGAAGCCGCGACCGGCATTCTTTCCGGCTATGTGGGATGGCGCTACGGACTGAGCCTGCCCATGGTCGGCGCGCTGTTCTTCGTGTGGTCCATGATTGCCTTGACGGCTATCGATATCGATACCCAGCTGCTGCCAGATGACATTACTTTGCCGCTGTTATGGGCCGGGCTATTGATCAATCTGAACGCGAGTTTCGCCCCCCTGCCGGCAGCAGTCATTGGTGCCGCGGCCGGATATTTGTCTCTTTGGTCGGTGTATTGGCTGTTTAAGCTCACTACCGGCAAGGAGGGCATGGGCTACGGGGATTTCAAATTGCTCGCAGCCATCGGCGCCTGGCTTGGCTGGAAAATGCTGCCGGCGGTGATCCTGCTGTCTTCCCTGGTGGGGGCGGCCGTAGGGATTAGCCTGATCGTTTTTGCCCGACATGGCCGCAACACGCCGATTCCATTTGGGCCCTATCTCGCGGCAGCCGGGTTGATCGCGATGTTCTGGGGCGATGAGCTTAACCGCCAGTACCTGCGTTTGTACTGAACATGGTGTACGCCGTCGGCCTCACCGGTGGCATCGGATCGGGAAAATCCACGGTTGCCGCGGCGTTCGCGGCCCTGGGTGCAGGGGTTGTGGACACAGACGTGGTGGCACATCAACTCACCGGCCCCGGACAGCCCGCCACCAGAACAATCGCTACAAACTTCGGGCCTCAGTTCCTGGCACCGAATGGTGCTCTGGATCGCGCCCGCATGCGCAAGCTGGTGTTTGCCGACCCTGCTGCCAGAAAACGCCTGGAAGCCCTGCTGCATCCGCTGATCCGTGACGAATGCCAGCGGCAGGTGGCCACGTCGGGTGCACACTACGTTTTGGTGGTGGTGCCCTTGTTGTTTGAAACCGGCTCCTATCTCGATAAGGTTCGCCGCACGCTGGCAGTGGATTGCGATCCGGAAACGCAGGTGCAACGCGTGATGGCACGCAGCCAACTGACGCGAGAAGAGGTGCTGGCCATCATGGCAACGCAGGTCTCCCGACAGGCACGCCTGCAGGCCGCGGATGACGTCATCGTCAATGACCAGGGACTGGATTTGCTTCACGTGCAGGTTGGCGTCCTGCATGCACGCTACCTTGCTGCCGCGCATAACGATGGATTTCCGGCATGAGAGGCAACGAACCGGATTTCGGCTTTATTTTTGCAGGGTTTTCGGCAATACTCTGCGCAATTCCGGAGCCCGCTTCCGCATCGTGATCAACTACGAGTTCCCCCTCAACGAAAGAGTGCGCACGCTGCTGCGGTTGGAAGACCTGTATCGGCGGGCGCAGTACTTCGCCTCCAAGGACGATCCGGAACAACATCACGTGGCACTGGTTTCGCTGTTCGAGATCCTGGATGTCGGCGGACGTGCCGACATGAAATCGGAGTTGATGCAGGAACTCGAACGCCAGAAGCAGCATCTCGAAGCACTGCGCAGTAGTCCTGCCGTTTCCGTCGAAGCCCTCAACGCAGTGCTGGCGGACATCGAAAAAGCCGTGTCGGATCTTTTCCTCTCCTCCGGGAAGACCGGCCAGGAATTGCGCGAAAACGACTGGTTGATGAGCATCAAGCAGCGCGCGGCAATTCCGGGCGGGATGTGCGAATTCGATCTGCCCTCGTATCACTTCTGGCTGAATCGCAGCGCAGACCTGCGCCGCCTCGACCTGAATGAATGGATCGCGCCGTTTTTGCCAATTCGCAGTGGCGTGCGCATCATCCTGCGCCTGCTTCGGGAAAGCGGGAAGACCGGCAGCCAGGTGGCACAGCAGGGCATCTACCAACAGACCATGGCCGGCCGGCTGGCGCAGATGCTGCGCATCCGGCTCGACTCCAGCTACGATTGCGTGCCGGAAATCAGCGCCAATAAATATGCGCTGAACGTGCGCTTCACCAATGCGATTGGCTCCCAGCGGCGCACCAGCTTGGAAGACGTGAAATTCGACCTCACGTTCTGCAATCTGTGAGCGGAAGACCACCACGCACGGTGGCCTGCCCCCGTTGCGGCGCCACCACCGTATGGAATCCGGCCAACGCCTTCCGGCCCTTCTGCTCGCCACGCTGCAAAATGATCGACCTGGGCCAATGGGCCAGCGACGGATATCGAATTCCGGTCCAGGAAGTGGATGCCGGCGATAGGGAAGAAGACCGGGACAACAAAACCTGAGTTACCCGGGCAGTTTTCAGTAATGGATTGACAGCCCTTCGATCGACGATCCGGCCTTCACGAACGACTTTCCCAGGCGCCACGCAACATTGCTATGCCATGTGCGCCGGCCATGCGGGCCTTATGTAGATCCATGACAGACAGACCGCCCAACGCGAATACCGGCAACGCCAAATCACGCGTCAGGGCAGAAAATTTCTCCCAGCCCAACACCTCTGCATCCGGGTGCGTGGGGGTGGGGGACACCGGCCCGAGCAACACGAAGTCCACACCCAGCCTTCCGGCCTGCTCCAATTGTTCAGCGTCGTGGCACGAAGCGCCACACCACGCGCAATCCGGCCGGTGCGTGGCCGAACCCAGCGCCTGTGCAGTGAGGTGCACCCCGTCTGCATCAATTTCCTTTGCCAGCTCGATACCGCCATTGAACAGCGCGATGCCATTGGCTTTGTGCACCCGGCGGACCACTTCCGTCGCAAACCGGATTTTTTGTCGCGCATCAAGATCATGTTCGCGAATCTGGACCAGCCGGGTGCCACGCGCCAACGCAAGGTCCAACGCGGCCAATGCCTGCGCTTCGCCGATCTGCGAGGCGCGTGTAATGGCGCAAACAAGGGGCAACTTCAGCGCTTTGAGTATCGGTGCGTTGGCCGGCAAGACCGGCGAAACACTGACGGCGTGAGCGTGTTGCCAGGAAAGTTGCTGACCTTCCCTAGGATGGGGTTCCCCACCCCATAGCACAACACGATAAAACTGCAATCGAACCGTTGCGTGCGGATAGGAATATTGGCGCGTGATCCAGGGATAAGACCGCTGCACCTGCAAACCGAGTTCTTCCTGAAGTTCACGCTGCAACGCCTCGGCGCTGGATTCTCCAGGTTCGACCTTGCCGCCGGGGAACTCCCAGAATCCGGCGTACACCTTGCCTGCCGGGCGCTGTGCCAGCAGGAAACAGCCATCCTGGCGTTCAATGACCGCGGCCGCCACATCCACCACAGGTGCTTGCATGACAGGCGGAAAAACGCGGGAAACGGTCCGCGGCACTCAGGCGCGCGGGGACGAACGCCGGGCAGTTTTGTGCCGCCCCGCCCAGTCGCGCGCAAAGTGCCAGGCCACGCGCCCGCTCCGGGAACCGCGCGTCAAGGCCCATTGCAACGCTTCCGCGCGGGCCTTGCGAAGTTCGCGTTCCGGCACGCCGAGCTTGCCCAGCCAGTATTCCGCAATGCGCAGGTATTCGTCCTGATCAAACGGGTAGAACGACACCCACAAGCCAAAACGCTCCGACAGGGAAATTTTCTCTTCGACACTTTCTCCCGGATGAATTTCCTCACCCAGATAGCGGGTCTGCAGATTCTCCTGCATGAATTCCGGCATCAAGTGTCGCCGGTTCGACGTGGCATAGATCAGCAGATTTTCCGAGGTCGCCGAGATGGACCCGTCGAGAATGACCTTGAGCGCCTTGTAACCGGGCTCATCGGCGTCGAAAGACAGGTCGTCGCAATAAAGGATGAACTTGAACGGCGCCTCGGCAACCAGGTCCACAATATCCGGCAGGTCCAACAGATCCTGCTTCTCCACTTCGATCAGCTTGAGGCCGCGAGCGGAAAACTTGTTGAGCACCGCCTTGATCAGCGAGGATTTACCGGTACCGCGGGCACCTGTCAGCAGGACGTTGTTGGCCGGTAGCCCATCGATAAACTGGCGGGTATTCTGTTCGACCAGTTTGACCTGGGTGTCAATCCCCTGAAGATCCGCCAGCGCAATCCGATGCGGATGGGCAACCGGATGCAGAAATCCAGAGGCACCACGTTTGCGCCATCGGTACGCCAGGCTGGCCTTCCAGTCCGGCGCCACCGGCGGCACTGGCAACACCAACTCGACCCGCTCGAAGAGTTTTTCGGCACGCTGGATCAGGCGCTCGAGCTCACGCATGGCTTAGCTTCTGTAATCGGCGTTGATCCGGACATACTCCTGCGACAGGTCGCAGGTCCACACCGTCGCATTCGAGCTGCCGCGATGCAGAACGACGCGCACGGTGATTTCCGCCTGTTTCATCACCCGCTGGCCATCTTCTTCGCGATAACTCGACGACCGTCCCCCTCCTTGCGCCACCAGCACGTTGTCGAGAAACAAGTCCACCTTCGATACGTCCAGATCGTCGATGCCTGCGTAACCGATGGCTGCCAGAATGCGTCCGAGGTTCGGATCGGACGCGAAGAATGCCGTTTTGACCAGGGGAGAATGGGCGATGGCATAACCCACCTTGCGGCATTCAGATTCGTTCATGCCGCCTTCGACGCGGATGGTGATGAATTTTGTCGCACCCTCTCCGTCCCGCACCAGCGCCTGGGCAAGTAAACCCGCGACTTCCGTGATCGCTTCCAGCAGGACAGAAAATTCCGTGGAATCGGATCGAACAATTTCCGCAGCACCGGATTTTCCGGTGGCGATGAGCATCAGCGCATCGTTGGTGGAGGTGTCGCCATCGACCGTGACGCAATTGAAGGTACGCTCGGCGGCATAACTGACCACTTGCTGCAGGAGCGTCTGCTCCAATGCCGCATCGGTGGCAATGAATCCCAGCATGGTCGCCATGTTCGGCCGAATCATGCCGGAGCCCTTGGCAATGCCGGTGACATGCACGGTTTTTCCGCCGATTTCAATCTGCCGCGAGTACGCCTTGGGCACCGTGTCGGTCGTCATGATTGCCTGCGCCGCCATGGCCCAGTTCGACTCGGCGAGCGCCTGCACGCAACCCGGCAGGGCCGCCGCAATTTTTTCGACCGGCAACGGCTCCATGATGACTCCGGTGGAAAACGGCAATACCTGCTCCACCTTGCATCCGAGTTGCGTGGAAACATCGGAACAGGTCTGGCGCGCGCGCGCAAGTCCGTCGTCCCCGGTGCCGGCGTTGGCACAGCCGGTGTTGACCAGCAACGCCCGGATCGATCCCGTCTGCACATGCGCCCTGGCCACAATCACGGGTGCAGCACAAAACCGGTTTCGGGTAAAAACGCCAGCCACCCGCGCGCCGTCTGACAGCACCATTAACAACAGGTCTTTGCGATGCGCCTTGCGGATATTGGCCTCCGCGACACCCAGCCGCACCCCGGCGACCGCGAAAAGGGATTCCGGCTGCGGCGCTTTCAGGTTAACCGCCAAGTTTTTCTCCTACGATGATCTGCATGGCCCGTGCACTGATTCGCGCTGCAGGCCCGCGCTTCTGCTCACCCAAGCCGGCCATGGCATTGCTTATATTTCTTTCCGGAGCCGCAGGGACACGGATCATTGCGCCCGACCTTTTGCCCAGGCCGGACAAAGGGCTGGTCCTTGGTTTCGGCATTGGCGTTTTCGAGTGCCTCGTCGTAGCCCGCGTGCTGATACTGCACGTTTTTCAGCGCCACTTGCTCTTTTTTCTCCGCGACCTCTTCGGCTTCGGCGGCGGATTTGATCTGCACCAGCATCAGGATGCGGGTGACATCGGTGCGTACCGATTCCAGCAGCATGGAGAACAGTTCGAATGCCTCCCGCTTGTATTCCTGCTTGGGATTTTTCTGCGCGTATCCGCGCAGGTGGATGCCCTGGCGCAGATGATCCAACGCCGCAAGATGTTCCCGCCAATGAGAATCCAGATTGTTGAGCATGATTGCGCGTTCATAATGACGCACCTCCTTGCCGTCCACGATGGCGAACTTGTCGGCGTACTGGCGATTGGCTGCCTCGACAATGCGCTCCCGCAGTTTCTGCTCGTCCAGATTTTCGTCCTCGTCGAGCCAGCGCTGAAGCGGCAGTGCCAGTTGCAATTCGGCGGCCAGAGTTTTCTCCAGCCCGGCAATGTCCCACTGCTCCGCCACGCTTTCCGGCAAGACGTGTGCAGACACCAGGGTGTTGACCGCGCCCTCGCGCATGGAACGAATGGTCTCGGAAATGTCTGTTGCTTCCAGCAGTTCATTGCGCTGCTGGTAGATCACCTTGCGCTGATCGTTGGCAACGTCGTCGTATTCGAGCAATTGCTTGCGAATGTCGAAGTTGCGCCCCTCGACCTTACGTTGCGCGTTTTCAATTGCCCTGGTCACCCAGGGATGTTCGATCGCCTCGTCTTCCGGCATCTTGAGCCGGTCCATGATCGCGGAGACGCGGTCGGAGGCAAAGATTCGCAACAGCGGATCTTCCAGAGAAAGATAAAAACGGCTGGACCCAGGATCACCCTGTCGGCCGGATCGTCCGCGCAACTGGTTGTCCACACGCCGGGACTCATGTCTTTCCGTACCGACAATGTGCAAGCCGCCGGCTTGCACAACCTGCTCATGCAAGGCAGTCCACTGCGTACGCAAGGCGGCAACTCTGGAATCCTTTTCCGTCGCGGAAAGGTTGGCGTCGTTTTGTACTTTGTTGATTTCCGGTTCGGGATTGCCTCCGAGCACGATGTCCGTTCCGCGTCCCGCCATATTGGTGGCGATGGTGACCATTTTCGGCCGGCCCGCCTGGGCGATAATTTCCGCCTCGCGCGCATGCTGTTTTGCATTGAGTACCTGATGCGGCAGGTTTTCTTTCTCCAGCATTTTGGCCAGCAGTTCGGAATTCTCGATCGAGGTTGTGCCCACCAGCACAGGCTGACCGTGCTCGTAACAATTCCGGATGTCGTTGATGACCGCGCGGTACTTTTCTTTCCCGGTGCGGTACACCTGATCCATGCGATCCTCCCGCACCATGTTCATGTGGGTGGGGATGATGACGGTTTCGAGCCCGTAGATCTGCTGGAACTCGTAGGCCTCGGTATCCGCCGTGCCTGTCATGCCGGACAGTTTCTGGTACATGCGGAAGTAGTTCTGATAGGTGATCGACGCGAGCGTCTGATTCTCGCGCTGGATGCGGACACCTTCCTTGGCTTCCACCGCCTGATGCAGGCCGTCCGACCAGCGGCGCCCCGGCGTCAGGCGTCCGGTAAATTCATCCACGATGACAATTTCGCCATCCTGGTTCACGTAGTGCTGATCGCGGTGAAACAGGGAGTGCGCCCGCAGTGCGGCGTACAGGTGGTGCATCAGATTGATGTTCGCCGCGTCATACAGGCTGCCGTTCTCGGGCAGCAGCCCGGCTTTGGTGAGAAGCTCTTCGGCGCGTTCGTGGCCGGCTTCGGTCAGCAACACCTGGTGCGCCTTTTCATCGACCGTAAAATCTCCCGGGCCGTTTTCTTCCTTGACCCTGGTCAGATTGGGAACGATGCTGTCCATCCGGTGGTAAAGCTCGGTGCTGTCCTCGGCCTGCCCCGAGATGATCAGCGGCGTGCGTGCTTCGTCGATCAGGATGGAGTCGACTTCATCGACAATGGCGTAGGTCAGTCCGCGCTGCACGCGCTCCACGGATTGATACACCATGTTGTCGCGCAGGTAATCAAAACCGAATTCGCTGTTGGTCCCGTAGGTGATGTCCGCCGCATATGCCTGCTGCTTGAGTTCGTGCTCCATCTGCGAAAGGTTCACCCCCACACTCAGACCCAGGAAGCGATAGACCCTTCCCATCCACTCGGCGTCGCGGCTGGCCAGGTAGTCGTTCACGGTCACCACATGCACGCCTTTTCCCGACAGCGTATTGAGGTACGCGGGCAACGTCGCTACCAGTGTCTTACCCTCACCCGTGCGCATTTCGGCAATCTTGCCGTTGTGCAAGGCAATGCCGCCCAGCATCTGTTCGTCGAAATGCCGCATGTTCAGCACGCGGCGGCTGGCCTCGCGCACCGTCGCGAAAGCTTCGACCAGCAGTTGGTCCAGGGTTTCCCCCTTCGCAGCACGAGCTTTGAACAAGTCCGTTCGCGCGCGCAATTCTGAATCGCTCAGCCTCTGCAGCGCGGGCTCCAACGCAGCAATGGCCTGCACCGTGTGAGAATATTTGCGCAGCAACCGGTCATTGCGGCTGCCGAAGATTTTTTTCAGGACAGTGGAAATCATTGACAAGGCTTTCCCTAAAACACAAGAGGGGTGGAGGCATCCGCCTCCACCCCTCTTTGGCAATTCAATATATTAAGTGATCAACCCGGCACTTCAAGGAAACGCGCGGGGTTCTGCGGGGCTCCCCACTGACGCACTTCAAAGTGCAAATGCGTTCCCGTTGACCGGCCCGTGTTGCCCACTTCCGCGATTTTCTGACCACGCAGGACGACATCTCCAACTTTGGCAACGCGTTTTGACGCATGTGCGTAACGCGTAATCAACCCGTTGCCATGATCCAGCTCGATCATATTACCATACTGGGGATGCAGGTCCGAATACACCACCACGCCTCCCGCAGCAGCGGTGATCGCCTCCCCTTCGGCGGCCATGAAATCCATGCCTTCGTGAAATGCATTCCAACCCGAAAATGGATCGATGCGCCAGCCGAAATTCGACGAGTACCAACCCGTCGATACCGGCAATTGTGTGGGCAACAGTTGTTTCTTGGCGTGGGAAATAGTCAGCATGGATTCCAGCACACCCAGCTTATCGGTGCGGTCATCGACCTTCACCGACATCAATTCGACTTTTTCTGCCAGCTCACTCATGGACAGCTCGTGTGCGGGCACGGAAGACACTGCACCTCCACGGGCGGGCGTCTGGTCAAACATGAATTCCTGCGGTTTGATTCCGGCCAGCTTGGTCAGCCGTTCGCCCAGCGTGTCCAGGCGCAACAACTTGGCCTGCATCTCGCCGAGCCGTGCGGCCATGGTGTTCAGGCTTTCCCGAAGGTACGACTGTGTCTTGCGCGTGTGTTCGGCCTGGACAGACTCGAGAAGCGACTGCAAATACGGGCTCTGATTGGAAACCGCATGCCGCAGCGAGAAATAATTCAGCAGAATAGCCAGAGAGACGACCAGCAGACTCATCAGCAGGCCGAGATAAAGCACCTGCGGCGCGCTCACCGTAAAGCTGCGCGCATGCGTAAATTTGTTGGAAACCAGAATAATATCCATCCGTATCCCCTTTTCCGGACTCGCTTCGTCGGTCAACCATGAACAGCGAACGTATCGGTCCGATGTTCGACAGGATTCCCGAGTTACGGGCGTTGACAACCGAGGCCAAACGCCTGCATGCCTTGCAAAAACTGCTCCCGGAAATTCTGCCCGGCCCCCTCGCCGCCCAGACTGCGCTGGTTAAGTCGCGCACCGATGAGCTGCTTCTTCTCGCAGACAACGGCGCCAGTGCCAACAAGTTAAGGCAATTGGTACCGCGAATTCTTGAATTTTTCCGACGACGGGGAATCGAGGTTACTGGAATACGCGTACAAGTGCAAGTAACTGTCCCCGATAAGCCCTTGCCACAGAAACGAATTTTACTAGGGCCGGTCGCGAGAGAAGCGATTTCACGGCTGACCGATCGGCTGCCGCCATCCCCACTGAAAGCCGCGATGGAGAGGCTAAGCGCCTCGGGGAATCCGTCAAACGACGACCAGAGCCCGCTCCAGGACAAACAAGATTAATAATATCAATAAGATAATTCCACCGATCTTGAACGCTTGCCAGCCCAAACGCAGCCATCGCCGATCCCGGGTGACCACAAAAACCAGCAACGAAACACCCACGGTGACGATCACGAGCGTTCCCAGAATGCGGAATACCAGCATGAGCCTCCCTCCTGAACCTTTTACCTACCCCGGGCCTAGTCCGGTTCAAGCGGTCTGAAGTTGTAACCTGAGGAAGGCCGGGGCGTCTTCCGGCTTCGGAAAGCTGACAAATTCCCAAGCTTCGGCGTCTTCCACCAGATGGCGCAGCAACTGGTTGTTGAGTGCGTGGCCGGATTTGTATGCGGTATAGGAACCGATCACCGGATGGCCGAGCAGGTACAAGTCCCCGATGGCGTCCAGCGCCTTGTGTTTGACGAATTCGTCGTCGTAGCGCAGCCCGTCAGCGTTCAGAACGCGAAATTCATCCATGACAATGGCGTTGTCCAGACTACCACCCAATGCCAGCCCTTGGGCTCTCATGTTCTCCACATCCTGCATGAATCCGAAGGTGCGGGCCCTGCTGACCTCCTTGATGTACGAGGTAAATTCGAAATCGACCACCACGCGCTTGTTGGAACTCGCGAACACGGGGTGTCGAAAATCAATGCTGAAATCCACTTTGAAGCCGGAATAGGGCTCAAATCGCACCCACTTGTCTCCCTGCACTACCTCTACCGGCTTCTTGATGCGGATGAATTTCTTCGCGACCTGTTGCTCTTCGATGCCAGCCGACTGCAGCAGGAAAACAAAAGGCGAGGCCGAACCATCCATGATCGGCACTTCGCCGGCGGTGAGATCCACACAGATGTTGTCGATGCCAAGTCCGGCGAGTGCCGACATCAGATGTTCCACCGTCTGTATCCGGGTGCCATCGCGTTCCAGGCAGGATGACAGGCGGGTATCGCCCACGGCATAGGGATCCGCTTTGATATCCACCGCCGGGTTCAAGTCCACACGACGAAACACGATACCGGCATTGGGGGCCGCCGGGCGCAAGGTGAGATAAACTTTTTCGCCGGTGTGCAGGCCCACGCCGGTCGCCCGGACCATGTTCTTGAGGGTGCGTTGTTTGATCATTCAGCACATTGGCAGCGTCGCGCGGGAATCGGCCGACCTTGCCAAAAAGAAATGTTAACTATCTGATTAGACTATCATAGCGCGGGCCTCGGCACCAGCCAAAAGATTACAAGCCGTTCACAGCCTGCCAAGGCCCGCCACTGGATGTCAGTCTGCCTGTTTGCGCAAGAATGCGGGAATGTCCAGCATGTCTACCCCGGATTGCTTCATCGCTTCCACCGCGGCATCCCGCGAGCGCCTGCGCATCACGGCAGGCGTTTCCAAATCGCCGTAATTCACTTCCAGCGCGACGTTGTCGGTTCCGGTCTTCACCACCGCCAATGGCTTCTGCTGGCGGGAGGTGGCACTGCCGAGTCCGGTTGCGACCATCGTCACCCGCAGGCGATTTTCCATGTTTTCATCGATCACCGTCCCGACAATCACAGTCGCATCCTCGGCGGTAAACCCTTTGATGGTGTTCATCACCTCGTGCACCTCTTTCATCTTGAGGCTGGAGCTTGCGGTGATGTTTACCAGAACGCCGCGCGCGCCCGCAAGATTGACATCCTCCAGCAATGGACTGGACACCGCCTGCTCTGCGGCCAGATGCGCGCGGTCCACACCGACCGACACGGAAGAGCCCATCATCGCCATGCCCATTTCCGACATGACAGTCCGCACGTCCGCAAAATCCACGTTGACCAATCCAGGACATTTGATGACTTCTGCAATGCCCGCCACTGCGCCGTGAAGAACCGAATTCGCCGCCTTGAATGCGTCGAGCATCGAGACATCATCACCCAGGACCTGCATGAGCTTGTCATTGGGAATCACGATCAGCGAATCCACATGGCGGGACAACTCGTCAAGGCCCTGCTGGGCGATCTTCTGGCGCTTGCCCTCGAAGGCGAAGGGTTTGGTGACCACGGCTACCGTCAGAATTCCCAGTTCCCGCGCCGCCTCGGCGACAATGGGTGCCGCGCCGGTCCCGGTACCACCGCCCATCCCGGCGGTGAGAAAAAGCATGTCGGCCCCTTCGATCAGTTCGATGATGCGTTCGCGATCCTCCACCGCCGCGTCGCGCCCGATTTCCGGATTGGCACCGGCTCCCAATCCCTTCGTAACGTTGGGCCCGAGTTGCAGCAGGGTCTTGGACCGGCTGCGCTTGAGCGCCTGTGAGTCCGTGTTGATGCAGATGAACTCGACCCCATCCACTCCCTCGTTGATCATGTGGTCCACGGCGTTTCCGCCGCAGCCGCCCACGCCGATGACCTTGATGACGGCTTCCTGGGATTGGGTATCTACGATTTCAAACATGCTTTAGTCTCCTCTGTGGATGGTGATGTATTTCCAAAAAAACTTGCCTTTCCCGCCTAAAAATTTGTCTCAAACCATTTTTTCATCCGTCCGAAAACTTGCTTGACTGAGCCGGTCTGCATCTTTTCGATCTGCTGGCGCCTGTGCTGCGTCAGGCCCGCGATCAGCAGGCCAACCCCGGTGGCATAACGCGGATTGCGAATGACTTCCGACAATCCCCCGGAATAATTTGGCAGACCCAGGCGCACCGGCATATGAAAGACTTCTTCGCCGAGTTCGATCATCCCCTGCATGGCAGCGCTGCCGCCGGTGATGACAATTCCCGAGGACAGCAATTCTTCGAAGCCGCTGCGCCGAAGCTCCGCCTGCACCAGGGAATACAATTCCTCGACGCGCGGCTCGACCACTTCCGCCAGCATTTGTCTGGACATTTTCTTTGAGGCGCGCTCACCAACGCCCGGCACCTCGATCATTTCCTGCGGATCGGCCAGTTCGCGCAAGGCGCAGCCGTAGCGCCGTTTGATTTCCTCGGCTTCCTTGGTCGGCGTACGCAGGGCCATCGCGATGTCGTTGGTAATCTGGTCGCCGGCGATGGGAATCACCGCCGTATGCCGGATGGCGCCTTGCGTAAAGACCGCAATGTCGGACGTGCCGCCTCCGATGTCGACCAGACACACGCCCAGGTCTTTTTCATCTTCGGACAGGACCGCGATCGCCGAAGCCAGTGGCTGCAGGATCAGGTCGTTGACTTCGAGTCCGCAGCGGCGCACGCATTTCATGATGTTCTGCGCCGCCGATACCGCGCCGGTGACAATGTGGACTTTTACCTCCAGACGCACGCCGCTCATGCCCAGCGGCTCCCGCACGTCCTCCTGCCCGTCGATCACGAACTCCTGGTTGAGCACATGCAGAATCTGCTGATCGGTGGGAATGGGAATCGCCTTGGCAGTTTCCACGACCCGATCCACATCGTGCTGTGCGACTTCGCGATCCTTGATTGCCACCATGCCATGGGAATTAAAGCTGCGGATGTGGCTGCCTGCGATACCGGTCCAGACTTCGCGAATCTTGCAGTCAGCCATGAGTTCGGCTTCTTCCAGCGACCGCTGGATCGCGGTGACGGTGGATTCGATATTCACGACCACGCCCTTTTTCAAACCACGTGATGGCGCACTGCCCATGCCGATCACCTCGAAGCCGCCTTCCGGCCGCATTTCCGCGACGATGGCCGCGATCTTCGAGGTGCCGATGTCCAGGCCCACA
>JBJXFN010000222.1:0-3067 GCA_046155535.1 Burkholderiales bacterium
TCGTGCACACGGCATCCAATGATCTTGCCGCCGTGGCGTCCAGGGCCCGGCGGGCGCTGGCGGAGTTTCGCATTGCCGGCATCGCCAGCAATCGCGAATTCCTTCTCAATCTCCTGTCGCACCCGGAATTTCTGGCCGGGCACTGGCACACCGGCCTGATCGAATCCAACCTGGCCGCGCTTTGTGCGCCGAGCGTACATCCGCGTTTTCACAGCGAACCCTCGACGACCGTTACTTCGAGTCTGAAAATCGATTCAGTCGATCCGCTCGCGATCCTGGCACACGGCAAGCGCAATGCCGCTGCCATGTCGGCGTCGATGGTTGCGCCGATTCCTGAGGGGACGCACGCCGTCACCTCTCCGATCCTGGGCGCGGTCGTCAGCGTCGATGTCACTGCGGGTGACAGTGTGCGCGTCGGGCAGCAGGTCGCCATCGTGGAAGCGATGAAAATGGAACACGTCGTTGTTTCCAGTGCGGCCGGCACGGTGCGCGAGGTGCGCATCGCGTCGGGCGATACGGCGTCCGAAGGTGCCGTCCTGATGTTGATCGACGCCATTGAAGGACAGGCACAGGCCGGAGAATCCGCGGCGGCCGTCGATCTCGATGAGCCCAGATCCGACCTGGCCGAAGTGCATGCGCGGCGCGCTTTCACCCTCGATGCAGCCCGCCCGAATGTGGTGGAAAAGCGCCACAAGCTGGGGCTGCGCATGGCACGCGAGAATATCGCCGACCTGTGTGATCCGGAAAGTTTCCACGAGTACGGCGCCTTCGCCGTGGCATCGCAACGCACTCGCCGAACGATGGAAGACCTGATCGCCCGTACGCCTGCCGACGGAATGGTCATGGGCATTGGACGCGTGAACGGCGCGCTTTTTCCTGACAAGGATGCGCGTTGCGCGGTCATGTCCTACGACTACACGGTTCTCGCCGGCACGCAGGGCCATAAGAACCACCAGAAGAAGGATCGCCTGTTCGAGCTGGCGGCCGAATGGCGGCTGCCGCTTATTGTGTTCGCCGAAGGCGGCGGCGGGCGGCCCGGAGATACCGATTTCATCACCGCCGGCTGGCTGAACATCAAGGCTTTTACGCTGCTCGCCAAACTGAGCGGCCTGGTGCCGCTGGTGGCTGTGGTTTCCGGTCGTTGTTTCGCCGGGAACGCCGTGGTGGCCGGCTGCTGCGACGTCATCATTGCCACCGAAAAGACTTCGCTCGGCATGGGCGGCCCCGCGATGATCGAAGGCGGCGGGCTGGGCGTGTTCCATCCTGACGAAGTCGGGCCGACCTCGGTGCAACGACGAAACGGCGTCATCGACATCGTCGTCGCCGACGAAGCCGAAGCCGTCAAGGTCGCCAAACAATATCTCTCGTATTTTCAGGGTCCGGTCGCGAACTGGACCTGCGCCGACCAGCGCGAGCTGCGCCACGTGGTTCCCGAAAACCGCCTGCGCGTCTACGACGTGCGCCGCGCAATCGACGTGATCGCAGACACCGGCTCGGTCCTGGAGTTGCGCCGCGACTTCGGCACCAACATGATCACGGCCTTCATCCGCATCGAAGGCCGGCCGCTCGGCCTGATCGCAAACAACCCGATGGTGCTGGGCGGCGCGATCGACGCAGACGCCGCCGACAAGGCCGCCCGCTTTCTGCAGTTGTGTGATGCCTTCGACATCCCGGTGCTCTCACTCTGCGACACACCGGGCAACATGGTGGGTCCGGAGGCGGAAAAGGAGGCCCTGGTCCGCCACTGCTGCCGGCTCTACGTGATCGGCGCGAACATGACCGTACCGATCTTCTCCGTGGTGTTGCGCAAGGCCTACGGGTTGGGCTCCCAGGGCATGGTCGGCGGCAGTTTCCATCTGCCATTCCTGTCGGTGGCCTGGCCCACCGGGGAATTTGGTCCAATGAATCTGGAAGGCTCCGTGAAGCTCGGATTCCGCAAGGAACTCGAGGCCATCGCCGATCCGGCGGCACGCAAGACCAAGTTCGAGGAGATGGTCGCCGACGCCTACCAGCGCGGCAAGGCGCTCAGCACTGCAACCCTGTTCGAGATCGACGATGTCATCGATCCCGCAGACACCCGATCCTGGATCATGGCCGGGCTGAGGTCGCTGCCTCCGGTGGCGCCGCGTTCCGGGAAAAAACGGCCTCTTGTGGATACGTGGTAAAGGACTGGATTTCGGTCGAACCCGAATTCGAAAAACCGAGGTCTTTGAGTCACGAAATGACGCGGATTGGCACAGAAAGAAGCTGGGGAAAAAAATGAAATACATCGAATATTCCGGATGTGCCGGGTTCGTTCGTTCGGAGATTGTCCGGTTCTGTTTTTGTATATACACTATCTAAGTGCGCATCAGCTTCGATCCAGCCAAACGGCTTCGGACCCTCGCGGACCGCGGCCTTGACTTCGAGGACGCCACGATAGTCTTTGATGGCGTGACGGTCGAAGTAGAAGATAAGCGCAAGAACTACGGTGAGAGACGCATCATCTGCTACGGCATGCTCAAGGGCCGCATGGTTGTCGTCGGTTACACCCCGCGTGGCAGGGTTCGCCACATTTTCAGCATGCGAAAGGCCAATGACCGTGAACAAACCCGCCTCGCGCCGTACCTTGAAATCTGATCTGGCTCGCGTAGACGCGCATGTCGTCAAGTCTGCCGAATACAAGGCGTTGCCGGAACTCACCGACGAAATGCTCGGTCGGGCTGTCGTCAGGAAGGGCGGCCGCCCTCGCTCGGCCAATCCCCGGCAACTCATAGCGCTTCGTCTTCCTGCCGATGTCATCGCGCGGTGGCGTGCCACCGGGCCTGGCTGGCAAACGCGAATGGCGAAACGCCTTAGCAAAGTCGCTGCGAGTCCTCGCGCAAAAAGTGAGACCTGATCAGGTGACACTTGCAGATTCCGACTGCCATTCCTGTCGGTGGCCTGGCCTACGGGGGAATTCGGCCCAATGAATCTGGAGGGCTCCGTGAAGCTCGGATTTCGCAAGGAACTCGAAGCGATCGCGGATCCGGCGGCGCGCAAGGCCAAGTTCGAGGAGATGGTCGCCGCCGCCTACGAGCGCGGCAAG
>JBJXFN010000230.1:0-5755 GCA_046155535.1 Burkholderiales bacterium
ATTGCCCGGCTTCCTCCCCGAAACCCCAGAAAAAATCCGCACGCACCGCGCCTTTGATCGCCGATCCGCTGTCCTGCGCGATCATCAGGCGGTTCAGCGGCCGGTTGGACAGTGGCCAGGTGGTGGCCAGAAATACCGGTGCGCCCAGGGGTACGGCGGACGGATCCACGGCGATGCTTCGCCCCGGCGTCAACGCTACGCCCTGGGCGCCAATGGGCCCGGGTTCCGTGGCCGGCATTTCCCGGAAGAAAACATAGGCTGGATTCTCCTGCAGAAGTGCAGGGAGACGTTCTGGATGCTGCTTTGCCCACTGCTTGATGCCTTGCATGGAGGCTTTGTCGGCGGAAATTTCTCCCCGGTCTATCAGCACCCGTCCGATGGACCGGTAGGGATGGCCGTTATGTTCCGCGAAGCCTACGCGCGCGACTTCGCCGTCCGGCAAAACCACGCGACCCGAGCCCTGGATCTGCAGGAAAAACAACTCCACCGCATCGTCGACCCAGAGAATTTCCTTGCCGCGCAGGGGGGCATCCCCGCGTTCGATTTGCGCGCGGGAAAAATACGGAACCACTTTTCGGCCTTCAATGCGGCCGCGCAGTCGCACGCCCTTCAAGTCCGGGTGCAATTCGGCGAGATCGACGACAAGCAAATCCTCCGGCACGCCATAAAGCGCAAATCGATGGAGGCGATCCGGAGTCCGGCTGCCTCTGAGCAGCGGTTCGTAATAGCCGGTGATCAGACCTTCGCCGGCGCCCTCGCGCGTCAGGACTCGATACGGAACAAAACCGGATTCGAAAAATCGCCGGGCGGCAGCCGCGTCCCCGGGGGGGTGTGCTACCGCGGCAGCGCACACCGCCTTCCATTCCTCCCGGCTGCGCAAGCTGGCGCAGGACAAACGAAAGGCGGAGAGTGCTTCGACCGGATTTTCGATGGGCCAATCCGGCAGGGCACTCCAATCCTGCAACTGGAAAATCCTGTCCGCTGTCGTGGTCCCGGGTAGAGGGCCGGACGGCGCGGGCGTTGGCGGTGCGAGATCGGGTGCCGGCGGGCTCGACGCCTCGATTTCAGCGGATGGCAGCTCGGGTGGCGCGGGAGCGGGGGTGTTGGGTACACTGACACAGCCGGCGAGATATGCGCAGGCCAATATCCGGGGAAAGATTCGCAGACCGTCGATCATGCGTAAATGCAGAATGAAAAAATCGGGCCGCGAGTATATCAAGCCGGCTCGTACGCAGCGGCAGTCGCGGGAGCGAAGATGATCTGGATTGCGCTGGAAATTCTCATTCCGCTGGTGTTATTCGTGGTCATTGTGTGGTGGACGTTGCCCAAACGCGCCAAGCCGGAAACAAAGAAGAAGGAAGACTGAGCTGCGCAGGTGATCCGGTGCGCTCACCCGGCTGCCGGCAAGACTCAATGCAGCGTGCGCGGCATGACCAGGGCGAATTCCGGGATTTGGGCTTCAAATTGGGTGCCATCTTCTGCCACCATTTGATAACTGCCACGCATGGCGCCTACCGGGGTTGCGATGGCGGTGCCACTGGAATATTCGAAACTCTCCCGGGGCCGCAGAAGAGGCTGTTGCCCGACCACACCTTGACCTCGTACTTCCTGCACGGCCTGGGAGGCATCGGTGATGATCCAGTGCCGGCTGACCAGTCGCGCCGATACCGAACCGGAATTCACCAAGGTAATGGTGTAAGCAAACACATAATTGTCGTCGTCCGACTGATCCGGAACATACGCAACGCGAGAAGTGACGGTGATTTCGTACTTTTTCTTTTCAGTCATGGGCGCATTTCATCGCAATCCGTGGCGGGAGGCAAGGCCGCCGGGCCGTCGTTTGTTACAATGCGCGAGTTTTCCCGTCGGCCCTCACCATGTACCGGATTGCTCCCAGTATTCTTTCGGCAAATTTCGCAAGGCTTGGTGACGAAGTCCAGGCCGTCATCTCGGCCGGCGCGGACATCGTGCACTTTGATGTGATGGACAATCATTACGTCCCCAATCTCACAGTGGGGCCGCTGGTATGCGAGGCGATCCGCCCGCTGACCAACGCGATGATTGATGTGCATCTGATGGTCAAGCCGGTGGATCGCATCGTGCCGGATTTCGTGAAGGCCGGCGCCAACCTGATCAGTTTTCACCCGGAAGCCTCTGACCATGTTGATCGCACGATCGGGTTGATCCGGGACGGCGGTTGCAAGGTCGGGCTGGTGCTGAATCCAGCAACTTCGCTTTCTTATCTGGATCACACGCTCGAAAAAATCGACCTGGTGCTGATCATGTCCGTCAATCCCGGATTTGGCGGCCAAAGCTTCATTCCGGCCACGCTGGAGAAGTTGCGCGCGGTGCGCCGGCGCATTGCCGCCAGCGGGCGGGATATCTGGCTCGAAGTCGACGGCGGTGTGAAACTGGACAACATCGCCGAGATCGCGCGAGCCGGCGCGGATACTTTTGTGGCCGGCTCGGCGATTTTCGGCAGCAAAGACTACAAGGCAACCGTGGCGGCGATGCGTGCCGAGTTGGCAAGGGTTTGAGTTTTCATTCGCTTGCCAACGTGGATTCCAGTCTCTGGTTGCGGCCGGCCCTGGGCTTTCCGCTTACCGTTGCCGCCATTGCGTTTGATCTGGATGGCACGCTGGCGGACACCTTGCCCGATTTGCACGAGTCCGCCAATCGCATGCTGGGGGATGTCGGCTATCCGTCGGTGCCGCAAGAGAAGGTTCGGCGGTATATCGGCAACGGCGTTGACCGGCTGGTCAAGCGATTGCTCCATGATGTATTGTCGGGAGAGCCGCCCGACGAGTTGTTCAACGTTGCGGCCGCCCGGTTTTCGCATCACTACGCCGAAATGTATTCGCGAGCCTCGAATCCCTATCCCGGTGTTCTGGACACGCTTGCAACCATGCGCCGTCGCGGACTCCTGCTAGCCTGCGTCACCAACAAACCGATGCGATTTACCGCGCCACTGCTGGCGGATCTGTCGCTCACGCCTTGCCTGGATCTGGTATTGGCAGGAGACAGCCTGGCGCGAAAAAAGCCGGACCCCTTGCCGCTGCTGCACGCGGCCGAACAATTCGGTGTCCCGCCCGCCCGCCTGTTGATGGTAGGAGATTCGCCTGCCGATACCGGTGCTGCGCGTGCCGCCGGGTGTCCAGTGTTCTGCGTACCCTACGGTTATCGCGGGTCCCTGGACGTGCGAGATCTGGATTGCGATGCTATAGTGCCCGCGCTACAAGACATTCTGAATCTGATCCAATTACCCTCTGATGGACTCTCTGAAACCTGAAATTCCGGAGCAGGAACACAGGCCGGGCTGGCGCTCGTGGCGCCCGCATGCGTCCTGGCGCCGCGTTTAGGCGCACGTTTCCGTTCCACCGTTTTTCGATTTCAGGAGTTCGTCATGACCGAGCAGGAATTCAGGCAACTTTCCGCGCAGGGATTCAACCGCGTCCCCGTTGTATTGGAAACCTTCGCCGACCTCGATACGCCGTTGTCGGTTTACCTCAAGCTCGCCAACAAGCCCTATTCGTATCTGCTGGAGTCTGTCCAGGGAGGGGAACGCTTCGGACGCTATTCCTTCATCGGACTGCCCGCGGAAACACGTTTTGAGGTCCGCGGCCGGATGTGCACCGAGTTCCGGCATGGCACAAAGGTGACGCAGTCCGAATACGAAGACCCGCTGATTTTTATTGCGCAATGCCATGCCCGTATCCGGGCGGCCACCCGCCCTGAATTGCCCCGGTTTCTCGGCGGGCTGGTCGGCTGTTTCGGCTACGACACCGTGCGTTACATCGAGAAAAAACTTTCCGCAGGGCGCGCGCCCGATACGCTCGATACACCGGACATCCTTTTGCTGCTGTCCGAACAACTCGTGGTTCTGGACAATCTGTCCGGAAAGCTTTTTCTGGTGGTCTACGCCGATCCCGGCCAGGCGGATTCCTATGGGCGGGCCCAGAATCGCCTGCAGGAGTTGCTCTGGATGCTGCGCCAGCCGGTCGTGGTGCCACCGGAGGCGCCGTCGGCAACCCTGCCGCCGACATGCGAATTCAGCGAAAGCGATTTTATCGCCGCGGTGGAGCGTGCCAAGCGCTATATCCACGATGGCGACATCATGCAAGTCGTGCTGTCCCAACGCATGCACATTCCTTTTCGGGCTTCGCCCCTTTCCTTGTACCGCGCGTTGCGGGCGCTCAATCCTTCGCCCTACATGTTTTATTTCGACATGGGCAATTTCAACGTTGTCGGCGCATCCCCGGAAATCCTGGTGCGGCTGGAAAGCGGAACGGTGACGGTCCGGCCGATTGCCGGCACCCGGCCGCGCGGGGCGAGCCGCGATCAGGACATTGCGTTGGAGAAAGAATTGCTGGCGGATCCCAAGGAGCGCGCCGAACATGTCATGTTGATGGATCTTGGCCGCAACGACCTGGGCCGGGTTGCCGAAGTCGGCAGCGTGCGGATCACGGAAAACATGTCGATCGAGCGTTACTCCCATGTCATGCACATCGTTTCCAACGTGGAGGGAAAACTCAAGCCCGGACTGGACGCGCTTGCCGTTCTCAAGGCGACTTTCCCGGCGGGCACCGTCAGTGGCGCGGCAAAGGTGCGGGCCATGGAAATCATCGACGAACTCGAGCCGGTCAAGCGCGGCATTTACGCCGGCGCGGTGGGGTATCTCGGATTCAACGGCGATATGGATCTTGCCATTGCCATCCGTACTGCCGTGGTCAAGGAGGGGACGCTGTATGTGCAAGCCGGCGCCGGCATCGTCGCAGATTCGGTACCGGCGTCCGAGTGGGTCGAGACCCAGAACAAGGCGCGGGCTTTGCTGCGCGCCGCGGAAATGGCCCAAGCGGGCCTGAACGCGGGATTATAGCTGCCAACCAGTGGAACCACGGAGGACACGGAGAACACGGAGGAAAGGCAAAAGCACGTTCCTGGATTCAGGCAATTCATTGAAGACCGCGCAATCGCAGTGACAGAGTGAAGCCTACTGGTTCACGAACAACGGTTCCGCCTTGAATTTTGAGCTCGTCCTTCGTGATTTTTTGTTTTCCTCCGTGTTCTCCGTGTCCTCCGTGGTGAAAGGTCTTCTATGCTCTTGATGATCGATAAGCAGCATCAACGTTTTTTAGCGTCCCAAGGACTCCATACCCTCATTTAACGAGGGCGTTTCCCCCCTGTAAGCTCGTCCCGTTATAACCAGCATCGTCCATTGCAAGCCGGGGAAGGTGCGGGTATCGTAGGGGGTATCGCTATGGAGGGCGTGCAATGTCCCTTACTGATACCCGCATCCGCAGTGCCAAAGCCACTACGAAGCCCTACAAGCTTACCGATAGCGGCGGGCTGTACCTGGAGGTTCGATCGTCCGGCGCCAAGCTGTGGCGCTACCGTTACCGCATAGCAGGCAAGGAAAACGTTTACGCACTCGGCGAGTACCCGGAAACGGGCTTGGCCGAGGCTCGGACGGAGCGGGATGATGCGCGGAAGTTGGTCAAGACAGGCGTTCATCCGGCCCACCGGCGCAACGCCCGCAAGGCGGCAAATATCGTTGACGGGGGTAATATCTTTGAGGCCGTCGCTCGCGAGTGGATCGAGAAAAACAAGGGTCGGTGGACACCCTACTACCTAAAACAAATCGAAAACTTCCTTCAGGCGGATGTTTACCCCTATATCGGAACGTTGCCGGTTCGGTCGGTGACGGCGGCTCAGCTGCTGGCCATAGTGCGCCGAGTAGAAAACCGGGCCCCGATGG
>JBJXFN010000239.1:0-8184 GCA_046155535.1 Burkholderiales bacterium
AGGGAATCCATCAGCAGCAACACGTGGCGGCCCTGGTCGCGAAAAAATTCCGCCACCGCGGTGGCATAGGCGGCGCCTTGCAGCCGCATCAGGGGCGAGGTGTCGGCGGGTGTCGCGATCACCACGGCACGGGCGAGCCCCTGGGCGCCCAGGATCTGTTCGATGAATTCCTTGACCTCGCGTCCGCGCTCGCCGATCAGGCCGACCACAATGACTTCTGCGCTGGTGTACCGGGCCATCATGCCGAGCAGCACGCTCTTGCCCACCCCGGAGCCGGCGAACAGGCCCATGCGCTGGCCGCGCCCGACGGTGAGCAGAGCGTTGATCGTTCGCACCCCGACGTCGAGCACCGTATCCACCGGTGCCCGCTCCAGAGGATTGGCTGGACGTCCATACAGGGCCTGCAGGTGTCCCGCCTCGGACGGGCCCAGTCGATCCAGTGGCCTGCCGGCGCCGTCGAGTACCCGGCCCAACAGCTCCGGCCCCACCGGCACGTGTTTGCCGCGATCGGCTGCACGGCGCCTCGGGATTTCGCGGGCACCGAGGCGGGGGGGCAGATAGGGCATGTCCTGCGGCGTCACGCGGGTGCCGGGCGTCATGCCCCAGGCGTCCGAGGACGGCATGAGAAACAGACGGTCGCCGGAAAAACCCACCACTTCGGCTTCCACCTCGGTGCTGCCGGCCGGGGCCAGGATGCATGTGCTGCCGACCGCCAGCTTGAGTCCGACGGCCTCCATCACCAGACCGGCGGCACGCGTCAGAGTCCCGCTGACGGCGAATTCCGGGGCGCTCGCAATGCGCAGCCGGCAGTCGCGCAGGTAGGATTGCATACGCCCGGAAAGTGAGGACACCACTGGCACGGATTCGGTCGCGATCGTGCTCACGTCACTTCTTCCGCCTGTTCCAGCCATTCGCTGTTGCGTCCGAGGGTGGCGACAATCATTCGCCAGCGCGAATCGAGGGCAGCATCGACTTCGCCGCGGCTGGTCGTGAGCCGGCAGCCGCCACGGCGGATCGACGCGTCTTCCATCACTTTCCAGCCGGCGCTGGCAAGCGGCTCGGCGAGCTGCTCGCGCGCCAGTTGTGCGTCTGCGGGGTGCAAGGCGATGTGGCGGGCTTCGCCCGGCGATGAAAATTCACGAAGCGCCTGCCGGATCAAGGGCAGCACGAGATCCGGCCGGACACTCAGCGCAGTGTGCAACATGCGCCGTGATACCTCCAGGCTCAGATCGAGAACGCCGCCGGCCAGCGATTCTTCCAGCTCCGCGATTGCCGTTTGCAGTCCGCCGACCAGCGCGGCCAGTCGCGTTACTTCGGCGTTGACACGTTCGCGCCCTTCCCGCATGCCGGCGGCAAATCCTTCGCGGTGCGCCTGGTCCTGAATGTTCTCCACCTGCTGCGTGGTGGGATATCCCTCGGGACCAGGGGCCCCGGCGCTTCCGAAGTGCGCCGGTTGCCAGCGTTCGTAGGCAATGGCCGGGTCGTTGTGGATGACGTTAACAGAGGGCATGTCCTTTTAATCGCGTGAATGAGTGAAGTCGTGAATGTGTGAAGGGGGGTGTTTTCTTCTCAGACGAATTGATCGTCGCCTTGACCACCGAGCGCGATCTGACCGTCGTCGGCGAGTTTGCGCACGATCTGCAGGATTTCCTTCTGCTGGGCCTCGACCTCGGACAGGCGCACCGGGCCCTTGGACTCGAGATCTTCCTTGAGCGTCTCGGCCGCGCGGCTGGACATGTTTTTCAGAATCTTGGTGCGCAATTCCTCGCTGGCGCCCTTGAGCGCGATGATCAGGGCTTCGGATTGCACTTCACGCAGCACGAGCTGGATGCCGCGATCGTCCACATCCAGAAGGTTCTCGAACACAAACATCTCGTCGAGAATTTTCTGCGCGAGGTCGGCATTGTGTTCGCGAATCGCGTCCATGACCGGGCCTTCCGAACCGCCCGAGGTGAAATTGAGAATTTCCGCCACCGTTCGCACGCCGCCCATGGCTTTTTTCTTGATGCTGGCGCCGCCGGCCAGGAGATTGCCAAGCACATCGTTGAGTTCCTTCAGCGCCGTGGGCCGGATGCCGTCCAGCGTGGCGATGCGGAGCAACACGTCGGCACGCAGACGCTCGGCCATGAAGCCGAGGATTTCGCTCGCCTGATCGCGCTCCAGGTGCACCAGAATGGTCGCAATGATCTGCGGATGTTCGTTCTTGATGAGATCGGCCACCGTGGCCGAGTCCATCCACTTGAGTCCCTCGATGCCGCTGGTGTCGTCGCTGTGCAAGATGCGATCGAGCAGAATGCCGGCCTTTTCGTTGCCCAGCGCCTTGGTGAGAACGTTGCGCACATACTGGAGGGAATCCAGGCCGACGTTGGTTTTTTCACCGGCCACCGCACGGAAGTCCTGGATCACTGCGCCGATGCTTTCGCGGGTGACATTTTTGAGGCCGGCCATCGCCTGGCCCAACTTCTGGACCTCGCGCGGGCCGAGGTGTTGGCAGATGGAGGCCGCCACTTCCTCGCCCAACGACATGAGCAGGATGGCGCCTTTTTCCACGCCATCAGCGCTCATCGGCAACCCAGCTGCGGACGATGTTGGCGACCATCTTTGGTTCTTTTTGTGCGAACTGCTTGGCCTGCGCCAGATTGATGTCGAATTCCGGTTGGGCAGGCGTGAAGGCCGTGTTGGCAGGGTTGGGCAGCGCCGGCTGGCCGTCTGCCCTGGACGCTGTCACGGCGGGCGGCGGGGGGGGAGTGAGCGCGGTGCGAAACATCGGTCGCAGCACCTTCAGGAACAGAAACAACACCAGCACGCCGATCAGCAGATGTTTGCCAATATCCTGCGCCAGCGCCAGGGTGCCGGGATCTTTCCACAACGGGACGGCTTGCAGCGCGGGCGCATCGGCGATGTTGAAGGCGGTATTGGCCACCGTCACGCTGTCGCCGCGGGATTCGCTGAAACCGATGGCCTCGCGCACCAGTTTGTTGATCTGCCCCATTTCCTCTTCGCCCATCGGCTTGTACGAGACCTTGCCATCCTTGGTCGTAACCTTCTTGTGATTGACCACCACAGCGACCGACAAACGCTTGATGTTGCCGGTGCTGTTGCGAACGTGCTTGAGTGTCTTGTCCACTTCATATTGAACCGAGGAATCTCTCCGGGAGGCCGACGGCCCGGCACCAGCCGGGCCGGGCGCGCTCGCGGCGGCAGCGCCGGTGATCGGCGCGCTGGCGGGGCCTGGTGGCTGGTTGGACAAGGCGCCGGGAACGCCGCCGGCACCCGGACCGGCACCACCGTTGGCCGATTCACTGGAATTCTGGCTGCGCACCGTGGCGGGCGTGCCGCCCTGGTTCGGCCGATACAATTCTTCGGCCTGTTCGGTCACCGAGAAATCCAGGTCGGCCGTGACCTGGGCGTGTACGTTATCGGGGCCCACCATCGGCAGCAGGATGGACTGGATGCGTCGCGCGAATCCCTGTTCGACGTCCTTTATGTAGCGCAACTGCGAAGGATCCAGACCCGTGCGCTCGTTGTTCTCCAGTCCGGAAAGCAGCGTGCCGGACTGATCCACCACCGTTACGTTCTTGACCAGCAGATCCGGAACGCTGCTGGACACCAGGTGAACGATGGCGCTGACTTGTCCGGGTTCCAGCGAGCGCCCGGCATTCAGATTCACCAGTACCGAGGCGCTGGGTTTGTGCTGATCGCGCAGGAACACGCTGGGTTTGGGGATCGCCAGATGGACGCGAGCGGCGCTCACGGCCGCCAGGGCCTGGATGGAGCGCGCCAGTTCGCCTTCGAGCGCGCGCTGGAAATTCACCTGCTCCAGAAACTGGCTGCTGCCCAGTCGTGAGGACTCCATTAATTCAAAGCCGACGAGGCTGCCCTTGGGCAGTCCCTGCGAGGCCAGGCGCAGCCGGGCTTCGTGAACCTGCGAACCCGGTACCAGGATAGCGCCGCCGCCGTCAGCAAACCGGAAAGGAATATTCATCTGTCCCAATGCGGCGATGATGGCGCCGCCGTCGCGGTCGTTCACATTGGAAAACAACACGCGATAGTCCGGGCTCTGGGCCCAGGTCCATGCGCCCACCGCCAAGGCCACTGCCGCGGCGCTGGCCAGCAACAGGCCCACCAATTGCCGGCCCGCGGGGCCGGTCAGTTGTTGCAACGGGGAAAGGGGCGCCTGTGTTGCTTCCGCCATGGTTCACCTGAAATGGAAAGGGATCGGGCTCGGGAACATTGCATCGACGAAGGCGATTATGGTGGCCCACCCCGCGTTCAATCCGGTAAACAGAAGGGTTTTTGCGTGCCTTATCGAGCCGGGCCGGCGAAGGGGAGCGCGTTATCGTTGCGCCATCTTTTGATGGAGGAATGGACCGATGAATTCAGAAACGGAACTGGGTAGTGCCGCACTGGCCAATGGTGCGCAGGCGGGACAGGAGCTGTCCGCTGCCGTGCGCCAGCTTGCCGGCCGACTGGACCTGCGCTCCCTCGAACGCATGTTTATCTTGCAAACCCTGGCGGCGGTGAATGGATCGCGCAAGGTCGCAGTGCAACGCCTGGGTATCAGCGAGCGCACCCTGCGCAACAAACTCAACGAATATCGCCTCTATGTTTCCGGTTAAGGGCAGGTAAATATGGACAACTACTCTGTCCAGAACGTGCTGAACCAGATCCGGGCCCTGCAGGATGTGGTGCACCAGCGCAATCCCAAGGTGGCGGAAACCTCGGCGCCCGGCGGGCAGTTTGCGCAGGTCCTGCGGAACAGTCTCGAGCAGGTCAATCAGGCCCAGACGCGGGCCAACGGCCTGGCGCACGACTTCGAATCCGGCGCGCCCGGCGTGAACCTGCAGGATGTCATGATCTCCATGCAGAAGGCCAACATCTCCTTTCAGACCGTGGTGCAGGTTCGCAACCGCGTCGTGGCGGCCTATCAGGACATCATGAACATGCCGGTTTGAAGTTCGGTGAACGGTGATCGGTAATCGGTAAAAGCGAAGCGAGTGCAGGATTGTTTTTCACCGTTCACCGTTCACCGTTTACCGATCACCGTTTACCGGTCATACCCGACCCATCCGTTTTCGCTCAAGCTGCATGATGTAGCGCTGTATCATGCTTTCGGCAGCCGGCTGCAGGTTGATGAACTTGCAGCCACAACGGCGGAAGTTGCGGCCATTCCTTAACGGCGTTTCGTAAACGCTGCGCACTTCCAGATCAACGGTGAGATTGCCGATCTCCGGCAGGGCGATCCGGCAGCCCTGATGGCGGTCGCCCAAACGGAAACGCAGCGCCCCGTTGTTATCCATCAGGGCGACACCCCCGATGCTCAGATCCAGAATGACCGCTTCGGCCTGAAGTTCGGGTGTTTCGGCGTTCAGAAAAACCGTGCAGAGGATCGGCCGCGCAATGGGCGTGGCAATCCGGAAGTGCTCGCGGCGCTGGATGCGTAACAGCCAGGGCGGCATGGTGGCGCGCAGGGCAGCCCGGCCCTGATGGACGATCTGCTGCATGTCGCGCACGAAGAATTTGACCTTGACCTGCTCGTGTGAAGTGATCAGCAGCGCTCTGGAGGCACGCAGCAGGCGCTTGAATGCCGGGCCGTCCGGCCCGCAGTCGAGAACCAGACCCTCTGACTCCGGCAGTACCGAGAGCAGGGACGTCAGGACGAAGTCGGGGCCGCCGTCGAGGTAGGCCGTGATGGACTGGCCGTTCTCCAGGATGCGGCGCAGAACGAAACGGATCTCATACGGATCGCGCACCGTGAAGCGTTCATCCGGTTCCGACGGCAATTCCGGCGAAACGTCCGGTCGCACTGCGGAAACTGCCATGGAATTCATCGCAAGGTCCCCGTTGCGTCGCGGCTGAAGACCGGGGCGGGCGGCTCACCCGGCTCGGATAACCCGTGTTCAATCCGGTAGAGCCAGGCCAGCAATTGCGCGATGGCGACATAGAGTTGCGGCGGAATGTGTTCGTCCAGATCCACCTGCATCAGAAGTTTCACCAGTTCCGCGGATTCATGCACATAAACGCCGGCTTCCCGTGCCCGCGCGATGATGGTTTCGGCGTGCAAACCGCTGCCCTTGGCGACGACTTGCGGCGCCGCCTGGCCTTTGCGGTAGGTCAATGCGACCGCGCGCTGATCAGGTGGCGGCGATCTCATGTTCGACGGTCAGTGCATTGACGGATACGCCAGCGGCCGCCAGTCCGCTGGCCAGGGCCGGCATGTGTTCGCGCAGCAGGCTCGCATGATTTGCCGTGTCGCCTTCGATGTGCAGCGATGCGCCCGTGCCAGACAACCGAATGCGGGCGTCCACCACGCCCAGCGCCGGCAGGGTCAAGCGTATCCGGGTTTGCCAGACACGCCCGGACGCGGGCGCCGCGTTATTCGCCTCCTCGGCAATCGACCATTGCATCCCTTGCCCGGGCCAGGCTTCCCCGCGCCAGATCATCTGCCCGGATTCCAACAGGGCGAGCTGGTCGCGAAGGATCGGAAAACTTTCCGGTCGTACCGCCACCCGGCCTGCTTCTTCCCCAGCGGCGATGCTCTGACCAACCGCTGCGGCCTCGTTGGACAGTCCCGCCGGATCGCTGGGATCAGGGTGGCTGCGCGCCAGCGGCGCGAGTCTCCCCTGTGGTTCCGCGAGAATTTGCGCGGTGCTGCGTTTTCCTGCGACCCATTGCGCCTGATGCGATTCGTAGAACAGCCCGCTTAAATGGAGCGCAGATTGCAGGATCGCGGCCGCGTGGGCAGTCGGTGGTGGCGGGCCGGCAAACAGGGGGCTGCGCGCCTGATGCGCAGCAGAAGTTTCGGACTCGCCCTCGAACAAGGAGGACAACAGGCGGCCGGCATTGCTGAGTTGCGAATTGGGCTCCGCCGGTGCGCGATCGATTCGGGTCAGGGAATATGCCGGCCGTGGCTGGTCGTCCACATAGACCAGACGCAGGATGTCGCCTTCGCGAACACCTTCGGGAAGTTTGAATTCGATCTGACGCCCGCGAATGCTGACCAGATGTCCGCGCGCGGTCTGTTTTTCGACACGAGCGTCTAGCGCCTGGCCGGGTTGAAGCGGGGGAATGAGCCGGTCTCTGTTTTCGATAAGCGCAGTCGGCGCCGCTGTATCCACCAGCAACCGCAGTCGCGAAAGGGATTCCGGGTTCATGGTGGTGAATTCAGAATTTCGGTGCGTTGCCCTGGCAGGCGATTGTCCTCAGCCGGAGGGGCCCGGATCGTACGCGGCCATCAGCTTTTGCTGCTTGCGACTGCCGGCGATCAACTCCTGAAGCTGCGTCATGCGGGGTTCGACGAGGGCGCGGATTTGCGCGTCATCGGATAACACCTTGCGCAGGATTTCGATTTTGCGTTGCTGACAGGGCGGCTCCAGCGCGGCATCGGTTTGTGCGTGCATGAGAGATTCGATGCGCTGTCGGCACTCGCGCTCACGATCCATCAGTTTTTCCCAGTCGCCGGCGCGGGCCGCGTCCAGCATCTGTGCAGTCTGCACGAGGATGTCTTCGTAAACCTGGATGATGTCGGCACCGTTCACGACTTAACCTTCCCCAGAGAGGGGGGCCTTGCCCGTCGAGTCCGTCCTGCCGATCTGTTTCCAGGCGTCGTGTAATTCCGCCAAGAGGCGGCCCACCTCCTGGAGCGCAGGTTCCGCTCTGCCGACATTCGCCTCACTCAGGCGCATCGCCATGTATTCATACAGTGCATACAGTCTCTCGGCCATCTCGCCACCGGCCTCACGATCCAGGCTCGCCATCAGACCGTCGGTGATGATGCCCACCGCCTTGGCAATGGACTGGGATTTCTGCACCGGCTTGTCGAGTTCCTGATACATGCGGGCGGACGCCACGGCCGCGCTGGCACCTTCGAACAGCATCGACACCAGTCCGTGCGGACTCGCCGACATGGCGCCGCTGGCAAGGCCGACGGCGGAATAGGATTTTGCGGGATTGATGTTGCTGGAGAACATGGTTGTCGGGGTCAGTTGTTGGAATTGATATTGGGCAGCGTGGCCAATTGCCGGTTCAGGAATGCGCCAGTCTGGTTCAGACTGGAGATCAGGGTGTCGAGCTTGGTGAACTGCGCGAGATAACGGCTTTCCGTGGCCTGGAGCCGCCGCAGCAACACCTGGCGCCGGTCATCGATGTCGGACAAGGTCCGGTTCATGCCCTCGGTCTTGGCGG
>JBJXFN010000245.1:0-40873 GCA_046155535.1 Burkholderiales bacterium
CTACAACGATATGGCCAAACGCATTGACGACCCCGGTCTCGACGTGGATGCAGATTCAGTGCTGATCCTGCGCAATGCGGGGCCGCTCGGCGGCCCCGGCATGCCCGAATGGGGCATGCTGCCGATACCGAAAAAACTGCTCAAACAGGGCGTGCGCGACATGGTGCGCATCTCGGATGCGCGCATGAGCGGCACGAGTTATGGCACCTGCGTGCTGCATGTTGCACCGGAGTCCTGGGTCGGCGGACCGCTGGCGCTGGTGAAATCCGGCGACATCGTCGAACTCGACGTACCTGGAAGAAAACTCAACCTCAAAATCAGCGACGAGGAACTCGCCAGACGCCGTGCATCTTGGAAACCGAACCCGCGCCGCTTCGAGCGTGGCTACGGGAAGTTTTTTTCCGAGCACATCAGGCAGGCCAACGAGGGCTGCGACTTTGACTTTCTGGAAGGCACCGCGCCGACCGCGGAGCCGGAAATTCACTGAACTCGACCTCCCAAGCCGAAGGAGACAGGGAATGGATCGTGCCATCGGCGCTCCGGGCAGGGGACAGGTGCGAATGCGGCACACCGCCGTCTGGGTGAACTTTTACGATTGTCATCCGGGGCGGTGCTGCTCATTCCCGGAATGGTGGCGGTGCGGCGGGCAATCGATCGTCAGCCGGAGCAAATAACCGGAAATCGGAGGCCCGACTCGCGACATTTCCGGCTTCGTACCTTGAAGCCTTTCGCGGGCCGCAGGCCGACCGGGCGAAACAACCATCGCCGTTTTCGGAACCGATATTGAAAAGAGTCAATGGAAGACTTTTGACTCTCGATTCGTTGCGGACATACAAGAACAGTGTGCCGCGCGAACAAACATTATCCGCTTTTCGGGGCTGGGTGGATGTTGTCCACCCAATGCACCTGCTCGGGCTTTTCGACGACAGGAATATCCAGATTCACCACCACCGGTTCCTGGCCGCTGCGACAAAGCACGCAGGACAGTGGCTCGGTGTCCGAGGCGTTGATTTCCTGGTGGGGCACGTAGGGCGGCACATGGATGAAGTCGCCCGGACCGGCCTCGGCCATGAATTCCAGATTGTCGCCCCAGCGCATGCGCGCCTTGCCACTCACCACATAAATCACGCTTTCCACCGGACCATGGTGGTGGGCACCGGTTTTCGCCTTGGGGTGGATCACCACGGTACCGGCCCAAAGCTTTTCGGCACCGCAGCGGGCATGGGTAATGGCGGCGGCGCGATTCATGCCGGGAGTTTGCGCGGTGTTGGGATCGAGTTCGCTGCTCTTCACAACGCGCACGCCGTGAAACTTCCATTTGGATTCACTCATCGCAGACTCCTTGTCAGCCGAACAAAAACAAAGTCAACAGCAAGATCGTGGGAATGATGATGTTGGCCAACGACAAGGCGAACATCCGCTGTTCGCGGCCCGGATGCATGGTCCAGTGCACAAACGCCGCAATGCCGGAGACTGCCACGACCAATCCGCCCAGAGCATAGAGTACCGAGAATATCTGGAATTCGCCTTGTCGCTGGACATAGGGGATCAGGTTTAACTGCCAGACCAGATACACCAGCAGCCCGACATTGATCAACAGCGGCAGCCAGTACAAAAAAAATTGTCTGAGGAGATGTTTCAGGTTTTTGCTCCCGGTAATGCCATTCCGAGAACCCGCGCAACATGCAGGGCTTCCCGGTTGGCGCCGTCGCGAATCTGATGGCGGCAACTGGTTCCATCGGCAATGATGAGGGCGTCCGCCGGGGCCTTGCGCACCGCCGGCAGCAAGAAGGCTTCTCCCATTTTCATGCTCAGATCAAAATGTTCTTCTTCATAGCCGAAATTGCCCGCCATGCCACAGCAACTGGTCGCTATCTTATGCACAACCAAACCGGGAATCAGGTCGAGTACCGTGCTCACAGCAGACATGGCATCCATGGCTTTCTGGTGACAATGTCCGTGCAAGAGCGCCTGCCGATCGTGCATGGGCGAAAAATCGGGCCGCCAGTTTCCCGCGGCATGTTCGGCCGCCAGAAATTCCTCGAACAACATGGCCTGTCGCGCCAGTTTCTCAGCCTCTTCGCCCAGCCCCATCACCAGGTATTCGTCGCGCAGCGTCAACAGGCAGGAAGGTTCCAGGCCGATGATGGGCAGTCCGCGGTCGATCCAGGGCTTGAGCGTCATGAGCAGGCGCTTTGCCTCCACCCGGGCTTCGTCTACCAATCCCGCCGCCAGAAAGGTTCGTCCGCAACACAAGGGCCGTTCACCTGACCCCGGCGTGGCGATCCGTACTCCATAACCTCCGTGGCGAAGTACGTCCACCGCGGCAAGACCGTTTTCAGGTTCGAAGTAGCGGGTAAAGGTGTCCAGCAACAGGATGACTTCGCTGCGGATCGTCGGCGCCCTCGCATTGCTAGTCAGGGAAGTGCCCGCCAATTCGCCGTGTCGGACACTTCGCCACGCCGGCAAGCTCCGTCGGGCGCTCAGCCCGAAAAATTTTTCCGTCAACAGCGGCAAACCAGGGACTACGTTGCGAAGATTCAGCAGCGGCGCAAATTTCGCCACCACGGGCGCGTACCGAGGCAGATAGGCAATCAATTTCTGTCTCCACGACAGGCCATGGCGCCTGCCATAGTGGTGGAGAAACTCGATTTTCATGCGGGCCATGTCCACCCCGGTCGGACATTCGCGCTTGCAACCCTTGCAGCCGACGCACAGGCCCATGGTGTCACGCATGGCATCCGACGTGAGGGCGTCATTGCCGAGTTGCCCGGACAAGGCCAGTCGCAGACTGTTGGCACGGCCGCGGGTAAGGTGTCGCTCATCGCCGGTGACACGGAATGACGGGCACATGGTCCCGGCATCAAATTTCCGGCAGTGCCCGTTGTTGTTGCACATTTCCACCGCCGGCGCGAATCCTCCCCACGCCGCCCAGTCGAGCGCGAGATCCAGCGGTTGCGCCGCATAGCCTGGCGGGAAACGAAACAGGGTGCGCTCGTCCATGCGTGATGGGCGCACAATCTTGCCGGGATTCATGAGTCCCCGCGGATCCAGCAATGCCTTGATTTCTGACAAGGCGCCGGTCAGGCGCGCGCCCAGGATGGGTTCAATCCATTCGGAGCGCACCAGCCCATCGCCGTGCTCGCCGGAAAAAGCGCCCTTGAACTCCCTGACCATCGCGCAGGCTTCCTCGGCAATGGCACGCATTTTTTTCGCGCCGTCGCGTCGCATGTCCAGAATGGGGCGCACATGCAAGGTGCCGACCGAGGCATGGGCATACCAGGTTCCACGAGTGCCATGTTTCTCGAAGACGCGAGTCAGGCGATCTGTGTACTCGGCCAGATGCTCCAGCGGAACCGCACAGTCTTCGATGAACGAGACCGGCTTGCCGTCGCCCTTCATGGACATCATGATATTCAGCCCCGCCTTGCGCACCTCCCAGATTTCCTTCTGCAAGGCCGTGTCCGTCACCGGGAGCACTGCTCCGGGCAATCCCAGATCCGCCATCAATTCCGCCAACTGCGCCAGCTTGCCAGTCGTCTGGGCAAGATCGCTGCCGGCAAACTCCACCAGCAGTATGGCCTGCGGTTCTCCCCGCAGAAAACGCGTCACCACGTCACGGAATTCCGGGATCGCGCGCGCCAGATCGATCATCGTGCGGTCCACCAGTTCGACAGCATCGGGGTCGAGCCCCACGATGTGGCGGGTCAGTTCCATGGCCCGATAGAAACTTTCGAAATGCACAATGCCCAGCACCCTGTGCGGCGTCAACGGTGAAAGTTTGAGTTGGATCCGGCGCGAAAACGCCAGCGTGCCTTCGGAGCCCACCAGAAGATGGGCCAAATTGTGCGCCAGCGGAAGGGCCGGTGTGCCGGGCTGAATCATGTCGAGGTTGTAGCCCTGAACGCGACGCAGAACCTTTGGCCAGCGTGTCTCGATCTCTGCCGCTTCGCGGGCCACGATCGCATGGATATTTTTGACCAGCGTTGCAAACGAGGGCGACGCCTGCGAAACGGCTGGGTGCGGGCCAAAGAAAAACTGTTCGCCGGTGCTCATCCAGGCGTCGATGCCGAGCACGTTATGCACCATGTTTCCGAATCGGATCGAACGCGCGCCACAGGAATTGTTGCCTGCCATGCCGCCAATGGTGGCCTGCGCCGACGTCGAGACGTCCACCGGGAACCACAAGCCATGCACGCGCAAGGTCGCGTTGAGTCGATCGAGGACCATGCCAGGCTGGACGGTGACAGTTTGTCGTTCGAGATCCAGATCGGTCAACTTGTCCAGATGTTTCGAACAATCGATCACCAGGGCCGCGCCGACGGTCTGGCCACACTGAGAAGTGCCGGCGCCGCGCGGCAAAATTGGCACCCCTTCTTCCGCCGCGATCTGCAGTGCGGTTCGGGCGGCGTCTTCGCTGGCCGGGACCACGACCCCGATCGGATCGATCTGATAAATCGACGCGTCGGTCGCATAACGGCCGCGGGAAAATGTGTCGAACAACACCTCTCCCTGCATATGGCGACGCAGTTTCGCCGCCAGGCGCCTTTGCTCGGCGGAGATCTCGGGAAAGCGGAGGGTGGCGACAGGTGAATTCACTGCGAAAATAAATCCGACATCGTTGTGAGCAATGATACCCGAGCCTTTACGGCCCGCGCTTGTGGCGTGCCGGCAAATTCAGTAGGCTGGCCTTTCCCCGTTTCCGCGGTTCCCGCCATGACTTTTCGAAGTGGACGCCATTTCCTGCAGATTCCCGGACCCACCAACGTTCCGGACCGTGTGCTGCGCGCGATCGATCGGCCGACCATCGATCATCGGGGGCCGGAATTCGCCGCGCTGGGACGGGAAGTGCTCGACGGAATGAAGGAGGTATTTCGCACTCGGAGCGAAGTGTTCGTTTTTCCGGCGTCCGGCACCGGCGCGTGGGAGGCGGCGCTCGTCAACACGCTGTCACCCGGAGACCGGGTGTTGATGGCGGAAACAGGCCAGTTCGCAACATTGTGGCGAAATCTCGCGACCCGGCTTGGATTGGTGGTGGAGTTTCTTCCGGGTGACTGGCGCCATGGCGTCCCGGCCGACCGGGTGCACGAAATACTGGCGGCGGACCGGGAAGGACGGATCAAGGCGGTGTGCATGGTGCACAACGAAACCTCGACCGGCGTCACCAGCGCGGTGGCTCCGGTGCGTGATGCAGTCCGCCGCGCGGCGCATCCGGCGCTTTTGATGGTGGACACGATTTCATCGCTCGCCTCGATCGACTATCGGCATGACGACTGGGGCGTGGATGTCACGGTCGGCGGCTCCCAGAAAGGCCTGATGCTGCCCCCGGGTCTCGCGTTCAACGCGGTGAGCGCGCGGGCACTTGCCTCGTCGCAGGAGGCACGGCTGCCGCGCAGCTACTTCAGCTGGCAGGAAATGCTAGGCCCGAACCGAAACGGATTTTTCCCGTACACGCCGGCGACCAATCTGCTCTACGGGCTGCGCGAAGCGTTGGCCATGCTGCGCGAAGAAGGTCTCGACAATGTGTTTGCGCGCCATGCGCGGCACGCAGACGCGACCCGCCAGGCAGTCCGGGCCTGGGGACTGGAAATTCTCTGCGCCTCGCCGCAGGAATATAGCAATACGCTAACCGCGGTCATGATGCCCGACGGCCACGATGCGGATCGGGTGCGGGAACTGATTCTCGATCGATTCGACATGTCGCTTGGCGCCGGCCTCGGAAAATTGCAGGGCCGCATTTTTCGCATCGGGCATCTCGGCGACTTCAATGACCTCATGCTGGCCGGAACCTTGTGCGGCGTGGAGATGGGTCTTGTCCTTGCCGGAGTCCCCGTCAAACAGGAGGGTGTGCAAGCGGCGCTTGTTTCGCTGCGCGGGAATCAGGCCGGGAAAATCCCGGTGCGGGCTTCGAAGGCGGCCGCATAACCGCCCGCTGCGCCAGATTCGACGACTGAGGAGTTTGGCCGGGCAGACCGCGCCGCGACGGGCTCAGGCTCGGACGCGATCCGCAGAAACAGCTGTCGCACCGGCCGCTCGGGTGACCCGATCGCGCACCGCCGCCCACTCGGGCAGGCGAGGCAGGTCTTCGATCACGATCATCTGACAACCGGATCTGTCCATCCATCGAAGCGTGTCATAAAGCGCGCGCGCGTACTCCGGCACCGAGTCCGGCGCCACCATCCAGAGCGCAGCGCGGGTATCCCTTGGCCGGCGACGGCGCGACAACACCGCTATCGACTTCCCGGCATTGCGACGGACCCATTCCTCGATTGAATCGGGATGAATCAACACCGTCGGCAATATCGGGCAGTAATGCGCAGCCAGCGAACCGGACACGCGCGGCTGGGAGGGGTCGCGTGCCGCATCGGCTGCCTCTTCCGGCAACGTCTGCGACAACGCCCGGGCGATATCGCTCGCGCCGACATGCCCCGGCCGGAGTATTCTCCATTGGGGCCCGGTTAAGTCCACGATGGTGGATTCGATCCCCACCTCGCAGGCACCGCCCTCGAGGATCATATCGAACCGGCCTTCCATTTCCGAGCGCACATGGTCGGCCGTGGTCGGGGACAGTCGCCCGAAAAGATTTGCAGAGGGTGCGGCGATCCCGCCGCCGAACGCGCGCAACAACTGTTGCGCGACCGGGTGACTGGGCACACGAATTCCCACGGTGTCCTGTCCGCCGGTCACCAGATCGGACACATTCGGTGCGCGTTTCAGAATCAGGGTCAGGGGACCCGGCCACAACACCTCGGCGAGGCGTTGTGCCTCGGGGGGCACCGGCTGTGCCCATCGGCCCATCTGGCCCGCGTCCGCGACATGCACGATGACCGGATGGTCGGCGGGCCGACCCTTCGCCTCGAACAAGCGCTTGAGTCCGCGCGGATTGGCGGCATCGGCGCCAAGGCCGTAAACGGTCTCCGTAGGAAAGACCACGAGGCCGCCTGTTCGCAGGATCGACACCGCCTGCGCAATCTGCAGATCGCTCACCATGAGAGGCATGCCGATCTTTTCAAAGGGGAACGTAGGGCGAATGTCGCTCACGATGTGAGCTTTTGCAGGGCTTCCCGATATTTATCGGCGGTTTTTTCGAGCACTTCACGCGGCAGCGGCGGCGCGGGTGGTTTTTTGTCCCACTGATTTTGCTCGAGCCAGTCGCGGACGAACTGTTTGTCATAGGACGGCGGACTGGAACCGACCTGGTATTCGCTGGCCGGCCAGAAGCGCGACGAATCCGGCGTCAGTGCTTCATCGATCAAATAAAGTTGACCCCCGGCATCCCGGCCGAATTCAAATTTGGTGTCGGCAATGATGATTCCTTTGGTGAGCGCAAAGGCCGCGGCTTCGGAATAGAGCTGGATGGCCTTGTCCCTCACTTGGGAAGCCACCGGCTCGCCGACCAGGTCCTGCATTCTCGAGAAAGGAATGTTCTCATCGTGCGTGCCGATCGCCGCCTTGGTCGACGGCGTGAATATCGGCTCGGGCAGTTTCTGTGCTTCCTTTAATCCCGGCGGCAATTCGATGCCGCAAATCTTTCCGGTTTTCTGGTAGTCCTTCCAGCCGGAGCCGGCAACGTATCCGCGCACGATTGCCTCGATCGGCAGCGGCGAAAGCCGCCGCACAACGAAGGCGCGGCCATCAACCTGATCGCGCTCGGAGGCCGACACCACCGATGCGGGCGCATCCGGCAACAGATGATTCGGTAGAACGTGCGCGAGTTTGCGAAACCAGAAATTCGACATCGTGGTCAATACCCGCCCCTTGCCGGGCACCGGGGTCGGGAGAATCACATCGAAGGCCGACAGTCGATCCGTCTGCACGATCAGCATCCGGTCGGCGTCGATTTCGTATAAATCACGGACCTTGCCGCGATGCAGTAATCGAAGCGATGTGAGGCAGGTTTCTAGGATGGCGTTTTCCATTAATTAAATGCCCCAGTTTCAGGCGGCGCCTGCTGCACGCGCAAGCCGCACATCGGCCATCAGATTTGACTTGATCTCCAGCGCAGTGGTCAGCGCACTGTCGATTTCCTCGGCCAGCACGGTAAAATGCCCCATCTTTCGCCCCGGCTTTGCTTCGGTCTTGCCGTACAGATGGAGCTTGGCCCGCGCGTGCTGCCAGACGTGCTCCCAACGCGGTTCCCCGGCGGCCCACAAATCGCCCAGTAGATTCACCATGACCGCCGGGCAATGTGCCGCTGTATCGCCCAGGGGCAGGCCGCAGAGCACGCGCACCTGCTGCTCGAATTGCGAAGTAATACAGGCATCGATCGTGTAGTGCCCGCTGTTGTGCGGGCGCGGCGCAATTTCATTCACCACCAGTTTGCCGTCGCGCAGGACAAAGAATTCGACACAGAGCACGCCCCGGTAATCGAGACGATGGGCAATTTGGATGGCTGTGCTGCGCGCGTTTTGCGCCAGCTCTCCGGAAATCCGCGCCGGCACGATGCCAACATCGAGAATACCCCCGGCGTGCTGGTTTTCCGACACTGGAAAACTGACGACATTATTGTCGAATCCGCGCGCCACCACGACCGAGATCTCGCGTTCGAGGTCGAGGAATTTTTCCAGTACACAGGACCTGCCGCCCAGATCGGCAAAAGCATTGCGCACTTCCGCCGGCGTGCTGACCCTGACCTGGCCTTTGCCATCGTAGCCGAGGCGGGCGATTTTCAGAATGCCGGGAAGTAGCGGTGCCAGGCGGGCTTCGTTCAGATCTCGTTCGCCGTTGATGATGGCAAACGGCGCAACGGCGAATCCCTCTTCGGCCAGAAATGCCTTTTCGCGGATCCGGTCTTGCGCCACGGCGACTGCCGCCGCCGCGGGACTGACCACTGCATCCTGAGCAAGAAAAGCCAGGCTCTCGGCCGGCACATTCTCGAACTCGGTGGTCGCGGCGGCGCAGCGCGATGCCATTTTTTTCAACGCCTCGCGGTCAAGATATTCAGCGCGCAGATGTTCATCGGCCACGCTGCCTGCCGGGCCCTGCTCGCCCGGATCCAGCACCAGGACTTTGTAGCCCATGCTTTGGGCGGCCATGGTGAACATGCGCCCAAGCTGACCACCACCCAGCAGCCCGAGCCAGGAACCCGGTGCAATCATTTTCCTGGGCGCGCAGGCGGGAGTTTCATCGCCCTGACCTTCGCGGAGAGCCTGCGACGGTAACTTGCCAGTTTTTTCGCGAGGCGGGGGTTTTCACATGCGAGCAGTGCGATGGCAAACAGGCCGGCGTTCGCAGCGCCGGATTCGCCGACCGCAAATGTGGCAACAGGAATTCCCCGCGGCATCTGCACGATGGACAACAACGAGTCGAGTCCCCGCAGCGCCCTGGACGTTACGGGCACACCCAACACCGGAACCAGGGTTTTGGAGGCGATCATGCCGGGCAGATGCGCCGAACCGCCAGCCCCCGCAATAATGCAGCGCAAACCGCGTGCTGCGGCCTGTTCGGCATAACCAAACATGACATCGGGCGTTCGATGGGCCGACACGACGCGGGCCTCGTAGGGCACGGCGAACGATTCCAGCATTTGCGCCGCATGCTGCATGACCGTCCAGTCGCTGTCGCTGCCCATGACAAGGCCCACCACAGGAGCAGTCTTTCGGCGTTTCGATGGCGCGGGCTTCATCAAGTTGTCCTGCCCGGATCCACGCGCGATGACCGCTTGCCCCGGCTTTGCGCCAAAGCGTTCAGTTGACCACCACTCTGATTTCTCCCCTGGCATATCTGTCGGCCATGTTGTCGAGCGCGATGGGCTTGAGTTTCGCAGCCTGGCCGGCCGTCCCGAACGCTTCGAAACGTGCCTTGCAAATGCTCTTCGCGGCCAGCATCGATTCCTTCAGGTACTTGCGGGGATCGAATTCGCTCTTGTCTTTGTTGAAGGCGCGCCGGATCGCTCCGGTCATGGCCAGGCGAATGTCGGTATCGATATTGATCTTGCGCACGCCGTGTTTGATGCCTTCCTGGATTTCTTCCACCGGCACACCGTAGGTTTCTTTCATCTCGCCGCCGTTTTCGCGGATGACCTGGAGCCAGTCCTGCGGCACCGAAGACGAACCGTGCATCACAAGATGGGTATTGGGAATCCGGCGGTGGATTTCCTTGATTCGCGCAATGGCCAGAATGTCTCCGGTGGGTTTTCGGCTGAATTTGTAGGCCCCGTGTGAGGTGCCGATGGCAATGGCCAGCGCGTCCACCGCGGTTTGTTTGACAAAGTCGGCCGCCTGGTCCGGATCGGTGAGCAACATGTCGTGGGTCAATGCGCCTTCGGCGCCGGAGCCGTCCTCCTTGCCGGCACTCATGGTCTCCAGGGAGCCCAGGCAGCCGAGTTCCCCTTCCACCGACACGCCCACCGCGTGCGCCATGTCCACCACGTGGCGGGTGACACGGACGTTGTAATCGTAGGGAGCTGGCGTTTTCATGTCTTCCATCAGCGACCCGTCCATCATCACGCTGGAAAAGCCCGAACGGATGGACCGCTGGCACACCGCAGGATTGGCGCCGTGATCCTGATGCATCACCACAGGGATATGGGGATACATTTCCACGGCAGCATTGATCAGATGACGCAGGAAAGGTTCGCCGGCGTACTTTCTTGCGCCGGCCGATGCCTGCATGATCACCGGCGAAGCGGTTTCGTCAGCCGCCTGCATGATGGCCTGAATCTGTTCCAGATTGTTGACGTTGAAGGCGGGCACGCCGTAGCCGTTTTCCGCAGCGTGGTCCAGCAACTGTCGCATTGCAATGAGTGCCATGGTGAAATCTCCCTTATTCAGTCAGGTCCTGGCGATCACGCTTTGCGGTGCTCGCCGACTTTGACAATTTTCATAGTATTGGTCCCGCCTGCCGAGCCGATCGGCTCGCCGAAGGCGATCACGATCAGGTCACCGTCCTGCACCACGCCAGAGGCGACCAGCTGGTCTTCGGCCTCCTGCAGCAGCTGGTCGCGATCGTGGCCGATGTACTTGATCAGCATCGGATAGACACCGCGGAAAAGGCTCAGGCGGTAACGAGTGCTGATTTCGGGCGTCAGGGCATAGATGGGCACGCCGCAATTGAGTCTTGACGTCCACAAAGCGGTGGCCCCCGATTGGGTGAGCGTGGCGATTGCCTTGACCTTCAGATGAAAAGCAGTAAACAGGGCGGCCATGGCGATGGACTGGTCGACCCGGGTGAACACCCGGTTGAGAAATTCGCGGTCCAGCGTGAGCTCCGCGGATTTTTCCGCTTCCAGGCAAATCCTGCTCATCGATTCCACAGTTTCGACGGGGAATTTCCCGGCCGCGGTTTCGGCGGACAACATCACTGCATCCGTGCCGTCAAGCACCGCATTGGCCACATCCGAGACTTCGGCGCGGGTGGGCACCGGACTGATGATCATCGACTCCATCATCTGCGTCGCGGTAATGGTCAGTTTGTTGCGCTCGCGCGCAGCACGAATCATCTTCTTCTGCAAAGCCGGCACCGCGGCATCGCCCACCTCCACCGCCAGGTCGCCCCGCGCCACCATGATGCCATCGCAGGAATCGAGCAACTCGCTCATTGCGACAATGGCCTCGGCGCGCTCCATCTTGGCGATCAGTGTCGATTTCCCGCCGGCGGCGCGCATCAGTTCGCGCGCCATGTACATGTCCGCGCCACTTTTCGGAAAAGATACCGCGATGAAATCGGCCTTCATGGCCACCGCAGTCTTGATGTCTTCCATGTCTTTTGCGGTCAGTGCCGGCGCTGTGAGTCCTCCACCCTGGCGATTGATGCCCTTGTTGTTGGACAACACGCCGCCCACCCGGACCGTGGTGGTGATTTTGGATCCCTGGACTTTCTGCACATCCAGCACCAGCCTGCCGTCATCAAGCAACAGGACCGACCCGGCCGACACATCGCGGGTGAGTTCCTTGTAGTCAAGGCCAACCTGCTGCTGGTTTCCGAGGGCACATTCGGCATCCAGTACGAACACGTCGCCTTTGGCGAGAGTGATTTTCCCGGATTCGAATTTACCGATGCGAATCTTCGGCCCTTGCAAGTCGCACATGATTCCCACGGTGCGTTCCAGCGTGCGCGCTATTTCCCGCACCAGCTCCGCGCGCGCCATGTGTTCCGCGCTGGTGCCATGCGAGAAATTCATCCGGACGACATCGACCCCGGCGGCAATCATGCGCATCAGGACTTCCCGGTCATTGGAGGCCGGGCCCAGCGTTGCCACGATTTTGGTGCTGCGTTTCATGTTTGGGGCCCAGTATGACGTTCAGCCGGTGGCACGAGTTTCCAGTATTTCTACGGCGGGCAGTTTTTTTCCCTCCAGGAATTCCAGGAAGGCTCCCCCGCCGGTGGAAATGTAGCCGATGCGGCTTTCAATTCCGTATTTCGCAATCGCGGCGACGGTATCCCCGCCGCCGGCAATGGAAAAAGCTTTCGACCTGGCAATGGCATTCGCCAACGTTCGAGTTCCCTCGCCAAACTGGTCGAATTCGAAGACCCCTACCGGCCCGTTCCAGACAATGGTACCGGCGCGCGCCAGGATGTCCGCCAGCTTCCGGGCAGTTTGGGGGCCGATGTCGAGTATCAGATCATCCGGCGAAACTTCCCGGGCAGATTTGATCGTGGCTGGAGCGTCCGCGGAAAATTCCTTGGCGCATACAACGTCCAGCGGCAGCGGCACTTCTCCGCCCTTGGCCTGGATGGACGCAATGATTTTTTTTGCCTCCCCCGCGAGCTCCGTTTCTGCCAGGGATTTTCCGATCGGAAAACCGGAAGCGAGCATGAAGGTATTGGCAATTCCGCCGCCGACGATCAGTTGGTCAACCTTTGCGGCGAGTGCCCCCAGAATAGTCAGTTTAGTCGAAACTTTCGATCCGGCAACAATCGCCACCAGGGGCCGTGCCGGTGCGCTGAGCGCTTTTCCCAGCGCATCGAGTTCTGCCGCCAGAAGCGGGCCGGCACAAGCCACCGGCGCGAATCTCGCCATGCCGTGGGTGGTGGCTTCGGCACGATGCGCGGTGCCAAAGGCATCATTCACGTACACGTCACACAGGGCCGCCATCTTTCTCGACAACCCGTCGTCGTTGTTTTTTTCCCCTTTGTTGAGCCGGCAATTTTCCAGCATCAACACCTGACCCGGACTGACCGCGACGCCGTCTGCCCAGTCCTTGATCAGGGGTACCGGCATGCCGAGCAATTCTGACAATCGCTTCGCCACGGGCGCAAGAGAATCCTCAGGCTTGGGCTGGCCTTCCTTCGGCCGACCCAGATGAGAGGTCAACAAGACTGCGGCGCCGCCGGCAAGTGCCTGACGAATGCCAGGCACAGCCGCCCGGATTCGCATGTCGTCGGTAATGTTCCCCGCTTCGTCCTGCGGCACATTCAGATCGGCGCGGATGAAAACCTTCTTGCCACGCAAGTTCACGCCACTCATGCGGAGCATGGTCATGGATTCCGCATTCCGCGTTACGATCCGGCGTTCATCAAGGCCACTGCGGTATCCAGCATGCGGTTGGAAAATCCCCACTCGTTGTCATACCAGGAACACACTTTGACCAGCGTGCCTTCCGACACCTTGGTCAGGGTCGAATCAAACACGGAAGAAGCCGGATTGTGGTTGAAATCCACAGACACCAAGGGTTCGGTATTGAATTCGAGAATGCCCTTCATGTTCGATTCTGCCGCCTGTTTGACGACCTGGTTGACTTCCTCCACCGAGGTGGCACGGCGGGCGACAAAGGCCAGATCGACCAGGGACACGTTGATGGTCGGCACCCGGATCGCGAAACCGTCGAGCTTGCCGTTCAATTCCGGCAACACCAGACCCACTGCGGCGGCGGCGCCGGTCTTGGTAGGAATCATCGACATCGTGGCCGAGCGCGCACGACGCAGATCGGTGTGATACACATCAGTCAGAACCTGGTCATTGGTATAAGAGTGAATGGTGGTCATCAGGCCGCTGACCACGCCAATGCGTTCGTGCAGGACCTTGACCATCGGCGCCAGGCAATTGGTGGTGCAACTGGCGTTGGAAATCACCGTATGGGCATTCTTGAGCGTCTGGTGGTTGACCCCGTACACCACTGTGGCGTCCACATCCTTTTCGGCGGGCGCGGAAATGATGACTTTTTTGGCACCGGCGGAGATGTGCGCACCCGCCTTGGCCTTGCTGGTAAACAGTCCGGTACACTCGAGCACGAGATCGACGCCCAGTTCCTTCCAGGGAAGTTCCGCCGGATTGCGCTGTGCGCAAACCCGGATCCGCTCGCCATTGACCACCATATGGTCAGCTTCCACCGAAACGCTGCCCGGAAATTTGCCGTGCGCCGTGTCGAATCGGGTGAGGTGGGCATTGATCTTGGCATCGCCCAGATCGTTGATCGCAACAATCTGGATGCCGTGTTTCCTGCCACTTTCAAAATGGGCGCGAAGGATATTCCGACCGATGCGACCGTATCCGTTGATTGCGACTCGAATTGCCATGATGCGATGTCTCCACAAAAGGGGGGATTTTACTTGAGTCCGGGTGACGCCCCCAGGAATGCTGTCCGGGGAAAGTTGTCTGCGCGCCGGCTTTTTTTGGATCGAATGCCGGGTCTTCTCTAGCACCAACGATATTTTTTAACGGAAGAAAATGGTATCCGAGACACCAGGATTCTTCGCAAGCATCACGAAAACCGGAATAACCTTCATGTTACTCAGAAACCGGCCTTTCCCCTCGAAGCACGCATGGGTACCGCCGATGTCTCAGAGCAGCTTCATCGCTTCGCGCATGAATAGCTTCCGAAGCCTTGACACTTACCGAAGGATGCCTTTCACCGCACCCACGACAGCTTCGATCGTGAGGCCGAAAAATTTGAACAAGTCTCCTGCTGGTGCGGACTCTCCGAAACGGTCGATGCCGATGACCACACCCTCCAGGCCCACGTATTTGCGCCAATAATCCGAGACCCCTGCCTCCACCGCAACTCTGGGGAGACCACACGGGAGGACCTGGTCGCGATAACCGGCTTCCTGACGATCAAACACGTTAGTGCACGGCATGGACACCACAGATACCGGAATGCCTGCTTCGCCAAGTTGCTTTTTCGCGGCCATTGCCAAGGCCACTTCCGAGCCGGTGGCGATAATCACCGCCTTGGGCTGCGTAGTTTCGCTCAGTACATATCCGCCACGACGTATCGCTTGAACCTGACCGTGACTGCGCGGTTGGAAGGGGAGATTCTGGCGCGAGAACAATAGGCAGGTTGGTCCATCCCGGCGTTCGATCGCGGCCACCCAGCTTTGCGCGGATTCGACGGAATCACAGGGCCGCCAGACATCGAGTTGAGGAATCAGACGCAGACTGGCCGCGTGTTCCACAGATTGGTGTGTGGGCCCGTCTTCACCCAGGCCGATCGAATCGTGGGTGAACACAAACACGCTGCGGATTTTCATGAGCGCCGCCATTCGCAGTGCGTTGCGCGAATAATCCGAAAACGTCAGGAAGGTGCCGCCGTAGGGGATCAGTCCACCATGCAGCGTGATCCCGTTCATGATTGCGGACATGCCAAATTCCCGGACGCCGTAGTAGAGATAATTTCCGCCGCGGTTCCTGGCCACGCCGATTGAACCAGACCACAAGGTCAAATTGGAGGAGGCCAGGTCTGCGGAACCACCTATCAGTTCCGGCAGGACTGGGCTCAATCCTTCGATCGCATTTTGCGAGGCCTTTCGCGACGCAATGGCTTCCGCTTTTGCGCAGACTTGTTGAATCAACTTCTCGGCAGCCATTGACCAATTGACCGGCAGGTCGCCCTGCATGCGTCGGGTGAATTCGGCCGCCAGGTCCGGGAAGCTGACGGCATAGGCCGAAAATTTCCGGGTCCATTCCGCTTCCAGCCTGGCGCCGCGTTCCCTGGCGTTCCAGCCGGCGTAAATTTCCTTCGGGATATCAAAAGCGGGATGGGGCCAGCCCAACTTTTCACGAACGGCCGCGACTTCTTTTTCCCCCAGCGCCGCGCCATGGCTCTCGTGACTGCCAGCCTTGTTCGGCGACCCTTTGCCGATGACAGTCTTGCAACAAATGAGTGTGGGACGATCCTGACTGGCGACGGCTTTGGCGATGGCGGCATCCAGTGCGGCGAATTCATGTCCATCCACATCGCGCAACACCTGCCACCCATAGGCTTCAAAACGCCGCGGCGTGTCATCCTGAAACCAACCTGCGACATGGCCATCAATCGAAATGCCGTTGTCGTCGTAGAACGCAATCAATTTTCCCAGCCCCAGGGTCCCGGCGAGCGAGCAGGCTTCGTGAGAAATGCCTTCCATCAGACATCCGTCCCCCAGAAACACGTAGGTGCGGTGATCCACGATCGGGTGACCGGGACGGTTGAATTCGGCAGCCAACACATGTTCCGCAAGAGCCATTCCCACGGCGTTGCTGATTCCCTGTCCAAGCGGGCCAGTGGTGGTTTCCACACCGGGTGTCAGGCCGAATTCGGGGTGTCCGGGGGTTTTGGAATGTAACTGGCGAAACCGTCGGATTTCCTCCATCGACAGTGCATACCCGCTCAGATGCAGCAACGCATACAGCAGCATCGAGCCATGGCCGTTGGAGAGCACAAAACGGTCTCGATCGAACCACTGAGGATTGGCCGGGTTGTGGCGAAGCTGATGGTTCCACAGGGCTTCGGCAATGTCTGCCATGCCCATAGGCATGCCCGGGTGCCCGGAATTTGCTTTTTGTACCGCATCCATTGCCAGTACGCGGATTGCGTTGGCCAGTTCGGTCCTGCTCGCCATGATTTCCCTTTTCAAAAACAAAAAATCCCGTGGACCGGGATTTCGAAACTGTGTGGCTGACCGGCGTTATTTTAACGCACGTCGCCTGGGCAAAATTCGCGCACCGTGCTGTCTAGTCTTCCGGTCGCTTCGGCGGCTTGATGCCGAGTTGCTTGAGTTTGCGATACAGATGGGTGCGTTCCAAACCCACCCGCTGAGCCACCTGGCCCATGTTGCCGTCATCGCGGCTCAAGTGGTATTCGAAATAAAGCCGTTCGAATAACTCCCGTGCGTCCCGGAGCTCACGGTCAAACGGCAAAACCTGGGTGAGGTTGGGCAACGGCGCGTTCAAGGTTGCCAGCGCGTTATTGACTTCGAATACACCAATTTCCGTCCCTGACGACAATAGGGCGACGGTCCGGATCACGCTTTCAAGCTGGACCAGGTTTCCCGGCCAGTGATAGTTCCGAAGCGCATTGAGCGCGGCGGTATTAAACGCGCGCGCAGGCACCTCCTTGGCCTCGATGGCCCGCAACAAAGCGAGATTAGCGAGTTCTGGCAAATCTTCCGCGCGTTCCCGCAGACTGGGCACCAGGACTGTCACACTGGCAAGTATTCCGTACAGGCGCTCGTCGAATTCGCCTTTGGCAACCTGTTCGGCCAGCATCGTGGAGGTCGATGAAACGACTCTGGTGTGGTAGCGGTCCATTTTTTCCGATTGCAGACGCAGAATCTTCTGCTGCGCCCGGGTCAAATCCCCGATTTCGCGCAGGAACAGAATGCCTTCCGCTGCCTGGCCCACTAAATTGTTTTCGTGATGGTCGAGAGCGGCGAAACTTTCGGGTGCCACCCACGGAGAATTCGGCTCATGCAGAATTCGCGCGCACTGGTCCATCCCGGCACCCCGCTCTCCGGCAAACAGGACGGGCGTGGCCAGCCCCCGCAATTTGTCAATTTGTCCGCGAAGATGCTCCGCTGTGCGGGACCGGCCCACGGTCACCAAGGCCGCCGCGTTCATGGTTTTCGGAGAAGCCTGCTTGAGCGCGGAGCCCACCGTGCCCAGCAGTTTTTGCAATGCGATGGGCTTTTCCAGAAAGGCATAGGCGCCAATCCGGGTAGCCTCGACTGCCGTGTCGATTGTCCCGTGTCCGGACATCATGACAACCGGCATGGTGAGTTGGCCGGTATTCGCCCATTCCTTCAGCAGAGTGATGCCATCTGTGTCCGGCATCCAGATATCCAGCAACACCAGGTCCGGGCGGAATTTTCCCCGGATCTGGCGCGCTTCTCCCACATTCTGCGCCAGTCGCACGTGATGCCCCTCGTCGCGAAGAATTTCGGACAGCAATTCGCGAATGCCGATTTCGTCATCCACCACCAGGATCTGGCTCATCGGGCTGACTGTCTTTCCATTTTGGTTACCCCTGACCGTGACGGCGCATAGGGCAAGCGAATGGTCACGCAAGCGCCACCTGTGGGCCGGTTGAAAACAGCGATATCCCCCTTGTGCTCTTCGACTATTTTTTTCACGATCGCGAGCCCCAGTCCGGTCCCTTTTGCCTTGGTCGTCACATAGGGTTCGAATACCCGGCCGATCAATACCTCGGGAAAACCCGGTCCGTTGTCGGCAATCGAAAAACTGGCCGTCAGTTCATGCGCTTCGGTTCGGATCAGAATTCTGGCATCCGGAATTTCCGCAATGGCCTGTTCAGCATTCTGCAGCAGGTTGTGGATGACTTGTCGCAGTTTTGCAGCATCGCCGGAGATGGCCGGCAGCGCGGCGGACAACTCCATGTGCAAGTGAGATCCTGCGGACTCGTAGAGCGCCAGCACATCACGGACGAGCTGATTCAAATCCAAGGCTGTGATATTGGGATCGGGAGATCGGGCATATTGACTGAATGCATCCACCATGGCCTTGAGTGCGGAAACCTGGGTGACAATGTTTTCGGTGGAACGTTGCAGTACTTCCCCGTCTGGTGGTGAAAGTTTTGCGGCCAGTCGATGTTGCAGGCGTTCGGCCGACAATTGGATTGGCGTCAGCGGATTCTTGATTTCGTGGGCCAGCCTTTGCGCAACCTCTCCCCATGCCGCCTGGCGCTGTGCCTGGAGTAGTCTGGTGACGTCGTCAAACACCAGCACCAGTCCAGATTCGGGTCCGGCGGTCAATCGCGTGCCTCGCAGGAGCAACACCTGGCCTCCGGCGGCACCGGAGAATTCAATTTGTTTCTCCCAGTTTTGCGCACCTGGCTGCGCCAGGGATTCGCCAATCGCTGTGGCAAATTCGCCCAGGCGAGCTTCAGCTTGCGGCCATTGTTCGGGAACCATTCCCCGCAGTGTTTCCATGTCCATGCCCAGAATCTTGCCGGCACTGCGATTCGCCGAGCGAAGCCGGCGCTGTGCGTCAAACGACAACACGCCGGCGGAGAGGTTGCCCAGAATGCTTTGCAGGTACTCGTTTGCGGCTTCCAGTTGTTGCTGATTGCCGTGTGCCTGCGACCGAGCCTCGGCGAGCTGCGTGGTCATCGCATTAAATGACTCGGTAAGCATTCCCAGCTCATCCTGGCTTTTGACCGCATGTCGCTGGCTGAAATCGCCCTGCGCCACGGCCCGGGTGCCGGCCGCCAGGATTCCGAGCGGCGCGGACAACCGCTCGCTGAAAACAATGGCCAGCAGCAAGGCGATCATAAGTGCCAGCATCAACGACATGGTCAACGACAACCCGTAAAGGCGCTTCAATCCCAGCCTGGACAAAGCCAGTTCCTGATAGTCCCGATAGGTCTCCTGGACGGTTTGTGCATCCCGCGCCAGAGCCTGGGGTACTGGCTGGAGCAACTGCAACAGCAGGGACCGGCCCGACAAATCGTTTACCGGAACCAGTACCCGGAGTTGTAACTGCCCGACTCCGACGGCTTCAATGGCACTGTAGGACTGCTCGAGCCTGGCCTGTCGAATCATGGCGGCGGTCGGCAAGGCCGGCATCAATTCCCCTGGAGATTCGCTGGAAAATACGATGACCGATCCGTCCGTCCGCAGCAGTGTTGCCTCATGCAACGCCGCCTGCTCGCGCAAGGAATTGAGCGACCCGATTTGGCGTACCGTGCTGCGTTCGGCAAGCGCCTGGGTCATCGCATCTGCCTTACTGCGCATCTGCTTGAGCATGTTTTCCAGATTCACTCGTCCCAGACTCAAGCCTCCTTCGAGTGCCTTTTCCACCCGGACGTCGAACCACGATTCAATGGAGCCCAACAGAAACTGCACCGATACGCCATAGACCAGCACGCCGGGTACCACCGCAACCAGCGAAAACAACATCAACAGCCGGAGCGTCAACTTTGCTCCGAATATCCTGGCCTTCAGCCGGCGCCGCAATAGCAGAAGTTCGTAACCGAATAGCAAAGACAACAACAGGACCATCACCAGTCCGCTGCCGAGCAGGACCGGCAGATTGACGGAGAACCAGGGAGTCACCACGCCGGTGCGCGATATCAGGAACAGTACCAGCGCTCCCAATACCAGGATGGCGACAAACAAAAACTGCATTCCGCGACTCTGGAGTGCCCGCCGAAGGTTGCGCGCAAGAACCCTCATTTGGTTATCGTCCAGCGATACCATTCCGACGCGAGGTTCCAGTCCCGCGATGCGATGGCGTTGATCTGAAACGGCTTGGGTAATTGCGCCACATCCAGGCTGACCCGGATCGCCGCTTCATACACTTTGCCTTCATCCAATAAATCCGCCGCCGCGATTACCCGCGGGCGAACGCGGCCCATCAAGGCAAGCGCATCCTCCAGCGTATCGAAATTTTGTTGCAGCGCCCCGTGCGAGAGCCGGTATTGGCGTGTCAGAGCGTTGTAGGACAGGCGTAAATCGAGGCGATAATCCAGAACCGACTTGTTCCACAAATACAAGGTGTACCAGCGGGGTTTGATGATCTCGAATTCGACCACGAAGTACAGGGGCAGCCCCCGATTGAGCGCTCCTTCCAGGGTTTGGGTCAGAGCGACTTCGAAATTGGCTTCCAGCAGATATTCATCGCCGGAAAGACCCAGTTCGGCAGACTGGATGTAGATGCCTTCATTCGCCGGGGCGGCACCTGCCCAGAGGAAGAAGCACAGCGCGAGAATCCTACGCCAGCCCTCAGTTTTTCTGGAGCAAGGAGTAAAAAAATCCATCGTTCTCGTCGTCCGGGAGCACGAGGCCCTCGGTCCCGGGCATGTTGCCGAGCAACTGGGCGTCCGGGTGACGCGCAAGGAACCCGTCAATTTGGTGTTGGTTTTCTTCTCTGAAAATCGAGCACGTCACATAGAGCAATTTACCACCACGGGCCACGACCTTCCACAGCGCTTCCAGTAAATGCTTCTGTTGCCGTGAAAACTTCTCGATGTCCGATTGTTTTCTTATCCACTTGATGTCCGGGTGCCGGCGCACGGCGCCCGAAGCGGAACAAGGAGCGTCCAGCAACACCCGGTCGAATGATATCCCGTCCCACCAGGTCCTCAGATCCGCAGCGTCTGCCTGCACAATCCTGGCGTGCAAACCAAGCCGTTCCATGTTCGACTGCACGCGAAGCAGCCGAACGGAATCGTTATCGAGCGCGGTCATGTTTACATTTTGCAGCTCGCACACATGTGCGGTCTTGCCTCCCGGCGCCGCGCAGGCGTCCAGGACTTTCATGCCTGCCTTCACATCCAGAAGATGAGCGGCCCATTGTGCCCCGGCATCCTGCACGGACACGAGTCCATCCCCAAACCCCGGCAATCGGTCCACCGCGACCGGCTGTGCAAGCAGGATTGCGCCGTGCAAGATACGTGTGCCGGACATCCCGTGATGGTTCAGCCGCGCCAGATACTCGTCCACAGTATTGCAGCGGCCATTCACCCGCAGCGTCATAGGTGGTCGCTGACCTGCCACCTTCATCACGCGATCTGCAGATTCCGGAATTTCCTTGCGCAGGAGTCTTATCCACCATGGAGGAAAAGAAAATTGCCCGGATTCGGTCGCGTCGGTCTTCGCGAGAAGAGCAACCCGTTGGCGTTGAAAACTTCTCAACACTGCGTTGGCAAAGGACTTGAATGACTTGCCACCCAGAAGCATGGCGCAGTCGACCGCGTGATCCACGATTGCATAGGGCGCTGCAGCGGTATATTCCAGTTGGTAAAGTGCGGCAAGCAGAAGCGAACGGACTTGCGGTTGGGAAACAGGCCTAGGGACAAGTTGATCCATGACGCCATTGAGTCGCCCCAGATTCCGCAAGGTGCCATAACAGATATCCTGAATTGCTCCCCTTTCCGCCGGCAACAGGCTGGAATTTCTCAACCACAGGGCTTCCAGCTGGGTAGTCAGGCTGGCGCCTGACAATACGGCAGAGAGGATTTGCGCGGCATGGCGCTGAACAATGACCAAGTCGGTGAGACCCTCAGGCGCCGAATCGGGCGCTAGTGGAGATCGGCGTGCCGCGCAGAAATTCGCCTATCGGCAGGCGCCTGCCTCCTGCGCGCTGCAATTCCGTGATCCGCAGACTGTCTTGCCCGCAAGCGACGTCGATTCCTGTGGGTCCGGATTGCATAACGATTCCCGGGGGATCACCTTTTACGGACAAGACTGTCGCCCGCCAGATTTTTACGGGTTGGCCTTCAAGCAGACTGTAGGCACCGGGGAAAGGATCGAAGGCACGTATCTGCCGCTCCAGTTGCCTGGCATCCCGGGTCCAGTCAAGCAGCGATTCTTGTTTGCTGATCTTGTGCGCATAGGTGATTCCGGATTCCGGCTGGCGCTCGGGTTGCAGATGACCTGCAACAATTTGTGGCAGAAGCGCCACCAGAGTGCTGGCACCCAAGGCCGCAAGCTTGTCGTGAAGGCTGCCGGCACGTTCGTCTTTTTCCAGATCGATTACACGTGTGGCGTACACTGGACCGGTATCCAATCCTACATCCATGCGCATGATTGACACGCCAGAGCGCGCATCGCCGGCGAGTATTGCTCGCTGAATCGGTGCCGCGCCCCGCCAGCGCGGCAGGATCGATGCATGAATATTGATACAACCCGCCGGAAACAGGTCCAGCACGGCTCTAGGAAGGATCAATCCATAGGCCGCGACGACCATCACCTCTGCCGCGGACTGCCGAAGTTGCGCCTGCGTACCGGCGTCTTTCAGGGATAACGGTTGCAACACGTCAATGGCATTTGCCTGCGCAACGCGTTTGACGTCACTTTCGGAAGCCCTGAGACCGCGACCGGCCGCACGGTCCGGCTGAGTCAGGACCAGGGTCACAACAAATCCGGCATCTACCAATGCTTGCAGGGCCACGGCGGCAAACGCCGGTGTGCCGGCGAAAACAATCCGCATCTCAAAGAGTATGACGAAGTTGCTTTTTCATTTTGCCCAGTATCCGGGTCTGTTTGAGTCGCGACAGGTATTCGACAAATACTCTTCCTTTCAGATGATCCATCTCGTGTTGGACGCACACGGACAAAAGGTCCTCGGCCTCGAATTCAAAAGGATTTCCGTCGATATTCAGCGCCCGCACCTGGATCCATTTTGCTCGCGTGACCCGCTCAAACACTCCTGGGACGGACAAACACCCTTCTTCGCAATCCGCCTTTCCGCGCGACTGCAAGATTCTGGGGTTGATCAAAACCAGCAATTGATCATGCGTTTCGGAGATATCGATGACGATGACCTGCTTGTGGACATCGACCTGCGTCGCGGCCAACCCGACACCGGGCGCAGCGTACATGGTTTCGCTTAAGTCCTTGACCAGTTTTCGAATCTCCGCCGTCACGGCGGCGACCGGCTGAGCGACACGATGTAGCCGGCTATCGGGATATCGGAGAATGGGGAGAAGTGCCATAATTGCTTGCTAATTTAATAAACTAGATGCAGAATTTAAACTAAAGTATCGTATTCGGACCTGGTTGATACTGTTTCGCAAGGCGCCAGGAAACGATTGGAATTGCGGTATTGACGGCAAACAGGAGCCTGGAATGGGCAAAATCATTATATCGCTGCTCGTTTTTGCGGCAGTTCTGATTCCCTCCACGGGGACGGCAGACGAAATCAAGCTGGCGGAAAATGCGCCAGATCGCTATATCGTTCTCAAAGGCGACACACTTTGGGGCATTTCCGCGAAATTTCTCAAGGACCCGTGGCGTTGGCCGGACGTTTGGGGACTGAACAAGGATGAAATCAAAAATCCCCACTGGATTTATCCGGGGGATGTTGTCATTCTGGATTTCAGCGGCGGCACGCCCAGACTGCGCAAGGACGGCGCGGGTGGCTATAGCGAAAGTGGTGATTGGCAACTGATCACGACCAAACTGAGTCCGACCATGCGTACGTCGGATCTGGCCGCCACCGCGATTTCCAGTATTCCATTGTCTTCCATTGGGCCATTTTTGAGCAAACCCCTGATTGTTGACGATAAAGAACTTAAAGGTAGCCCCCAACTGATCGCCGGCCCGGAGTCCCGGGTGGTGCTCACTGCAGGCGACGTTGCATTTGCGAGAAACCTGCCGGCCGACGGAAGTGGTCACTGGAGCGTCTACCGTCCCGGACGTTCGCTTGTCGATCCAGATACCAAGGAAATGTTGGGCCGTGAGGCAATTTATCTTGGCGATGCCCGCGTGGACACATTGGGGCCTGTCAGCACGCTGTCCATTACCGAAGTAAAACAGGAAATTTCACCCGGTGACCGGTTGTTCAGGGTGACGGAAACCGAAACACTGGCTTTTGTTCCTCATTCGCCTTCGAACAAGATCCAAGGCAAGGTGATTGCGGCGGCGGATGGTGCTCTGGAAATTGGCCCCCAGACAGTTGTGGTCTTGAACCGCGGGGGCCGCGAGGGTGTAGAAGTCGGCAACGTTTTCGAGTTGTATCGTGATCGTCCCCAGGTTCACGCGCCGGGCGAAACCGATCGCAAGGCAAAAAAGTACCCGTTGCCGCCCGAGAAGTATGGTGTGGTGTTTGTGTTCCGGGTGTTCAACAAATTATCTTATGCGTTGGTGATGAATACCACGCAGGCCGTGAATCTGTTGGACGTCGTTCGGACCCCCTGACTGCGTTCTGACGGCGCATGCCGCCGGATAACGAACTTCGCGCCTGGCTTGGTCTGAGTCTCACCGAGGAACTCTCGCCGGCAACATTTCGCAAACTCCTGACCGCCTTTGGCGGACCGGAAGAAATCCGCGCGGCAAGTTCCGAGGCACTTTCCAGACTTGCCCCGGATATAGTGGTCTCGGCGATTCGGCGCGGACCGGATTTGCAACGGTTCGAATCTGCGTTGCGCTGGCTCGATGACCCCGCGAACACCATCGTCTGCCTCGCTGATCCTCAGTATCCCCGCCTGCTACTGGAAATTACAGATCCCCCGGTCATTCTTTACGTCAAGGGCAATGCTTACCTGCTCAACCGTAATGCGATCGCCGTGGTCGGGAGTCGCAACGCAACGCCACAGGGTGTCGCGAACGCGGCGGCATTCTCCCGCGATCTCTCCGACGCTGGTCTGACAGTTGTCAGTGGTCTGGCACTGGGAATCGATGCGGCGGCCCACGAAGGAAGTCTGGAAGGCGTATCGTCTTCCATTGCCGTCACCGGTACTGGCCTTGACATCGTATATCCGGCTCGCAATCGGGCACTGGCGCACAAGCTTGCCACACAGGGAGCAATGGTGTCGGAGTTCCCGCTGGGCACGCCGCCTGTTGCCGCGAATTTTCCGCGCCGTAATCGGGTGATTAGTGGTCTTTCCCGCGGTTGCCTGGTTGTGGAAGCCAACATCGGCAGCGGCTCCCTGATCACCGCGCGTTGTGCGCTGGAGCAGGGCCGCGAAGTCTTCGCAATCCCGGGCTCGATACATTCGCCTCTTTCCAAGGGATGCCATCTGCTGATCAAACAAGGCGCAAAACTCGTGGAGTCCAGCGCCGACATTCTAGAAGAACTCGGCATGAGTCAGTCCACAACCATTTCAACACCGGATGCCCACGCGGAGTTGCCAGAAAATCAGCCCCTCCTGGGAGCAATGGGTTTCGATCCTATCGATCTGGAAACGCTGTGTTCGCGCGGCGGCCTGACGCCCGAAAATGCGTCGGCGGCGCTGCTGGGCCTGGAGTTGGACGGTTTGGTCATGCGATTGCCGGGAGGAAAATTTCAGCGCGTACGCCAGCGTTGATTCCGAATTGCCGGTTTACTTCCAGCATGTTGCGGGCGCGGTGCTTGCTACAGGTCCCGCAAGTTCATATCATTGCGCCCTCCATTTTCCGGTCGGACCAGGAATGTCGAAAAATTTGCTGATCGTAGAATCGCCTTCAAAAGCGACGACGCTGAAGAAATATCTCGGAAGTGATTTCGAGATTGTCGCCTCCTATGGGCATGTGCGCGATCTCGAAGCCAAGGAAGGTGCAGTCGATCCACTGGATAATTTCCACATGCGTTACGTGCTGGTCGACAAGAACCGGAAGCACGTCGACGTCATCGCAAAAGCCGTTGGCAAGGCAACTAATATTTATCTGGCGACCGACCCGGACCGGGAAGGGGAAGCCATTGCCTGGCATCTTGCCGAGATTCTCAAGGAAAAAAAGCTCCTCAAAAATCGAAAACTCCATCGGGTGGTTTTTTATGAAATCACCGAGTCCGCTGTCAAGGAAGCAGTAGCGCATCCACGCAGTGTTTCCATGCCGCTGATCAACGCCCAGCAAGCCCGACGCGCGCTGGACCATCTTGTCGGATTCAATCTTTCCCCCCTTCTGTGGAAAAAAATAGGTCCCGGACTGTCGGCTGGCCGGGTGCAATCTCCCGCTTTAAGATTGATCGCGGAGCGCGAATCGGAAATTGAAAATTTCAAGAGTCTGGAATATTGGACATTGCATCTGGACAGTCACAAGGAAAAACAGAAATTCGCCGCCCGGTTGATCCAGTTCAAAGGGGAGAAAGTCGAGCAGTTCACGTTTGTAAGCGGCGAACAGCAAAGCAAGGTGGTCGCAGAGCTGGAAAAGGCTGCCAAAGGATCGGCAAAAGTAGTCCGCGTCGAGCGTAAACCCAAGAACCGCCAGCCTGCCGCACCTTTTACCACCTCGACCCTTCAGCAGGAAGCCGTCCGCAAACTGGGCATGACCTCCAGGGGCACCATGTCGGTCGCGCAGCAGCTGTACGAAGGCGTAGACATCGGCGGCACTTCGGTTGGACTGATTACCTACATGAGAACGGATTCTGTCGCGCTGGCTGCCGAGGCCACAAAAGAAATCCGCGATTACATCCGCAAGAAACTGGATCCCGAGTATCTGCCGGCTGCGGCCGTACAGTATCGCAACAAATCAAAAAACGCCCAGGAGGCACACGAAGCCATCCGCCCCACCTCGGCCTTTCGGACCCCGGATTCCATCCGCAAGTATCTCAAGCCCGAGCAGGCGGCGCTGTACGAGATGATCTGGAAGCGAACCGTTGCAAGCCAAATGACCGCGGCAAAATATGAAACCACGGCGGTGGACATTTCAGCAGGTCTGGCCGACACCCTGTTTCGCGCAACCGGTCAGGTACTGGTGTTTCCCGGTTTCATGGCGGTTTATCTGGAGGACGCCGACGATGCCGAGTCCGAGGACGAAGGCCGATTGCCGCTTCTCGAGGAAAAGGAGTCCATTCCCGTCGACCGCATTCATGGCGAACAGCACTTCACCCAGCCGCCCCCTCGATATACGGAAGCCAGCCTCGTTAAGACACTGGAAGAGTTTGGCATCGGCCGGCCGTCCACCTACGCCAGCATTATTTCAACATTGCAAGATCGAGGTTATGCACTTCTGGAAAAGAAGCGTTTCATGCCGACCGATGTGGGTCGATTGGTCAATGGTTTCCTGACGTCGCATTTTGCCCCCTACGTGGACTATGGATTCACCGCCAGCCTCGAGGAAGAGTTGGACGACATCTCCAATGGTGATCGGGACTGGGTACCGGTCCTGAAGGAATTCTGGAAGGACTTTTCGAAAAACCTCAAATCCAAGGAGAAAGTCGCCCGCGGGAGCCCATTGTCGGAAGACTGTCCCAAGTGCAAGAAACAACTGTTCCTGCAAAACAGCCGACGGGGCGTATTTGTCGGTTGTAGCGGGTATCCGGAATGTGACTACACGCGGCCCTGGGGCGATCAGCCGCAGGGGCCGGTCGTGCTGGGAACAGATCCCAAAACAACACTGGAAGTCTTGTTGCTCAAGGGGCCCTACGGATTCTATGTTCAGCTCGGTCAGACGCCGGAGGACAAACTAGTCAAACCGAAACGGGCGGCCTGGCCAAAGAATATTCCCGCGGCCTCGGCAGACATCGAGACGGCACTGAAGCTGCTCGCCCTGCCCAGGCAACTCGGCACACATCCCGAAACCGCCAAACCGGTGGAAGCGAGCATTGGCCGATTTGGTCCTTACGTCAAACATGACGGCGCTTTCAAATCGATTCCGAAAGCCGAGAACGTTCACGACGTCACGCTGCAGCGTGCCGTGGAACTGTTGGCGGAAAAGAAAAGTTCCGCAGGAGGCGGGCGTTCTCTTGGACAACACCCGGAAGACAAGAAGGTCGTCGCCGTTTACAACGGGCGCTATGGGCCTTATGTGAAACATGGAAAAACCAACGCCACGCTGCCGGCGTCCATGGATCCAGAGAAAGTCACTTTGGCGGAAGCGTTGAAGGTGCTCTCGGAAAAAACCGCGAAGAAGTCTCCGAAAAAACCCCCGACCAAGACTGCCAAACCTGCGCCGAAGCCTGTTCCCAAATCCGCGGCAAAACCTGCTCGCCAGCCAGCGCCCAAACGCAAAAAAAAGGCGGCTTAAACCCGCGCGCTCTATACGTCCAGGTTTCTGACGCCCAGCGCGTTGAGTTCGATAAACGCGCGCCGGGGCTCCACCATGTCGCCCATCAATGTGGTGAAAATCTCGTCCGCAGCAATGGCGTCTTCAATCTGCGTCCTGAGCAAGCGCCGGGAACCGGGGTCCATGGTTGTTTCCCAAAGTTGGCTCGGATTCATTTCGCCCAATCCTTTGTAGCGCTGGATTGCCACGCCTTTCTTGACTTCCTCCAGCAACCAGTCGAGTGCGTCCTTGAAGACCGAAATCCTGTGTTCCTGTTCGCCCCGGCGCACGAAGGCACCGTCGGACAACAGCCCTTGCAGGACCTGGGATGTCTGGACAATCTGGAGGTAGTCTCCGCTACTCAGGAAATCGCCATCCAGATAGCCAATTTTGAGATTTCCATGCTGCACGCGGGAAATGCGCAACATGTGTGTTTCATTTTTCTGATCGTAGTGTGGCTCGATGGTCAGATCCTCTGATCCACACAGTTTGGCAAGTCTTGCGGCCGATGACTGCGTGGTCGCCGCGTCACTCAAGTCCACCACCGGACCTTTCAACAACGCGCCCAAAACCCGCCCGTCAATTCGTTTTGACAAGCGCTCAATGACCGCCTCGGAAAGAATATAGGAGCGGGCCACTTCTTCAAAAGTTTCCCTGGCCATGACAGTCCGGCCATTGCCGGGATGCAGTTCCGCATCCCGGAGTGCCAGACGCAAAAGGTAGTCCTTCAGTTCGTGGTCGTCCCGTAGATACCTTTCGTCTTTTCCGTGTTTGACCTTGTACAGCGGCGGCTGGGCAATATAGATGTGCCCGCGCTCCACGAGATCCGGCATTTGCCGGTAGAAAAATGTCAGCAACAGGGTGCGGATATGAGAGCCGTCGACATCCGCATCGGTCATGATGATGATACGGTGGTAGCGAAGTTTCTCCGGTTTGAAATCATCCTTCCCGATACTGGTTCCCAATGCGGTGATCAGCGTGGCAATTTCCTGTGAGGACACCAGTTTGTCAAAGCGCGCCCGCTCAACGTTGAGAATTTTTCCTTTCAAGGGAAGAATAGCCTGGAATTTTCGGTCGCGTCCCTGCTTGGCAGATCCTCCCGCAGAATCCCCTTCCACCAGGTACAGCTCGCAGAGCGCTGGATCCTTTTCCTGACAATCCGCCAATTTCCCCGGTAATCCAAAACCGTCCAGCACGCCTTTTCGACGCGTCATTTCTCTGGCGCGTCGTGCCGCTTCCCGAGCACGCGCAGCATCGATGATCTTGCCGACAATAATTTTTGCGTCCGCCGGTTTTTCCAACAGCCAGTCGTGCAGGACCTGGGAAATGGCGTCTTCCACCACCGGCCGGACTTCCGAGGACACGAGCTTGTCTTTGGTTTGCGACGAGAATTTAGGATCTGGCAGTTTTACGGAAAGAATGCAGGTCAATCCCTCCCTCATGTCGTCGCCGGTCGTTTCGACTTTTGCCTTCTTGGCTGCCTCGTTTGCCTCGATATACTGGTTCAGGGTTCGTGTCATGGCAGCACGAAGCGCAGTCAGATGTGTGCCGCCGTCGCGCTGCGGGATGTTATTCGTGAAACACAACACCGACTCCTGGTAAGAATCATTCCATTGCATGGACACTTCGACGCCAATGCCATCGCGCTCATAGTTCGCATGGAAAATGTTGGGATGGAGAACGGTTTTGGCCCGGTTGATGTATTCCACAAACCCCTTCACACCACCCGAAAATGCAAAAATTTCCTCTTTCGCGTTGCGTTGGTCCTGCAGTTCGATGCGTACGCCGTTATTCAGAAACGATAATTCCCGCAGCCGCTTTGCCAGGATGTCGTAGTGAAATTCGATGTTGCCAAATACCTCAGCACTGGGATGAAAATGCACCTCAGTCCCGCGTCGCTCGGTGGCGCCGGTTTGCGCCAGCGGTGCTATCGGGTCTCCATTGCGAAACTCCATGGCATGTACCGCGCCATCACGCCGTATCGTCAATTTCAATACATCAGACAACGCGTTGACGACCGAGACGCCAACGCCGTGCAACCCGCCGGAAATTTTGTAGCTGTTGTTGTCGAATTTTCCGCCGGCATGCAAAACGGTCATGACGATTTCCGCGGTCGAACGCCCGTGCTCGTCATCCGGATGTATGCCTGTTGGAATGCCACGACCATTGTCGATCACACTGACGGAGTTATCCGTATGGATGACCACTTTTATTTCATTGCAATGCCCGGCTAGTGCCTCGTCAATGGAGTTGTCCAGCACTTCGAAAACCATGTGATGCAATCCCGTTCCGTCACTGGTATCTCCGATATACATGCCCGGGCGCTTGCGCACCGCCTCCAGGCCTTTGAGCACCTTGATACTGTCTGAGTTGTAATCTGTCGAGGACATGAGGATTGACTGGTTTCGAGTGGTCAAATTCGCATCGGCATGACGACATACTTGAACTGCTGGTCGCCAGGCACGGACATCAACATGCTGCTATTCGCGTCTCCCAGCGCGCAATCAATCTGGTTGGCATCCAGATTGGCAAGCACATCCAGCAGATATGTGATGTTGAAACCAATATCCAGCGCATCACCATTGAACTGGATTTCCAATTCTTCTTCCGCCTCTTCCTGTTCGGCGTTGGTACAAATGATTTTCAGGCTCTCGGCGGTCACCACCCAGCGGACCCCGCGAAACTTGTCATTGGACAGGATGGAAGCGCGTTGCAGGGCTTGTTGGAGGACAACACGTTCGACCAGAAAATTTTTCTTGTAATTGGTCGGTATGACGCGTGTGTAGTCGGGAAATTTCCCATCCACCGTTTTCGAAATCAGGCTGACACCCGAAAAAGCAAAGCGAACCTGACCCGGTAGCAGGTCGATTCGGAGGTCGTCATCGCTATCGGCCAGAAGTTTGCCAACCTCCAGAATCGCTTTGCGGGGAATGATGACCTCGGTTTTTTCCCGTCCACCGGCAAATGGGCAGGACGCATAGGCGAGGCGGTGCCCATCGGTGGCCACCAGGATGACCTGATTGGCCTCGAGTACCAGAAGCAGACCGTTGAGATAGTACCGAATGTCCTGCTGCGCCATGCCATATTGCACCAGAGACAACAATTTGCGGAACTGCTTTTGTGGAAGACTGAATCCATTCCCGGTCGAGTCGGAATCAGCCATTCGCGGAAAGTCCTGAGCCGGTAGCGTCTGCAGATTAAAACGGCTTTTGCCTGCCTTGACCTGAAGTTTGGCATCTTGTGCGCTGAGCGTAACAGCAGTCTTGTCCGGCAGAGCTCTGAGAATGTCCAACAGTTTCCTTGCAGATACGGTGACGGCGTGTTCCTGTGCAGGTTGCGGCAGATCAAAACTGGTGGCGACCTGAATCTCAAGATCGGTGGCAAGCAGATTCAGCTTGGGGCCTTTGATTTCCAGAAGGATGTTGGAAAGAATAGGCAGAGTGTGGCGACGTTCAACAATGCCGGAAACTGCCTGCAGGGGTTTCAGGAGCAGTTCTTTTTCTATATCCAGTATTTTCATTCTAGAACCTTAATAATAGTAGTAAGCAAGAATATCCTTGAGAGTATGTGTTGTTTTGTTCGGACTATCAACGCTTTGCGCCGCCTGCGAACAGCGGTATCGACTGTGGACAATTTGTGGAGTCTTCTGGCGTTGGTGAAAAAGTCGTAGTTATCCCCAATACGTACACTACTTGTTAGCCGCGCAATGTTTGCAACAAAGCGTCGAAATCCCTTTTCAATTCGGGCTTTTCCTTTTTGAGTTCGACGACTTTGCGGCAGGCATGCAGGACGGTGGTGTGGTCCCGGCCACCAAAAGCATCACCAATGTCGGGCAAACTTAATTGGGTCAGTTCCTTTGCCAGGGCCATGGCGATTTGGCGCGGGCGGGCTATCGTTCGCGACCTTTTCTTCGAATACATGTCGGAAACTTTGATCTTGAAATAGTCGGCAACAATGCGCTGAATGTTTTCAATCGAAACCTGGCGCACCTGTACAGCCAACAGGTCCTTGAGAGCCTCGCGTGCCAGGTCCACTGAAATGGGAGCATTCGCAAATCGCGCGTAGGCCAATACCCGCTTCAGACCCCCTTCCAGTTCCCGCACATTTGACTGAATGTGATTGGCGATAAAAAAGGCAATATCCTCCGGCAACCTCACCCGGTCCGCCTCGGCTTTTTTCAACAAGATGGCGACGCGCATTTCCAATTCCGGCGGCTCGATTGCAACCGTCAATCCCCAGCCGAACCGGGAAATCAGGCGGTCTTCCATTCCTGAAATTTCTTTCGGGTAACTGTCACAGGTAATAATGACCTGTTTGTGCGCTTCAATCAGGGCGTTAAAGGCGTAAAAAAACTCTTCCTGCGTCCGGTTTTTCCCGCTGAAAAACTGGATATCGTCGATCAACAGCAGGTCGAGGGAATGATAATACTTCTTGAACCCGTCAAATGCCTTGTGTTGGTAAGCGCGTACTACATCGGAAACATACTGTTCTGCGTGAATATAACGAACGTTTGCTGCCGGATGAATCTCGTGGAGTAGATTGCCAATAGCTTGAATCAGATGGGTCTTACCCAGACCCACGCCACCATAGATAAATAGCGGGTTGTATGCCGTCCCCGGATTTTCACCCACCTGGATGGCTGCAGCACGGGCCAATTGATTGGCCTTACCAGTGACGAAGGAATCGAAGGTAAATGCCGGATTCAGACGAGACTGCTCGCGTATTTTGGGTCGCGCCGGCGTCGCTACAGGTTCCTGGGATTTCGTCGGTACGGAAATTTCCACGGTGGGCAAACCAAGCTTGATCTGAACACTGACCGGCTTGCGTAAGTACTGAATACACTGGGTTTCGATCTCGCCAGCGAATTTGTCCCTCACCCACTCCATGACAAAACGATTGGGCGCCACCACCACCACGTTGGCGCCGTCCAGATGCACCTGAAGGGGCAATATCCAGGTCTTGTATTGTTGTGCCGGGATTGCTTTTTCGAAGTACTGAAGACAATGATTCCAAAAGCTTTGCATCGAAGCGGGCAAAAATTTTTCCGGGTTGAACCTGATAAATCGGCCGGATGGCCTCTTGACGGTAGGGCGGATTCTAGCAGTTGGGGGAGGAGTTATCCACAGCCTGCAAAAATGAAAATTGACAAGTTGACAAGGACATAGGAAAACCCGTGTAATACGCGGCTTTTTACGGCAGGGATCGGAGTTTCCAAATGAAACGTACGTATCAACCATCAAAGACCCGTCGCAGCCGAACTCACGGATTCTTGGTTCGGATGAAAACCCGCGGCGGTCGTGCCGTGATCAACGCCCGCCGGGCGAGAGGACGTGCCCGGCTCGCTGTGTGAGGAGCGAACGGCCGAACTTTCCCCGGCAAGCGAAATTACGGGGAGGATCGGAGTTTGGAGGCAAATTCCCTTGGCGGCGACAAGGTCGACTGATCCTGGTTCTCGCGAGAAAAAACCCATTGGGGGGGCGCGGTCGGCTTGGAATGGTGATAGGCAAGCGCAGTGTTTCTCGCGCAGTTGACCGATCCTCGATGAAACGGGCAATTCGCGAAGCCTTCCGGCGGCGTCGTGCGCAGTTGGGCGCGCTGGACGTCGTGATCAGGATGCGGCAATCCGCAGGTTTGAAGGATCTTCCAGAGGTTCGAACTGAACTCGATCAGTTTTTCGGGCAAATGCCGCTGTGACCGGAATTCTGATCAAACTGATTCGTGTTTACCAATTTCTGTTGAGTCCTTGGGTAGGGAACCATTGTCGTTTCTTTCCGACGTGTTCCAGCTATGCGCAACAGGCAATTGAACAATATGGCCCTGTAAAAGGGGCGTGGCTGACGACCAGGCGCATCGCCAGATGTCATCCTTGGCATTCGGGCGGCGCCGATCCTTTACCTTGAATAAGATGAATGTCGATGGATAGCGTCAGATTGTTTTCGGCGATGATTTTCGCCGTATCGGTTTTCTTGCTCTACGACGCGTGGGTAAAGGAGAAGAATCCACCGGTCACTGCACCGGTCGCGACGAATTCAACCTCAGCATCAACGCCCGTCCCGACAGTTTCCGCAGATTTCCCACCGTCCGTGCCAGAGAAGGCGGAAGTTGCCCCGGGTAGTTCCGCGAGCAATCTGCCAACCATCCGTGTGGAAACCGACGTTCTGATCGCGGAAATCGATCCGGTCGGTGGTGGCATTCGCAGGCTGCAATTCACGGGGCACCGCGACAAAGTGGACGGTTCCAAAGATTTTGTCCTGTTTGACAAGAGGGCCGACCACACCTATGTCGCGCAGAGTGGTCTTCTTGGTAACGAGGTTCCAAACCACAATACGGTTTATCGGTCGTCCGCACCAAGTTATGTGTTGGCGGAGGGGCAGCAGTCGATTCTTGTGAAACTGGTTGCCGAGGTCCCGGGGAAAGTGGAAGTGAGCAAGGAACTCACGTTCGAGCGAGACAGTTTCCTGGTAAAGGAAGTATTGAAGATCCGGAATCTCGGAACCGCCGAGATCAAACCATTTGGCTATTTTCAACTGCTGCGCGATGACAGTCCGGCAGCGGGCGACTCCAAAATGGTTCCGACTTACACCGGTGCAGCAATTTTTACGGATGCAACAAAATTCAACAAACTGCAGTTCTCCGACATCGCGAAGGAGAAGGCGGAATTCCCGAAACACGCAAAGGATGGGTGGATTGCAATCCTTCAGCACTATTTCGTGGCGGCGTGGTTGCCGCAAGCAGGTTCGCCGCGCGAGTATTACGTACGCACCTTGGGCAACAATCTTTACACCGTCGGTGTAATTGCCTCGGCCGGTTCGATTCCGGCTGGCGCGAGCGGCCAGATCGAAATGCGGTTGTATGCGGGGCCGCAAGTGCAGGACAAACTTGCCACGCTCTCCCCTGGACTTGAATTGACCGTCGACTATGGCTGGTTGACAGTCATTGCGGCACCGCTTTTCTGGGTGCTGTCGGCCATTCAGAAGTGGTCGGGCAACTGGGGAATTGCCATTGTCCTGCTCACCGTCATCATCAAGCTGATTTTCTTTCCGCTTTCTGCAGCCAGTTACCGATCGATGGCCAAGATGCGGGTCGCGGCGCCAAAAATGCAAAAGCTGAAAGAACAGTACGGGGACGACCGGCAGAAGATGCATCAGGCGATGATTGAGATGTACAAAACCGAGAAAATCAATCCATTGGGTGGTTGTCTGCCGGTCATTGTCCAGATTCCGGTGTTCATAGCCTTGTACTGGGTATTGTTGGCAAGTGTGGAGCTGCGTAACGCGCCATTTTTTGGCTGGATCACCGATTTGTCGGCACAGGATCCCTATTACATTCTCCCGGTGCTGATGGGGGCAACGATGATTATTCAGACTTGGCTTAACCCGGTACCCCCTGATCCGGTACAAGCCAAAGTGATGAAAATCATGCCGGTGGTGTTCAGCGTTTTCTTCTTCTTCTTCCCCGCCGGCTTGGTGCTGTACTGGCTGGTGAACAACATTCTTTCCATCGCGCAACAGTGGCAAATTACGCGCATGATTGAGCGGTCGAATTCCGCTCATGGGTCGCGCTGACACCGTAGTAGCCATTGCCACCGCAACCGGTCCCGCGGGAATCGGGGTGGTGCGTGTGTCTGGCCCCGGGGTTTGCAGTCTAATCCGGGGCATCATTGGTCGAGACCTGTCTCCCAGGATGGCAACCCTGACGCGCTTCCAAGACGCCCAGGGCCATGCCTTGGACCAGGGAATCGCGATTTATTTTCCAGCCCCGGCTTCCTACACCGGCGAAGATGTCCTGGAACTCCAGGGCCATGGTGGGCCAGCGGTATTGAAATTGGTGCTTCGCCGATGTCTTGAACTGGGTGCGCGTCCTGCTGAGCCGGGGGAATTTACCTTGCGCGCCTATCTGAATGGCAAGCTCGACCTTGCGCAGGCGGAAAGCGTGGCGGACCTCATCCACGCCGGGAGCGCGACGGCCGCAAAAGGCGCCATGCGATCACTGACCGGAGAGTTTTCGGAGAAGATCAACGAATTTACTCGGTTATTGCTGGATTTACGCGTGCGTATCGAGTCGACCTTGGACTTTCCGGAAGAAGGCCTCGATCAAATCCAGCGTAGTCAAACCCGCAATACTCTGATTATTCTGCAAGCGCAGCTGGACGTCATTCTAAAATCGGCGGAGCAGGGACGCTTGTTGAAGGACGGTGTCCGTTTGGTGTTAGTGGGCCGTCCAAATGTCGGGAAATCGAGTTTGATGAATCGCCTGGCCGGCGAAGAACTGGCCATTGTCACGGATGTTCCCGGAACAACGCGAGACTCACTGCACCACGAATGTGTCATCGAAGGCATTCCGGTGCATTTGAGTGACACTGCAGGACTTCGGCAATCCGTTGATCCGGTCGAAAAACTCGGCATTGAACGAGCCTGGCGCGAAACAAAACTGGCAGATATCGGATTGATGGTGATGGACTCGGCGACTGGTATTACCTTTGAGGATCGGAAAATTATCGCCGAACTGCCAAAGGAATTGAAACTAATATTTGTATTCAACAAGATAGATACCATCGGCGAAAAGCCGGAGATGCTCTATGGGAATGCGGGTATGGAAGTCAAAGTTTCCGCGAAAACCGGGGCTGGCCTAGACGACCTTCGCCAAACGATTTTGCAAACGATTGGTTGGGACCGATCGGAAGAGGTTCATTATCTGGGTAGGGAGCGTCATCTGGATGCGCTTCGAGGCGCTGCCAGATCGGTGACAATGGCACTCAATCAAACCCAACTGGATTTGCTGGCGGAGGAGCTCCGGCTTGCACAAAATGCATTGTCGACCATCACTGGGGAATTCTCATCCGAGGATTTGCTTGGGGAAATTTTCGCGCGCTTCTGCATCGGCAAGTAAGGTCTACTCGTGATCGACTCGCTCATCCTTTGTGGATTTGCTTTTCTGGCAGGCCTGGTCGACGCGATTGCCGGCGGAGGTGGTCTGATTCAAGTGCCTGCGCTGATGGTATTTCTGCCCACTACCGCAGTTTCACTCATCCTGGGCACAAACAAACTCTCTTCCTGCGCTGGGACCGCATTTGCGGCGTTCCGCTACGCACGGTCGGTTCCAGTGAACTGGCGCGTGGTTTTGCCGGCAGCGGCTGCAGCGTCAATTTGTGCTATCGGCGGCGCATGGATGGCAGTGAGACTGGATGCAAGTGTTCTAAAGCCGATTGTCGTCGGATTACTCATTGTCGTGGCCGTACAAACCTTCTTTCAGAAGCGTCTAGGCAGCCCATCAGGAGAACGATCGAGTGGCCCAGAACCTGTGAGGGGGATGGTTTGGCTGGCGATGATCATCGGGTTCTACGACGGGTTCTTGGGACCTGGCGCGGGAAGTTTTCTGATGTTTGGCCTGGTGAGGTACTTTGGCTATGACTTTCTGCAGGCCGCTGCAACGACCAAAGTATTGAATTTCGCCACTAATTTTGGTGCGTTGGCGCTGTTTGCCGCGACCGGAAATGTTCTCTACGGCATTGGTCTGGCAATGGCCGTGCTGAATATGGCGGGCGGTTATTTTGGAGCCCAACTGGCAATCCAGGGCGGCAATCGGCTAATTCGCTTTTTTTTCATGGTTATCGTCGGGATCCTGATTCTGAGTATTGTCAGAGACCTGATCGGCTGACGCCGTGTTTCACGTGAAACTTTTTTGGTGAACGCAGTTTCACGTGAAACATGCATTCAATGGAGTTGGGCGCCAGGATTGGTTTCGGGTATGATGCCGCCCTCTTTTCGGGCGTCCCATGCAATACGCAAATTCCTTTGATGTCATTGTGGTGGGTGGGGGTCACGCCGGCACCGAAGCCGCGCTGGTCGCGGCCAGGGCCGGATGTCGTACCCTGTTGCTGACCCACAGCATTGAAACTTTGGGGCAAATGTCTTGCAATCCGTCAATCGGTGGAATCGGCAAGGGGCATTTAGTCAAGGAAATTGATGCCTTGGGCGGTGCCATGGCAGCTGCCACGGACGAGGCGGGGATCCAGTTTCGCATTCTCAATTCCAGCAAGGGCCCGGCGGTACGCGCCACACGAGCCCAGGCTGATCGCGTGATGTATCGCCAAGCGATACGTCATCGATTGGAGAATCAAGAAAATCTCACGATATTTCAACAGGCTGTTGATGACCTGACGATCGAGAGGGATCGCGTGACCGGGGTTGTCACGCAGCTGGGAATTCAATTCCATGGACGTGCGGTCGTGTTGACCGCCGGCACGTTTCTGTCCGGGTTGATACACGTCGGGCTCAGCAATTATCAGGCAGGTCGGGCCGGTGATCCCCCGGCAATTCGTCTTTCGCAAAAACTCCGAGAATTGAAGTTGCCGGTTGGACGACTCAAGACCGGCACACCACCGCGCCTGGACGCGCGAACGGTAGACTTCTCCTGCATGGTGGAGCAGGTTGGTGATGTGCCGACCCCGTTTTTTTCCTTCCTCGGGCAGGCGTCGCAGCATCCCAGACAGGTGCCGTGCTGGATCACGGAGACCAACGCTCGTACACATGAGATCATCCGTGCTGGACTTGATCGTTCCCCAATGTTCACCGGTGTCATCGAAGGCATCGGGCCGCGATACTGCCCCTCGATCGAGGACAAAATAACGAGATTTGCGGGCAAAGACTCTCATCAGATTTTTCTGGAACCGGAAGGGCTGACCACCAATGAACTGTATCCGAACGGTGTTTCCACCAGCCTTCCATTCGATGTCCAGTCAGAATTAATACATTCAATCAAAGGGTTGGAGAAGGCCCACCTGACGCGCCCGGGCTACGCAATTGAATATGATTATTTTGATCCACGAGGATTGAAATCCTCCCTGGAAACCAGAGCGATCAGTGGCCTGTACTTTGCCGGGCAAATCAACGGCACCACCGGTTATGAAGAAGCGGCGGCGCAAGGATTGCTCGCCGGAATGAACGCCGCACTGCAAATTCGAGAACAGGATTCCTGGTGCCCACGGCGGGACCAGGCTTATCTGGGTGTGCTTGTGGACGACCTGATTACGCGTGGCGTCACCGAACCGTATCGAATGTTTACCAGTCGAGCGGAATATCGGTTGAGCCTGCGCGAAGACAATGCCGACTGGCGGCTGACGGAGATTGGCCGAAAACTCGGCATCGTCGATGATTTTCGCTGGCAAAAATTCGAGGAAAAACGCGAAGCGGTAGCGCGGGAACTGGAGCGCATTCGCACGACCTGGGTAAATCCAAAATTGCTCCCCCAGGACGAGATGGTGCAGTTATTCGGGCAACCATTGGATCGGGATTATCTGGTTCGGGACCTGTTGCGCCGTCCCGGTGTTTCCTACCAGAACTTGATGTCGCTGCCGACCGTGGGTCCCGGCCTGGAAGATCGTCAGGCAGCCGAACAGGTTGAGATCCAGACGAAATATCAGGGTTACATCGAGCGCCAGAAGGAAGAAGTGGATCGCCAAGAGCAGTTTGAAACACTGCGCATTCCGGAAGGTTTCGACTATGCAGGCGTGAAGGGGTTGTCGGCGGAAGTTTGCCAAAAGCTGGCAAAACACAGACCTGATACGCTCGGGCGAGCGTCCCGCATTTCAGGGATTACCCCGGCAGCGATATCTCTCTTGCTCGTTCATCTCAAACGCACAAGAACTCTCCAGATGGATTCCGGGCGGCGCGCTGCCAGCCGGGTTGCCAATTGAGTTTTAATGGATTTCGCGGAAGAAATATCAAAGGGTTCGATTCTTCTGGGATTGTCGTTGCCCGCCACGGCAATCGCGACACTGTCCAGGTATCTGGTATTGCTCATCAAGTGGAACCGTGCCTTCAACCTCACTGCTATCCGGGACGAGTCGAAGTTGGTCTGTTATCACATTCTGGACAGTCTGTCGGTGTTGCCGCATTTGCAAAAAGGGTCCGTGATTGACGTGGGGAGCGGAGCGGGTCTGCCAGGCCTGCCGATCGCCATTGCCGAGCCCGCAAGAGAGGTTCGACTGCTGGATTCGAACAACAAGAAAGTGACATTCTTGAACCAGGCAATTCTGGAGTTGGCGTTGCCCAATGCGACGACAGTGGATGAACGTGTGGAAAATTATCGCAGTCCCAAAACCTACCACAATGTGATCTCGCGGGCGTTTTCGGATCTCGCGGATTTTGTCACGCTGTCCGGGCATCTTTGTCATGCGGAGGGCCGGTTGTTGGCGATGAAAGGTCTGCATCCCCATGAAGAACTGGCGCGTCTGCCCAAGAACTGGATTGCGGAAGATGTTGTGTCGCTCAACGTTCCGGATCTGGACGCCTCCCGCCATCTGGTCATC
>JBJXFN010000138.1:0-13221 GCA_046155535.1 Burkholderiales bacterium
CTTTTGAATCGATCACGGGAGGACCCGGGTGCCCGCTTTGTACACAAGCCACGACCTGCGAGTATCCAGACTCCGGTGGTATTCGGCCGCATCGATCACGACGATGTGAACCTCGGGCGCGCCGGCAAGGTTCACTTCACGTTTCTCACTTACCACGCAGTATTTCGGCATTCCGGCCTGGCGGCCGGTCTCGGTCCGTGGCAGAAACTGTTTGCCTCAGTAGCAGGCGACCTCGAAGACTGGCACCAACTCGATCACTACACGGCCGTGACCCTCGTGCTCGACATCCAGCATCGCCCGGTCGCAATGCTGCTTCAGCAGCATAATCACCTGCGCACCTGGGTGCTGGGCGTCGATCTTCCTCCGTTGATGAACGGGCGACCGGCCGTGGATATTGCGATTCGCTCCAACGAGCTGTATCCGCATGCGCCTGGGCGACGGGAGCATCGCGTGGCGCGCTTTCCAACTGTGGACGCCATGCGGTATCTGATGGAAGCAGGTCCGGCGCCGCGCTTCTCCGCCATGGACATCACCGAAGCCGCCATTGAAGCCGATTACCGGCTGGCGTTTCTTCCAGTGGACGATGCCTTTTATTCCTTCGCCGGATTTCTCGGCAAGCACCGTCGCATGGCCGGCCGCGACGGACCGCCGGGCGCCGACTACAACACCCTCCCCTCAATCAAGGCCTGGCCGATGCAGATGCTCTCGGGCTACTGGCGGCCAGGCAATGCGGGAGATTTGCAGCGACTGGAGGAAACCTATGCCCGCACCGGCGACCCGGCGGACTATGCCCGAGCACAAGCAGAAGTGTTTGGAGAAGCGCTGATATCAGTGGTCCGGTGAGCTCGCCGTCATCGCGTCTCGTTCGCGTATCGCAAGAATCTTGAACGACGGATTTATCCCGCGAGTAGAATCCAAGCAGGCCGCGAATGGCGGACGAGCAGTGAATTTTCAAAGGAGCAAGCCTTGAAAAAAGGCCTTGTTGGTTTATCGGTTCTCGCAGGACTATTATTTTCTGGTGTCACATTTGCGGATGTGACCGAGCGCCAGGTGGACATCTACAGCGATGGCACCCGGATTCGCGGCACGGTATTCCAACCAGCAAGTCCGAATGGCGGGAAGTTGCCAGCGCTCGTCCTCGCACATGGGTGGGGCGGCACTGCGGCGCGGCTTCGCCCCCAGGCAGAGAAATTCGCTCTGGCCGGATTTTTCACGCTGGTGATCGACTATCGAGGCTGGGGGGAAAGTGATGCACGCTGGATAAACGACATCTCGGCAACGGGTGAACAGACTCGGCGCGAACTTCGGGAAACAGTGGACCCTATCGATCAGGCCACGGATATTTCAAACGCGGTGCATTGGATCATGGGTGAGCCGGCGGTGGACGCTTCCCGCGTGGGACTGTGGGGCACCAGCTTTTCAGGTGGCCTGATCGTCCATGTTGCCGCGCGCGATTCGCGTATCCGGGCAATCGTCAGCCAGGTCGCATGGTTCGGCGAATCTCGGATCGGGGCGGCGAAGGACGCGTTCACCACGTCCCGCGCGATAGCCACCCGGCGCGCCCGGGGTGAGATCGGTTTTCCGCCACCCGGTGCCCGGATAATCGGCAATCTGCGCGGCGGGCCGATCTCGGAGAAATTTCTTCAGTACGCACCGATAGACGACGTGGCAGCAATGCACAGCGCGTTACTTGTTATCGACGCCGAAAAGGAAGAACTCTTCGATACCCGTGCCCACGGGGCGGCGGTGTTTGAACGCGCCAAAGAGCCGAAGCGCCGGGTGGTCATCCCGGGCATTGCGCACTATGGCATTTATAGCGAGGCTCGCGAACAGGCAACCGAATTGGCCGTGGAATGGTTCAAGCAGCATCTGCAGTAATATTTGCAGGCATCGACTCCGAATCGCAACAATGCGGCTGGGCTACGGATCAACTTTGAACGGATTTTTCACGGAAATACAACATGCCTCACCTACGCCTGGTCATCGCCAACAAGAATTACTCTTCCTGGTCCATGCGCCCCTGGGTACTGCTCACGCAGGCGGGGATTGCATTCGAGGAAGTGCAACTCAAGTTCAACGACGACGTTTCGGTTAAAGGCATTGAAGGACTGTCGCCTACCGGCAAGGTGCCGGTGCTGTGGATCGACAATGAACCGGTGTGGGATTCTCTGGCGATCATGGAAACAATGGCGGAGATGTTCCCGGCCAAGCATTTTTGGCCCAGCCAGCCTGCGGCGCGGGCCCACGCGCGCTCCGTCTGCGCGGAGATGCATTCGGGATTCGGCGAACTGCGCCGTAACATGGTGATGAACATCCGTTCCTCGCACCCCGGCAAAGGCCGCACACCGGCATCGGAGAAAGACATCGCACGCATTGTCAAGATCTGGGAAACCTGCCGCGAACGATTCGGCAAAGGCGGCGACATGCTGTTTGGCCACTTCACGATTGCGGACGCCATGTTTGCGCCCGTGGTCACGCGCTTCCGGACTTATGCCGTTGCGCTTTCGCCGGTGGCCCAACGCTACGCGCAAGCCGTCCTCGAACTCGATGCCGTGAAAAAATGGTGCGCAGGCGCGCTCGCGGAGACAGAATTCGTACAGGCGGATGAGCCTTACGCCACAAAACCCCAGCACCCTGGTTTATAGGATGGATTCAGAACATCATTGCCGCCAGCACTTGCATCGGCAACCCATGGCATTCCTTTCAGGAGGCACATCATGCGTTTTACCGGCCAACCCGTCCGACTTCTTTTTTTTCTCTTCGGTATCGCGCTTTGCCCGGAGCTGCACGCGATGATGGAGGCCGATAAGTTCGTCGGCGCCTGGCGCCTGGTTTCCGCGGAGTTTCGCGCGCAAGACGGCTCGCCCGCCGAATCGCCCTACGGTGTCGAACCCGAGGGCCTCCTGATGTACGACGCGCACGGCAGCATGTCCGCCCAGCTCGGGCAGAAGAATCGCCGGGCCTTTGCCATCGCCGACCGTATGGCCGGCACCCCAGAGGAAATCAAGGCAGCGTTCGAAACATATCAGGCCTATTACGGGCGCTACAGGGTGGACGAACGCGAACGTGTGGTCATTCACACGGTCGTGCAAGCCTTGTTGCCGAACTGGGTCGGTACCGAACAACGCCGCCAGTATCAATTCAAGGACGGCAGGCTGATTCTGCGCACCCCTCCGCTGGCCATCGGTGGAAAGCAAATTACCGGCGAATTGGTCTGGGAAAAAATCAAACTGCAGAAAAACTAAGGAATAGCGCGGCCGCCAGGAGACGCCGGTGTCTGGGCATCGTTCGCTGCTCGCCGACGTGCGAGCCTGCACGCTTTGTTCTCAACATCTGCCGCTAGGCCCTCGTCCAGTGTTGCAACTGCACCCCGACGCGCGAATTCTGGTGGCAGGCCAGGCGCCGGGTCGAAAAGTCCATGAGTCCGGCGTACCTTTCTCAGATGCCAGTGGCGACCGGCTGCGCGATTGGCTGGGCATGACGCCAGAAGTCTTCTACGACGCAAACCGCGTGGCGATCCTGCCAATGGGTTTGTGTTTTCCCGGCACCGGAAACTCGGGTGACCTGCCGCCCCGGCCTGAATGCGCTGGCGCCTGGCGCAGCAGGCTCATGCAGCAACTCGGGAACCTGAAACTAACGCTGGTGATCGGCAAATACGCGATGGACTATCACCTGCCCGGCGCAGGCGCGTCGGTGACTGACGTCGTGCGAAAGTGGCGCGACCACTGGCCGCAGGTAGTGCCCCTGCCGCACCCCAGCCCGCGCAACAATTTGTGGTTGCGCCGCAATTCCTGGTTCGAGGAGAATTTGCTGCCCCGATTGCGCGGGCGCGTTCGGGAAGTGATGGATGCCGGAAGTGATGCCGTCGTCGCTCAGACCCGGTAGTTCACGCCTTTTCTCTCTAGCATCCGCAGGGAGGCGATCCAGCTCCGGGCGACCTCCGCCCCTCCGGGTCCGTTGAACTGTTCGAATCCCTTGCGCGCCGTCTGCTCGTTGATCAACCCGACTTCGATTCTCCCGCCGGCCATGGCATCGATCTGGATCTGGCAGGCCGCATCAAGGTAGTACATGATCTCGAAGGCTTCGCTCACGCTGGCACCAAGGCTCAGAAGACCATGATTGCGCAGGATCATCGCCTGGGATGTCGGCCCGAGGTCGCGCGCCAGGCGAGTGCGCTCATCGAGTTCGAGAGCGATGCCTTCGTAGTCGTGGTAGGTGAGCATCCCGTAAGTACGCAGGGAGTGCTGGCTAATCGGCAACAGTCCGCATTTCTGCGCGGACACCGCAACGCCCGCCCGGGTGTGGGTGTGGATCACGCAGTTCACTTCCGGACGTGCCTCGTGCACGCAACCGTGAATGACAAATCCCGCATGATTGACGCCCAGACCAGTGGTGTCGTCCACCACCTCGCCGTTCTTGTCGATTTTCACCAGACTCGAAGCAGTGACCTCGTCGAACATCAACCCGTAAGGATTGATGAGCATGAATTCGCTACCCGGCACCCGGGCGGTGAAATGGGTGTAGATGAGGTCGGTCCAGCGGAACTGGAACGCCAACTGGTAGGCGGCCGCCAGATCACAGCGCACTTCCCATTCCTCCTTGGTGACGCGTTCGCGCAGGTTGGAGGATTCCACGGCTCTGAGGTTGCGATTCTTGTCGGTCATAACGAATTTCCTTTGGGGTTCTGGTCCGTTGCCGCCAGTTTACGCTTCACGTGAGGTGTGAGGAATCCTTGAAGCCGAGCCAATTGGACCTCGCGCCTCGTACCTCGCACCTCGAACCTGCCTTAATTAAATCCATCCCATGCCGCCCAGGAAGGCGCCTCCCAGCGCAATCAGCAGCAGATGCAGACGCGTTCGCCACACCAGCAATGCAGCGATCAGGGTCACTACGATGTGCCCTCCCCACCCCGGCGTTTGCGCAGAGAGAATCCAACTGGTGGCAAACAGCAGGCCGATCACAATCGGCGCCATACCGGCCTTGAAAGCCCGGACTTGCAGCCAGTGCTGGCGTGCATGGCCCCAGCGCGCGGCGGCGAGCGCGAGCGTGGTGGACGGCAGCATGATGCCGAACATGGTGGCCGCAGCACCCATCAGTCCCGCCGCCTGATAGCCCATCACCGCCACGAACAATACGTTTGGCCCGGGGGACGCCTGGGCAATGGCAATGGAGGCGTTGAACTGAACATCAGAGAGCAGGCCCATGTCGTTAACCAGCACCCGGTGCATGTCCGGCGCCACTGTGATGGCACCACCGACTGCCAGCAGGGAGAGCAGCAGGAAGTGGCCGAATAACTGAATCAATTCGGGCGGCATGGGTTATCCGCGATCCTGTTCCAGGGCACGCAATCGTTGGCAGGCAAGACCGCAGGCGAGCAACCCCAGACACAAGATCACCCAGACCAAAGGCCAGCGCAGCAGTGCCACGCCGGCAAAACCCACGGCGGCGAACGCCGCACAAAGCGGCAGGCCCATCGGGTTTTGCCTGAGCGCACCGATCAGGCGTAGCGCGGTGCCCAGGATTAAACCGGCCGAGACCGCGCCCATGCCTTTGAGCACACCAGCCACCACCGGATTACCGGCATGCTGGATATAAAGCGCTGTCACCAGCAGCACAATGACCAATGGCACCAGGATCATGCCAGCGAGCGCCGCAAAGGCTCCACGCCAGCCGTAATAACGGTCGCCGATCATCAATGCCACGTTGCACACGTTGGGCCCGGGCAGCACCTGACCCACTGCGAGAATTTCGACAAACTGTTCACGGGTAAGCCAGCGCTTGTGCTCGCACAACACCCGTTGCGTCACCGTGAGCACGCCGCCAAATCCCTGTATGGCCAACAGCGTAAAGGTGACAAACAGGTCCATCTTCGATTTCGGACTGGAAAGCGGTGCAGCGTCTGTGGACATGGAAACAGGCAACGAAAAAAGGGGAAAGGGCAACCAGCAGGCGCGGGCGTAAAACCGCGCCGCTTCAGGACCCGGTCTTGGAACCCGGGTCGCGTGTCATGAGCTTGTACATGAAAGTGACAATTTCGCTGGAGGGTATCGGCCGACTGAAGTAATAACCCTGGATCTGATCGCAACCCAGCTTGCGCAGGAATTCGTACTGCTCCGCCGTTTCCACGCCTTCGGCCACGACTTTCAGATGCAGGCTGCGGGCGATGGCAATAATGGCCTCAATGATGGCCACGTCGCCCGTGTTATTTGGAATTCCGCGCACGAAGGACTGGTCGATTTTCACGCTGTCGAACGGAAATTTCTTGAGATAGGCCAGCGATGAGTATCCGGTGCCGAAATCGTCCATGGTCAGGTGCAGCCCCATGTCTTTCAACCTGTTCAGGATCTTTTCGGCATAGTCCTGATTGTCCATCACCACGCTTTCGGTGATCTCCAGCTCCAGCGATTCGGCGGGCAATCCGGTTTTTTCCAGGATGTCCTGAATCATTTCCACCATGCCTTTTTCCGCCACCTGCCGCGCAGAAATATTCACCGCCACCCGCAAATGAGGCAGACCGCCCTTTTGCCATGCGCGGTTTTGCACACACGCCGTCTGCACAATCCACCGCCCGAGAGGAACAATCAGCCCGGTTTCCTCCGCCACCTGGATGAAGTCGCCCGGTGGCACCATCCCGAGGGTGGGGCTCACCCAGCGGATCAGAGCCTCGACACCCGAGACCTGTCCGGTGAGAAGATCGACCTTGGGTTGGTAATGCAGCACGAATTCCTTTTGCGTCAGGGCTTCGCTCAGGCTGGATTCGAACTCCAGGCGGCGAATGGAATGGGTGTTGAGTTGCTCGGAGTAAAACTTGAACGTCCCACGTCCTTCTTCCTTTGCCCGGTACATGGCGATATCCGCATTCTTTTGCAGCGCCGGCGCATCCCGTCCATCCGAGGGATAGGTGCTGATGCCGATGCTGGCCATTGGACGGTAGGGCCGCCCTGCAAGCATCATCGGCTGGGCCAATGTCTCCAGAATTTTCTTCGCAACGATACTGGCCTGGTCTTCCGCGGTGAGCCCTTCGGTGAGCACCGCAAATTCGTCGCCGCCAATGCGAGCCAGCAGGTCCGACTTGCGCAGGCAGTTGCGCAGGCGCTCGGCCACCGCCTTGAGCACTTCATCGCCGACATCATGCCCGAGGCTGTCGTTGATGTTCTTAAATCGGTCCAGATCAAAAAACAGGATCGAGAGCATTTTCTTGTTGCGTTCGGCGCGTTGGATCGCCTGATCCACGGAATGCCGGAACAGGCTGCGATTGGGCAGCGAAGTGAGTTCATCGTGGTCGGCCAGAAAACGGATGCGCTCTTCCGATGCCTTGCGTGCCGTGATGTCCTGAAGTACGCCACTTAACCGGGTGGCTACGCCGTCTTCGCGCCGCGCCACAACACCACGTGCCAGCAGATGCGCCACTGACTGATCCTTGCGGACAATGCGAAACTCATCATTCCAGCGTTCCTCGCGCGACTTGGTCACGCTCAACAACTGCTGCTGGACGCGCGCGCGGTCCTCGGCATGCACGCTTTCAAACCAGTCGGTCATGGTCTGCGGAAGTTCATCCGGCGGGAAACCGCTCAATGCCTGGTAATTCTCGTTATGCCAAAGCTTGTCGCTGGCCAGGTCCCATTCGATCATCCCGTCGCGGGTGGCGCGGGTCATGACGCCAAATCGCGCGGCGTCCTGCCAGAGCACCGCCTCCATGCGTTTGCGCCGCGTAATGTCGTGCGCCACCACGATGCGCGCCGGCTTGCGCGCAAATTGCGCCCGGAAGGACGTCAGTTCCACGTCCCGGGCAAGCCCGCCTTTTTTAAGATGCCTCCAGGTCCCGACGTCAGTTCCCGTGACTGATGGATTAAGTAATGCTGCCGAAAGACGCTCCGCTTCCTCGGGCTGGCCGAGATCGGTGAGCGACATCTTCAGGAGTTCTTCGCGCGAATAACCATATTCGCCAACCGCCGCTGCATTCACTTCCAGCAGGCGCAGCTTGCGCACGTCGCAAATAAAAGTGGGAACCGGACTGCTGTCGAAAATATGCTGGTACTGCTGCTCGGAGAAATTAGTTGCCGACAGCATGCCGGGCGTTCCGGAGGCCTTGCGTCCAACGTGAAAAATGGTCCGGGCGATCAACCATGCAACGGAGGCGCCAATCAGGCCGCCCATCACCGGCCCCCGGAAATCCTCCGCAATCAGTCCGTAAAACGTCTCCGGCGCCGTGGAAAGGGAATCCGGCAAACGCTGCAGAAATAACTCAAGGTCCCTGATCCACTCCACGCATTGCCCTCGTGCAGCACCAGAAGCAGGGAGTGTAATAGACCTTCCGCACCTATTTCAACGGATTGTTTTACAGTATTTTTCTCATTCGCTTCGCCGACGGCGCAACGTGCTTTGCGGCACACCCGGTACGCCGGTCAGGGAATCAGCGCACTGGTTGCTTCCTCCAGTTTTTCGATCGCCGGCGTGGCAGATGTCGGCGAGGGTTCGGACTGCGCGACAACGCGCGTCACAGACAACAACAAGTCGAGTTTGAATCGCAGGTCCAGCGAGCCCTGTCCTGTCTGGCTCGCCTCATTAAATGCCCGGAGAACTTCCGCCAGAAAGCGGCCAATACCCGCGAGGGGGGATTCCGTTGATGGGGCCTGCGGCAATGTCTGGACGCCTGGTAGCGTTGGCTGCGCTGCAGGGTCGGGGGTAGATGCGGGTGGCGATGCAGCCGCCGACGACAAGGGCACCGCTTCTGCAACTGGCAGGTCTTGACCGGATGTCGGTGGCGCCGAAGGCGTCTCGGGTGCCGGCGCGGGCAGCGGATGCGTCACAAAACCCGAAGCCTCGATGCGTTGCCGGAAACTCATCTTGATGGCCACCGACGCCAGTTGCTCGCCATCAACACCCATCTGGCTGGCCGCGGCAAATGCGGCCTGCGTGTCGCCGGCAAAAAATTTGTCTGACAACTCCTCAACCTGTAACAGAACTTCGCGAATGGCCGCGGCTTCCTCGTCGTTGAGGTTGCCTTCCACCGAAATTTCCAGTTTGGCACCGGAAATGGTGCGCACACTCGCACCGGAACTCACGCCGTCGGTGGTGCCTACCGCCGCCCCGGCAATCGTGGCATGCATGCGCGTTTTCAGGCTGAGTCTTACGACATCCCCTTCCTGGGTGACGATTTCGAGCTGGGTCTTTTGCTTTTGCCTGATTCGCCCCGCCACCGCAATTTCACCAGACGCGCTGGTGCCGCCGATCAACCCTTCCAGCCTTGCGCGCAGATCGTCGGCGGCGGCAACGATATCCTCGATGGCCAGACCGAGGCCCTGCAATTGCGTGGAGGCTTCCTGCAATCCCGATTCCATACCCTCGCGCAGAGCCTGCGCGCCCTGTTCGCCGCGCGCCAGCGCCTGGCTTGCCGCGGCGGCCAACGTCTGACCTGCCTGTTCGGCCGGCGCCAGCCCGGGAATCGGCACCGGTGTGACAAACTGGAAAACCGACCGGATGCTGCTCATGACCTCGGCATGCACCGCCCGCCGCGCAAAATCGACGCCCTGCGCGGGTGCGCCCCCGCTGGCAACGTCATGATGCTCGCGACGCCGGTCTGCTCGCGCTACGGCCCCCGAAGGGCCAGAGGACTCGATGCCTCCCCAGTGGTGCCGTGGGTTGAAGATTGCCGTATCAATGGAATGCATGGGCCAGCTCCCGATTCAGATCACGTCGGGAAATACGGCAATACACAGGGAAATCTTGAGGAACTGAACAACCAGAGCAAGGTGCGCGAGGCGTATTGCGCCCTCCCGCGCCGGGCAAGGAAATGCGATCTCTGACCGGCTCGAAGGCCGGCCGCCTCCGGGTATGACAGCGGTTACGAACGCGCCCGGGAACTTTGGAAACGCAAAGCCCGGGGCAGGCAGGCGCCGCCGCTACCCGCGGTTATCATCGACTTTCGGCGACGCCGAAAAGAGTCCGGTTGACCCAGTCCTGCGCCAGCCTGTCTGACTCCGCGATCTGGGCGTCAGTCATCCGTCGCCCAATCAGATCACGCTGCAATCGGGCTTTCTGGTCGAAATGAAGGGTGGCGGCAAGCACGAGCCATTTGCGCGCCTCAATGTCGTCGTTCTGCACGCCCTTTCCGTCCCGAATCATCATGCCAAGGTTATACATTGCATAGGAGAATCCGCGTTCGGCCGCGTCCCGGAACAGGTTCACCGCGCGCTTTTCATCGATGTCCACTCCTCTGCCGTCGCGATAAAGCAGGCCCAGGCCGTTCAGCGCACGGGCGTGGCCAGATTCCGCCGCCCGTGTCCAGAACGCCAGGGCCGCACGATAGTCGCGTTGCGCAAAGGCCTGCTGACCCGACGCAAAAACCTCGTCGTCCTGCCCCGCGGAACAAGGCAGCGCGACGACCAGTACCAAGGCAAGAATCGTCAATATCCGCATCGGCGCGTGCCGGTCCACTCGCTCATTGCCCATTGCGTTCAACCAAGGACTGCTCCACCTGGGCCTGGAGTTTCTCCTGGTCAGCGCGCAATTGCGCCACCTGCGCGGCCAGCATGTCCAATCGATTCGTGTCCGGCGATTCGCTTTCCGTCGCGGTTTGCGACAGATCCACCGGGCCGTTGAGCAGATGCGCCCAGCGGTGTTCGCGCGCACCCGGCTGTTTGGGCAGGCGCACGGCCAATGCCCCGCCGGGACGTCTGCTCATTTCCTCGAGGTAGGCTTCGACACTCGAGAGGTCCGCAAAGTCATGCAGACGCTCACAGGCGATACGCAAGGCACCGGGCGTTTGCGGGCCGCGCAACATCAGCGCCACGACCAGTGCAGAGGTGCCGGAATCGGCATCGATCACCTTGGAAAGAATGTGCCCGTAGCGCACCACGCGTCGCGATGCGCCCCAGGTCTGGGTCACAAAGCCGCGCTCCTTGAGCCCGTCGAGCGCCTCCTGCACCAAAGTTTCCTCGACCTGCATCACGGGATCGCGACTGGTCTTCTGATTGCAGCCGGCCGTCAAGGCGTTAAGGGTCAAAGGGTAATTGTCCGGCGTGGTGAGCTGTTTTTCCGCCAGCACGCCCAGCACGCGGATTTCCAGCGCAGAGAGCAGGGGAAGGATTTTTTCGGTCATGGCTGCGGTTCCGGGAAAAAAGTCGCACGCACACAGGGTAACAGGCCACCGCCCGTTTCGCGGTTGCCCTCGAATCCGTCGTGCGCAGATTGCATCATTCGCGCGCCGCAGCCTCTTCCAGCTTTTTGTAATCCCTCGGTGGCTCGTGAAGCAGCTGGGCACGGCTTTGTTCCAGACCCTTGACCACCGCCACAATCACCTCGTTAAGAGGCAGCGATAGACCCAGCGCCTTCCCTTCCCGCAGCAAGGCGCCATTGAGCGCATCAATTTCCGTGCGGCGGCCTTGTTCGATGTGCTGCATCATCGAGGGCTTGTTGTAGCGCTTGCGACAATGATCCTTGATCTTCTTGATCGGATCCGTCTCCGGCAGCCGGATGCCCTTTTTCCGCACCACCATCATGATTTCTTCCATCACCCGGTCCTGGAGCGCATTGACTGCCGCATTACGGGAAATTTCGCCGCCCCGCAATCCGGTAATGGCGGCCAACGCATTGACGCTGCAATTGTGGACAAACTTGCCCCAGATCCAGGACATCGGATCGGCAACAATTTCCGCCGGGATTTCAGCCCGGTTGAGCAGCGTCATCACGTTTCGCACACGTTCCGTGTCCTGTCCGTCGAGTTCGCCCAGGGAGGTCATGCCGGAATTCGTGTAGGCGACCCGCCCGGGAGCCGGATTGGCCGCGCTGTTCATCGACACGCCGGCGATGACCCGCCTGGCACCCAATTCCTCGACCAGCGTTTCGACATTGCCGATGCCATTTTGCAAGGTCAGTGCAAAACCATCCGCCGCAAGCAGGGAGCGCGCGGCGCGCGCGGCCTCTCTGGTCGAATTGGCATCGGTAAACACCACCGCAAGATCGCAAGGCGGCAGATTGGCGCCGCTTTCGTGCACCGGCAACCGGATCTGATGCGTGCCCCGCACACCTTCCAGATGTAATCCTTCACTGCGGATTTTCTCGATGTGCTCCCGCCGCGGATCAATCAGCGTGACATCCGCGCCGGCCTTGCACAATAACCCGCCAAATACGCCGCCCATGGCCCCGGCGCCAATCATGTAGATACGCATCCTGCCTCCCTTGTTGCGGTGATTCTGGCCGCAACGGAAGACTAAGGTGATTGGTCCCACGTGCGCAAGGCGATGTCACACGCGCGTTCGTGTCGGTGATTCCGGTATGAACCATCCGGTCGGTGTGCAGCGCAATACGTAAATTCGCCGGATGCTCCGGTGAATTGCGTCGTCTCGCACTCGAAGTTGCGCCAAATTCAGACGCCGAATGGTCTTTTCTGACAGTTTGCGCCAGCCCTCGTTTGTCGAGGGCTCGTCAGCCGTGCCTGTCGAAATTGCGGCGACCCGATATTCATTCAAAAACAAGAGGCATTGCGCGCGCCGGACCTGTCGCATTTTCGACAAACCCACCCTGGCATGTGAGGTGCAACAGTCAGGCTGCGCCCCCGGGGATTTCCGAGGAGCAAGGGGAGGTCGGGTGTTTCAGGACACACACGCCTCGGAAAGTCCCTCAGGGCGCACCAAATTTCTCACTGTGGCGCCCGCTGGAGGTGCAACCATGACACGACGCTGGAACTCTGAACGTTCGAACCGGACGCTAGGCACCCACGACGAAACCTCTGGTGCCGAATGGGAACCCGCGGTCCCTGACTACGACGACGAACTGGCAAACGGCTTTTTCGAGAACGCCGATGTCGGGCCCGAGTATGTATCCCAGTTCGAAGATCCAATGCTCGACCAGATCAAAACGCTCACCGATTTCCTGGAAGACGCGGAGCGGCGGCTCTACGTTAACTTAGACATCCACGCCGCATCGGAACGCCGCAACAAAACCTGACCGGGCCGCACGTCAAACGACAACCCGAAGGACCCAGTTCGCCGCCCGCCTCACGTCCTCTACCCAATCCGCCAACGCTGTACCGTTGGCGGAATCTTTGTCAAACTCGCATATCAGCATTCCCTGGGTGTCGCCAGTGCTTCGCACAGCCTTCCAGATTTTCAGACTGCCCGTGTGGGCCAGCTTCATTCTGCTGGCCGTCCTTGGCTGGCCTCAGACCGCCAAACCGGTTGAACTTTCCACCGACAGCATTGCTGCGACCATCAACGGCTC
>JBJXFN010000248.1:0-3443 GCA_046155535.1 Burkholderiales bacterium
CAGGCCAGTCAACGCGCCATCATCAACTGGAACACATTCAACATCGCCGCCGGCAGCGAAGTCCGCTTCAATCAGCCCAACGCCGGCGCATCGGTGCTCAACCGGATATTCGATCTCAATCCCAGCATCATTCAGGGAAAACTCAGCGCCAACGGGCAGGTTTACCTGCTCAACCAGAACGGCATCCTGTTCGACCGTGGTTCACAGGTCAATGTGCATACTCTGCTTGCCTCGACACTCCATATCGACGATGCCGTCTACAAGAATTCAGGATTGGTTGCCGGCCAGTTCGCCGCGGCCTTGAGCGCCGTGCCCGGATCGGCTCCGCAGGGCGTCGTCCTGAGGGGAACGATCGAGACCCCCGCCGGCGGGGCCGTGTACGTGTTTGCCCCGGAAGTGCGCAACGATGGCCTGATCACCTCTCCCGATGGACAGGTCATTCTGGCAGCCGGACACACTGTTTATCTTTATGAGAATCCCGATCCGGGAGATTTCTCCATGCGCGGCTTGTTCGTGGAAGTGCGCGCCGAGGATCGTCCGGTTGACCTCACCCGGCTGCTGGAAGGCAAGGCGGCCGCGACCAATTTGGTCACCAATGCCGGACAGATTCGCGCACCGCGCGGCAATGTGACGCTGGCCGGTCTTGCGATCAACCAGGACAATCTGGTGTCCGCATCGAGCGCGGCATTGCAAAACGGGTCCGTCTGGCTGCTGGCAAAAACTCGCGACCAAGCAGGCCAGACCGTGAAGACTGGAGTTGTCACACTGGGTGCCGGCAGCGTGACCGAAACGCCGCTGGACAAGTCGGATGCCACGACTTTGTCGGAGGACCAGGACTACACGAAATTCCGCTCGCTGGTGCAGGTGGAAGGCCGCTACATCGACCATCGTGGGCGTATCAGCAGTCCGGGAGGAGTGGTCACCCTGAATGCCAGGGACGCGGAGAATCCGGCCAGCTCCAATACCAGCCGGATCCATTTGGCGGCTGGCAGCGTGGTGGATGCCGCGGGTGCCTGGGTGGACCTGCCGCTGTCGAAGGCCTTCCTCAACATCAAAATCACTAGCAACGAACTCAAGGATGCCCCGCTCCAGAAGGGCGGCCTGCTGCTGGGGCAAACATTGACCGTGGATATCCGGGAAGGCACGCCACTGTTCGACATTTCCGGATATGTGGGCGCCATCAAGCGCAGCGTTGCCGAAAAGGCAGCCGTGGGCGGGGAAATCCGGATCGCCTCGCAGAATGGGGATCTCATCCTTCGAGAGGGCGCAACCCTTGACGTATCCGGCGGCGGCTACCGCTATGGCGCGGGTTTTAACGAAACCTCGCGCCTCGTTTCGAACGGCCGTTCCTACGATGTATCGGTGGCATCCCCCAATCTTCTCTACGAAGGACTGGGCAATGTCGCGTTGGTGTCCCATGAAAAATGGGGTGTGACAGAACGGTTTGTCCTGTATCCCGGACTGCGCGGAAGTTATGAGTCCGCATCCGTGGAAGGCAAGAGCGCGGGGTCGGTGACCATCGACGCAATCGGCGGCGCGGTGATTGACGGACTGGTCGCCGGTTCCGTGGTGGCGGGACGCCGGCAGATTGCATCGGGAAAATTGCCGCAAGGCGCGCTTTTCGCAGCCGGCAGCGAAAGCGCGCTCGCCGGGGACCGGAATCTGCGGTTGCGCGAAGTGAATTTTACGACCGGGCCGTCGCTGGGCCCGGGTTTCGCGCCGGCAGTGACATCGGGCGACGGCAGCATCACACTGACAGCGCTGCCCGACGCGCTGGCCGGCGATTTGAGTCTGCCGGTAAGTTTTTTCCGGCAGGGGCGGGCTGTTGCCGACGGCGGGTACGAGTTTCAGGGATTCGGAAACGTGTCCCTGGCCGCGAACGAGAGGATTGCCCTTGGGGAAGGCCTCCGGATCGACATGCCGGCCGGCGGCAACCTGACTTTGGTGTCCAGCCGGATCGACGTCGCGGGCACCATCTCGGCACCGGGCGGAACGATTGACCTGCGAGCCGTGCAGACTGCCACTTCCGACGCGTCCGCGTTCTCGACCTTGCATGTCGCGGACAGCGGCCGATTGTCAGTCGGCGGGCTGTGGATCAACGAAAGTCTTGCGTCGCTCGCCGGCGCGGAGCGTAAAACGCTTCCCTACGCAGTGAACGGCGGCCGCATCAATCTCGTCAGTCAATCCTTGCTGCTCGACAAAGGGAGTCTGGTCGATGCTTCCGGCGGCGGGCGAATGTCGAGTGCGGGCAGTCTGACAAATGGTAACGGCGGGACGATCCGGCTGCGTGCCGGCGACAGCTTGGGCGAATCGCCGGGATATCTGACTCGACTCGACGGACGGCTGCAAGCGTTCGGGCTGAACCGAGGCGGTACGCTCGATCTTCAGACCGGACGGGTACGCATCGGCGGGTCCGCGGGAGCCGACCCCGCCGAGTTATGGCTGTCGACGGAATTTCTCACCCAAGGGGGATTCCACCAGTACACCATTGCCGGTCTTTCCACACTGACGGTGGCCGGAGGTTCCGAGATCAGGCCTCGCGCCCAGACGCTTCGCGTAGACCGGTCCCGGTCATTGACGCAGGCCAGCGGCAGCAGTGTGTTCGATTTTTCCGCACCGACGGTGCTGCCTGACTTTCAACGCAGCCCGGCCGGCATTTCGTTGTCCAGCCTCGGCGCCAGCGCGGGGGTGCTGACGGTGGAGGAAGGCGCTGCCATCACGCTCGATCCGTTTGCGCGTCTGAGCCTCACTGCCAGCAATATCATGGACATTCGCGGACGGCTTGACGCGCCGGGTGGGGAAATTCGCCTGAGCCTTGCCGGTGGCACCAACGATGGCCTTCCTCCCGGCGGCATGTTGAAACTCGCCGCCACCAGTGCCTTGCTCAGCCGCGGCGGTGTTCTGTTGCAACCGGATGCCCTGGGTCGGGACATCGGCGAAGTGCATGGCGGTGGTGTCGTCTCCATCAACACGTTCAAGAGAAATCTGGTGATGGAAGCCGGATCGCTGATCGATGTCAGTGGCGCGCAGGCCTTGCTTGAAATTCCGCGCCAGCAGATCGCTGGTCGGGTAACTGCCGCTAGCATCCTGGCGAAAAGCAACGCGGGTTCGGTGCTGATTTCTGCAACCGAAACCGCAAGTTTGGACGGCACCATGCGCGGGCAGGCCGCCGAGGGTGCTGCCGGAGGCAGTTTTGCCCTGGATTTTGTCCGGCATCGGGATCCGCAGATCGCGGGCGAACTTCGCCATCGGATCGTTGTGACCCAGTCCGCCGATACTTCCTCCGATGGTGCCGGTGGTGTGGCCGAAATTGTGATGCGCTTGGATCGGCTTGCCTCGGGCGGCTTCGACAACCTGCGACTGCGTGCTGAAGACGCGATCGAATTTCACGGCGATGTCTCCCTCCAGCTTGCGCGCGGGCTGCGCTTGGATGCGCCGGAGAT
>JBJXFN010000250.1:0-21822 GCA_046155535.1 Burkholderiales bacterium
CTCTCCGCCAAATAAAAAGCGCCCCACAAGGGAGCGCTCTTTATTTGGCGGAGAGGGTGGGATTCGAACCCACGTGCCAGGTCTCCCTGACCATCTGATTTCGAGTCAGCGCCGTTATGGCCACTTCGGTACCTCTCCGGTTCAGTGTGTTATTTTACCTGCAATGATTACGCTTGCGAACAAACGGCTCGGGAACCCGCGTGATTAAATCCTCCGGCACGAATACGAAACGCCGAATGCCGCAATGGATTGCCGTTTTCTTCATGTTCTGCATTGGCGGACTGACATTCCTTCCAGGCTGCGATGGCGAGCGCAATTCCGCAGCCCCGGTTTTTGGCACCACAAATGAATTGTTCGTGCTGGTCCGGAACAGTCCGGCCACGCGTTTTATCGGGGCGGACGGTGGCTATGCGGGACTGGAAGAAGATCTTCTTCAGCTTTTCGCCAAAGACCTGGGCATGCAGCTCAAATTCGTCGAGCGCGGGAAATTCGCCGACCTGCTGCCGTCCCTGGAAAAAGGCCGGGCACATTTCGCGGCAGCCGGGCTCAGACCCACCCCGGAAACCAAAAGCCGCTTTCAATTCGGGCCACCCTACCTCACGGTCTACAATACCGTCGCTTACAACACCGATCGTCCGCGTCCGCAAGGGATTTCCGATCTGGTTGGCAAACGTGTCGCCGTGTTGGAGGGCTCCAGCAGTGTCGACCAGTTGATCCAGGAACGCGCCCGAACGCCGGCACTGAAGTGGACAGTGGTTGCCGCTGCAGACGCTTTTGCGCTGTTGGATCAACTGGCAGACGGTGTGTACGACTTCGTGGTGACGGATTCTCATCTGCTGGAATTGGGGAAAAATTTCCATTCGAATGTCGGACGCGCTTTCTACATCGGCCCCCCTGGCATGCTGGCGTGGACTTTCCCCAAGGACGTGCATCCGCTGTTGATCAACCAGGCGCACGACTTCTTCCTGCGCATCCGGGAGAAAGGCACCTTGCGCATGTTGCTGGAGCGTTACTTCGGCCACATCCATCGCCTGAATCGGCTCGACGTGGTGCATTTCCTGCTGCGAAGAAGCTCCACGCTACCGCAATACCGGTCGATGTTCACGGATGCGGAGGAAATTACCGGCATCGACTGGCGGCTGCTGGCGGCGCTTGGTTTCCAGGAATCGCACTGGAATCCGCTCGCCACCAGCCCAACAGGCGTGCGCGGACTGATGATGCTGACTTCGGAGACTGCAGACCGGCTCGGGGTCACCGACCGGCTGGACGCGCGACAGAATATTCTGGCCGGCGCGAGATATCTGAGCATGCTGAAGGAAACGATTCCGGGCAGAGTCCCCGAACCAGACCGCACCTGGATGGCACTGGCTGCATACAATGTCGGTTACGGCCACCTGGAAGACGCACGCATTCTTGCGCAGCGGCAAGGACTCAACGCGGACTCCTGGTTCGATCTGAAAAGCGTGTTGCCGCTGCTAGCGCGGTCGGATTACTACACCACGGTCAAACGCGGCTTCGCGCGCGGCGCCGAAGCGCTCATCCTGACCGAAAACATCCGCAACTACTATGACATCCTGCTGCGTTACGAAAAGCCCCACCAGACGCTGTTTCCGTCGAACGACGCCGCGTCGGAACCCCAATTGCCGATCATGCCTTGAGGTGCGAGTTGGCCGCGAATCCGGGATGCGGTCCGCGACTCTCGTTTGGGACCGTTTTACTCGGACTCTTCAATTTTTGGTATCGGCCGCTGCGCTTAACCTGCGATAGAGCCGCAGGTTAGCCTTCACTGAAATTACCCGGCGGCCGCGATGCGGCTTGCTCCGCCCATATACGGGCGGAGCACCGACGGAATCACAACGCTTCCGTCGGACGTCTGGTAATTTTCCAGGATGGCAACCAGTGTTCTGCCGACCGCCAGACCGGAGCCATTCAAGGTGTGGACCAGTTCGTTCCTGCCTTTTTCGTTTTTGAAACGTGCCTGCATGCGCCGCGCCTGGAATGCCTCGAAATTGCTGCAGGAGGATATTTCCCGATAGGCTTCCTGCCCCGGCAGCCAGACTTCGATGTCGTAGGTCTTGGAAGCCGAAAACCCCATGTCTCCGGTGCACAAGGCCACGGTTCGGAATGGCAATTCCAGTCGGTGCAATATCGTTTCGGCATGCGCGGTCAATTGCTCCAGCGTTTCATAAGAGTGCTCCGGGTGGACGATCTGCACCAACTCCACCTTGTCGAACTGGTGCTGGCGGATCATGCCTCGCGTGTCCTTGCCATAGGAGCCGGCTTCCGAGCGGAAACAAGGCGAATGACAGACATACTTCAGGGGGAGTTTTTCGGCGGCGATGACTTCGTCGCGCACCAGGTTGGTCACCGGCACTTCCGCCGTCGGAATGAGGTACATTTTCCCGCCATCGCGCGGCACAGAGAACAGATCCGCCTCGAATTTAGGCAGTTGCCCGGTGCCGCGCATGCTCTCCGCATTCACCAGATAAGGCACGTACACTTCGGTGTACCCATGTTCCGCGCTGTGCACATCGAGCATGAACTGCGCAATCGCGCGGTGCAGCCGTGCCAGCGCGCCGGTCATCAGCGTAAAACGGGCGCCGCTGATTTTTGCCCCGGCATCAAAATCGAGCATGCCCAGGCCAGCGCCAACATCGACGTGATCCCTTACTGGAAAATCGAAGCGCCGCGGCTCGCCATGACGGCGCACTTCGACATTGCCGGCGGCACCGTCGCCCACCGGCACGCTCTCATGCGGCAGATTCGGAATGCCGAGCAGGAACTCATCGATGGCACCCAGGATTTTCGTCAGCCGCTCCTGGTTTCCCAATAGGTCCTCGGCAAAGCTATTGACCTTCAACATCAACTCGCCGGCGGCGGCGTTATCGCCTTTGCGCTTGGCCTCGCCGATGCTTTTGGAAAGTGCGTTCCGCTGCGCTTGCAGATTTTCCGTTTCTGCTTGCAGCGCTTTTCTCTCGTCTTCCAGTGCCGAGAAAGCCGCAATGTCCAGACGAAACCCGCCGCGGCTCACCAATCGATCGGCGATCGCCCTCAAGTCCTTGCGCAGCAATTGAACATCCAGCATCGTTTACCTTTTCGTCTTCGCCTTCTGTACGCGCTCTTTGACTCGAACGCCCTTCAGTTCTTTTTCTTCGCTTTCGAATCAAGCTCGCGAAGTTGCGCAAGTTTTTCCGCAATCTTGCCTTCCAGGCCCCGGTCGGTCGGTTGATAAAAACGCAGGTCATCCAGGCCCTCCGGCAGGTAGGTCTCGCCGGCCGCGTAGGCTTGCGGCTCATCGTGCGCATAACGATAGCTTCGACCGAATCCGAGTTCCTTCATGAGCCGGGTGGGCGCATTGCGAAGATGCTCCGGCACCGGACGGGACTTGTCGGACTGAATGTGCGCGCGCGCCGAATTATACGCAACGTATGCGGCATTCGACTTCGGCGCGCAAGCAAGATAAATGGCCGCCTGTGCAAGCGCGAGTTCCCCTTCGGGAGAGCCCAGGCGCTCGAAGGTTTGACAGGCATCCAGTGCCAGTCCCAATGCTCGCGGATCCGCCAGTCCGATATCTTCTACAGCCATGCGGATCAGGCGCCGCCCCAGATACAGGGGATCGGCACCGCCGTCGAGCATGCGGGTGAGCCAGTACAACGCAGCATCCGGAGAAGTACCGCGCACCGACTTGTGCAATGCCGAGATCTGGTCGTAGAAACTGTCCCCTCCCTTGTCGAATCGGCGCAGATTCTGCGCCAGGGTGGCCTCGACAAACACTGGGTCGATGGTGAATACCTTGCGCTCGCGTGCAGCGGTACCCAGTGTTTCCGCTATGTTGAGAAGGCGCCTCGCATCGCCGTCCGCCGCCCCCAGAACCAGCTTCCGGGCCGGCTCCGTCAATGCCAGTTCCGGGTACACCTTCTGAATCGCCCGGTTGAGCAGAATGTCGAGTTCGGCTTCCTCAAGAGGCTTCAGGACATACACCGCCGCGCGGGAAAGCAGCGCGCCATTGACTTCAAATGAGGGGTTTTCGGTCGTTGCCCCGATAAATGTCACGAGGCCACGCTCGACAAAAGGCAGAAACGCGTCCTGCTGGGTCTTATTGAAACGATGCACTTCATCCACGAACAGGACTGTTGCGCGGCCGGAATGCTGCAGTGTGCTTTCGGCATGGGCGACCGCTTCGCGAATCTCCTTGACCCCGGACAGGACGGCGGACAGTGAGACAAATTCCGCGTCGAACCCTCCCACCATCAGGCGCGCAAGCGTGGTCTTGCCGACCCCCGGTGGTCCCCACAGAATCATTGAGTGCAATTTGCCGGACTCGTGCGCCACCCGTAGTGGTCGGCCGGCCTCCAGCAGATGCCTCTGACCGACGACTTCGTCCAGGGTTGTCGGCCGCATGAGTTCCGCCAGCGGCGCCACCGGCTGCCGCGGCGAGAACAGATCGGTCATGGAAACTGCCACATGGATTGTTGAACTCCCTTTCCGCACCCGGGAAAGCGGTTCGGGCCGAATCGGCGAAACCCTACTCCGTCACCAGATCGGCGCCTTCCGGCACCACAAAAGTGTACAGGCCCGCGGGTTGCGATGGATTGCGCGCGAAGTTGGACAAACGAATGGTGGTTTTCTGTCCGAAGTGGTCATGGAGTTCCATGGTGTCCAGCGTGTTGTTCCGGAACCCCATCAAAACCTTGTCGAACAGGCTTTCCGGGTCGTAAGGTTTTGCTTCAAGCCAGTCGAGTTTTTTCTTTATCCCCGTGGCATTGAGGGAGAAATATTTCTCGACATCATCGGCGCCGGCCAGGAGTGCCGCCGGGCTGCTTCCCAGGGCTTTGCCAAGCGGGCGACGCGTCACCTGGTTCAGGTCCTGGTCATAAATCCAGAGGTATTCTCCGTCCCCCACGATCAGTTGCGGGAACGGCTTCTTGTATTCCCAGCGGAATTTTCCCGGCCGCTGGAACTGGACCGTTCCGGATGATTCCTGCGCGAGCGCGCCGCTGGAGTCCAACACAAATTGCACAAAATTCGCCTTCGCAGAGCGGGTTTCGCTGATGAAAGCACGCAGTTTTTCGATCGATCCCGCGCTGCACACGATGGGCAATCCCGCGACCCACAAAGCGAAAAAAAATCTGATCATCTTGTTCAAAATTGGCGCTCGCGCTCGATGCCGGAAATCCTTCCTCCGGTCAGTTGAATCGTGGTCACGTAAGGATCGCTGCGCGTCGGCAGGTAGGTCCAGGTCTTGACAATATATTGGCCTCCTGCGTTGCGGGTCACGGCGTCGAAGGTTTCCCTGTCCGGCTCTCCTGCGCGCGTCAATAATTCGCCTTCGCTCATTTCGCGCTCCAGCCGCAGAAAAACTTCGAAACGCAGCCCGCGTGCCGGCGCCTGTGCGAGGCGCACAGTCTCGTCCTGCAGCGGCATTGACACCTCACTCACCGCCAGTTGCGGGAGCGTGATCGCCAGCACGGCCATCCCGGCGAGCCCCAAGTTCATGCCTCGGTTCTCATCGGAACAATTACTTCGCGATTGCCGTTGCTCTGCATGGTGGAGACCAGGCCCGAGCGCTCCATTTGTTCGATCAGTCGCGCCGCACGGTTGTAACCGATGCGCAGGTTGCGCTGTACCAAAGAAATGGATGCGCGCCGCGATTTCAGGACGATTTCCACCGCCTGGTCGTAGAGCGGGTCCGCCTCCCCATCGGTGCCGTTCTCGCCGCCCGCGCCGCCCTCCGCCTCGGCTTCCGTGCCTTGCAGCACCTCATCGATGTACTGCGGCTGGCCGCGTGACTTCAGGTACTCCACGACCTTGTGCACTTCCTGATCCGCCACGAATGCGCCGTGCACACGTTGTGGGTATCCGGTGCCCGGCGGCAAATACAACATGTCGCCCTGACCGAGCAACTGCTCCGCGCCCATCTGGTCCAGGATGGTGCGCGAATCCACCTTGCTGGACACCTGAAACGCCACGCGAGTCGGGATATTGGCCTTGATCAAACCGGTGATGACATCGACCGAGGGTCGCTGGGTCGCAAGAATCAGGTGAATGCCCGCGGCGCGGGCTTTTTGCGCCAGGCGTGCAATCAACTCTTCTACTTTTTTGCCCACCACCATCATCAGGTCGGCCAGTTCATCGATCACTACCACGATCAGGGGCAGTTCCTGGATCGGCTCGGGATTGTCTGGCGTCAGGGAAAACGGATTGGTAAGCGGCTTGCCGGCCTTTTCTGCTTCCCGCAACTTTTGACTGAAGCCGGACAGATTGCGCACACCCAACGCCGACATCAGCTTGTAACGGCGATCCATTTCGCCCACACACCAAGTCAGCGCGTGTGCCGCCTGTTTCATGTCCGTGACCACCGGCGCCAGCAACTGGGGAATGCCCTCGTACACGGACAACTCGAGCATCTTGGGATCGATCAGGATCATCCGGACATCATTGGCCGGTGCCTTGTACAGCAACGACAGGATCATGGCATTGATGGCCACGGATTTTCCCGAACCGGTGGTACCGGCCACCAGCAGATGCGGCATGCGCGTCAGATCCGCCACCACCGGCGCGCCGGCGATGTCCTTTCCCAGCGCCAGCGTCAGCAAGGAACCCATGTCGGCATAGACCCTGGAGCTCAGAATTTCAGACAGCCGCACAACCTGTCGTTTCGGATTCGGGATTTCCAGCCCCATGCAGGATTTGCCCGGAATCGTTTCCACGACCCGCACGCTGACCACCGACAGGGCACGCGCCAGATCGCGCACCAGATTGATCACCTGGGCGCCCTTCACCCCGACGGCGGGCTCGATTTCATAACGCGTGATGACCGGGCCCGGCTGAGCCGCCACCACTTTGACCTCGATACCGAAATCCAGCAGCTTTTTCTCGATCAATCGCGAGGTGTAGCTCAGCGTATCCTCGGACAACAACTCGAGATCGGCCTGTGGCTCATCGAGCAGGTGCAGCGGGGGCAGCGGCGAGTCCGGCAAATCCTCGAACAGCGGTTTTTGTTTTTCCTTGTTTACCCTGTCCGACTTGGGAATGTCGATCCGAGGTGCCTCGATGCGTATCGGTTCGTGTTCCTCGAAACGCTTGCGCTCGACTTCCACCACTTCTTCCCGCTCGACCGTGGCCAGCGCCCCAGCGACGCGATCCTGCCTCGCCTCCCAACGATCTCGCACCCCAGAATAGGCAGCTTCGAGAAAGGTCCCGAGTTTTTCGATGACCTTCACCCAGGACACGCCGCTGAACAGCGAAAACCCCACGCCCCAGAGAATGATCAGAATCAGTGTGCCGCCCGTGAAGCCGAATCCGCCCATCGCCCAGGCGCCGAGCACTTCTCCGAGGATCCCGCCCGCCAGTTGCGGCAGTTGCACTGAGAGGGAATACAGACGCAGGGATTCAAATGCACTGCTGGACAAGATCATCAGCGCAAATCCCGCTCCCGCCACCAGCAGGGAACGCCGGTCCGACTCGGCAGTGACTTCGATCCTGCGGTATCCCCAGACCACGCCGCTAATCAGCAGGATCACCCACCACCAGGCAGAAATTCCGAAAAGGTAGAGCAGCAAATCCGCGATCCAGGCCCCCGCCCTGCCGCCTGCGTTGACCGTGGCGGCGTCCGTGGAATCGCGCGACCAGCCTGAATCGCTCTTGTGATAGCTGAACAGAATCAACACAAAGTACAGCGCCGCCCCGACCAGCAACAACCACCAGGATTCGCGCAGCAGCGCGGCGATCTTGGGAGGCAGGGGCTTGCGCGGGGCTATCTTCGCTGCAGACTTCGATGCGGCAGACATTTCGAGACGGGGCAATAAGTTTTCACTTTCAACGAATTATATCCCAGCGACCCGCACCCGCGTACCGCGACTTCGGAGCGTGGACACGAGCTTCCCGGCACTGCTACAGTCTTTCTTTTTATCAATATGACCTCATTTGTAATGCCCATGGCCACTCCGATCAAACACTCCCGCCTGCTCATCCTGGGTTCCGGCCCCGCTGGATACACGGCAGCGCTCTACGCGGCGCGCGCCAACCTCAAACCAGTGTTGATCACCGGCCTTGCGCAGGGCGGTCAACTGACGACCACCACCGACGTGGACAACTGGCCGGCGGACGTTCTGGGTGTCCAGGGGCCGGAGTTGATGGAACGCTTTCAGAAACACGCCGAGCGTTTCCAGACCGAAATCCACTTCGACCACATCCACACTGTTCAGTTGCAGGACAGGCCGTTCAAGCTGATCGGCGACCAGGCGACCTACACGTGCGATGCGCTGATCATTGCCACTGGCGCGTCCGCGAAGTACCTCGGATTGCCCTCGGAACAATCCTTCATGGGAAAAGGCGTTTCTGCCTGCGCGACCTGTGATGGTTTTTTCTACAAGGGCCAGGATGTTGCGGTGATCGGGGGCGGCAACACCGCCGTGGAGGAAGCCCTCTACTTGTCCAATATCGCCAGGACTGTCACGGTCGTCCACCGGCGCGACAGGTTTCGAGCGGAGGCGATTCTGATTGACAGGCTGATGGAGAAATCGAAGACGGGCAACGTAAAGGTCGAATGGCACCACACGCTGGACGAAGTGCTCGGCGACAAAAAAGGGGTGAACGCCGTGCGTATCAAGTCCACCCGCGACGGCCAAGAAAAAACGCTTCCCCTGCACGGCGTGTTCATCGCCATCGGTCACACGCCAAATACGCAGATTTTCGAGGGGCAGGTCAGTATGGCAAACGGCTACATCCTCACTCAGGGCGGCAGCCAGGGTAATGCCACAGCGACCAGCGTGCCCGGCGTTTTTGCCGCCGGTGACGTGCAGGATCATGTTTACCGCCAGGCCGTGACCAGCGCCGGCACCGGATGCATGGCTGCGCTCGATGCCGAGAGGTACCTGGAAGAACTGGGACAATGAAGCGAAATCCGCCGCAGAGGCCACAGAAGTCGCAAAGAAATTCCTCACGGCGATGAGATCGCTGGCCGACTCTCAAAATCCTGTTGCGGAATTGAACTTTTGTTTTTCTCTGTGTTCTCTGTGAGCTCTGTGGCAAGTCGGGGTTTAATAGCTCTATGCCGAAACGTTCCTTCGAGGAGTCAAGACCCGAAGCGCCCGCGGACGACGCGGCCTTGCTGCGCGAAGCGCTCAAGGGCGTGGCGGCGCTACCCGATTCCGGCCGGGCCAGTCTTCGCAAGAAGCCCCCCAGTCCCCTGCCGATTCAGACGCTGCGCGACGAGGCGGCCGTGCTGGCCGAAAGCCTGTCGGACGACATCCCGCTGGAAATTGGCCTGGAAACCGGTGAAGAGCTGGTATTTCTGCGCCCGGGCTTGTCCGCCCAGGTATTGCGCCGCCTGCGTAGCGGCCACTGGTCCGTCCAGGATCACCTGGATTTGCATGGCCTGCGCACGGATGGAGCGCGTGCCCTGCTGGTCGAATTCCTGAACCACGCGCGCCACAGCGGCTTTCGCTGCCTGCGCATCGTGCACGGCAAAGGCCTTCGCTCGGAAAATCGCGAACCGGTGTTGAAAAGGAAAATCGGCAACTGGCTGGCGCAACGCGACGAGGTACTCGCCTTTGTACAGGCGCGGCCTCAGGACGGCGGTGGTGGCGCAGTAATTGTCCTGCTCAGGGCGAAGGGAAGAAAAGCCCCTGCAGACCAGGGATGACACGGTGTCCCGTCAGCAATGCCGGCAGATGCAATGCGACATGCAGACCATGTCAGGACAAGAAACACCTCTGCCTGCAACAAAAAGAGCCTGGAGAAATCCACACGGCCGGCTTTTTCCGCCGGCGCGTTGATCACACCGCCGCTTCGTCCGTCTCGCCAGTGCGGATTCGGATCACCTGCTCGACCGTTGTCACGAAAATCTTGCCGTCGCCGATTTTCCCGGTACGCGCAGCCTTGACGATGGCCTCCAGCGCCCGCTCCACCAGATTGTCGGCCACGACCACCTCGACTTTGACTTTCGGGAGAAAGTCCACGACATATTCCGCCCCACGATAAAGTTCCGTATGGCCCTTCTGGCGACCAAAGCCCTTGACCTCCGTCACGGTCAGTCCGGTCACACCAATTTCCGAAAGCGCCTCCCGTACCTCGTCCAGCTTGAACGGCTTGACCACCGCCTCAATTTTTTTCATCCCCGCTCCTCTAGATATTGGAATTGCGCCGAACGCGGCGCGCCACGATGCAGCCAGTATAGACGTCTCAATAGACCTGCGGAAGCATGGCCGGGGGCAATCACGGCCTGTTGGCGCGCAAAACCCTACAACCCGCCACGGTAACGGTTGGTGATCGGGAATCGCCAGTCCTTGCCAAATCCGCGCGGCGTGATGCGAATGCCGATCGGCGCCTGTCGGCGCTTGTACTCGCTCAAATGGATCAACTTGACCACCCGCTCCACGTCAGTGCGCTGGAACCCGGCGGCCACGATTTCGGCCACACTCTGATCCTGCTCGACGTAACGCTCGACGATCGCATCCAGCACGTCATAGGGCGGCAGGCTGTCCTGATCGGTCTGGTCCGGCCGTAGTTCCGCGCTCGGGGGCCGCTCGATGACCCGCTCGGGAATCGCGGCGGATACCGTGTTGCGGTAACGGGACAGACGGTAGACATATTTCTTGGTCAGGTCCTTGAGCACCGCGAATCCCCCGGCCATGTCGCCGTAGAGAGTGGCATAACCGGTGCTCATTTCACTCTTGTTGCCGGTGGTCAGCACGATGGCCCCGAATTTGTTGGACAAGGCCATCAGCAGATTGCCTCGGATGCGGGACTGGAGGTTTTCCTCGGTGGTATCGAACGGCCGGCCCTGCAAGGACGGTGCCAACGCCGCCATATGTGCGTCAAACACCTGCTTGATCGAAATTTCGCTGTATCGCACGCCCAGGCGCCTGACCATTTCGCGCGAATCCTCGATGCTCATGCTGGCGGTAAATTGCGAAGGCATCATCACCGCATGCACCTTGTCCGGGCCCAGGGCATCCGCCGCCACACACAAGGTCAGCGCGGAATCAATCCCGCCCGACAATCCCAGCAGGGCACCGGGAAAGCGGTTCTTGCCCAGATAGTCGCGCACCCCGGTGCAAAGTGCCCGGTAGATGTTCTCGTCAAGCGAACTTTCGGCAATCACCTCGCCTGGCACCGGCTGACCGTCCGCCAGATCGACAAATGCAAGCGCCTCCCGGAACGACGGCAATTGATGCGTCAATCGACCTTTGCCGTCCATGACAAAGGAGGCACCGTCGAAAACCAGCTCGTCCTGTCCGCCGGTCAGATTGCAGAACACGACCGGCAGGCCTGTCTCGGCAATGCGTTCGCGCACGACTTCGTGCCGGGTTTTCTGTTTGTTCAGGTGAAAAGGGGATGCATTCAACACCAGCAGCACCTGCGCACCTGCAGCCTTGGCCATCTGCGGTGCCTGCAACAGCCCGTCTTTCGAGCCCGAGTCGGCGCAGGAGGCGCCTTCGCCCCACACGTCTTCGCAGATGTTGAGCCCCAATCGCAGTCCCGTCACCTGCACAACGCAGGGGCCGGTCCCGGGTTCGAAATAGCGTTGTTCGTCGAATACCGTGTAATTGGGCAGATCACGCTTGTGATAGGTCGCGGCGATTTTTCCGTCCTGAAGCACGGAGGCCGCATTGAAGCGCCGGCCCGCCACTACGTGGGGGTGCCCCACCACCAGGGCGACGCCGCGCGCAGCAGACGCCAGATCGTGCAGCGCCTGGTCGCAGGCAGCGCAGAAATCCTCCCGCAACAACAAATCCTCCGGAGGGTAACCACACAGCGACAATTCCGGCGTCAGCAGCAGGTCAGCGCCTGCGGCCTTCGCCCGCACGGCGTACTCAAGGATTTTTGCGGCGTTGCCGGCCATGTCGCCGACAGTGCAATTCAACTGGCCGATCGCAATGCGCATGGCTGGTACTATAGCATCCACTCTCGAAAAAAATGATCTCGCGCTCCGGCCTGCACATTCTCGACTCACTCGGCGACATTTCGCCGCTGCAATGGGACGCCATGGCGGGAAACCACCCTTTTGTGTCCCACGCTTTCCTGCATGCGCTGCAGGAAACGGGTTGCACCGGCGGGGCCAGTGGCTGGGAGCCCTGCCATGTCACGTTGTGGAGGCAGGGCGCGCTTGCCGCGGCGATGCCGCTGTACCGGAAGACCCACTCCTACGGAGAATACGTGTTCGACTGGGCCTGGGCGGATGCGTATCACCGCCACGGGTTGCACTATTATCCCAAGCTGGTCTGTGCCTCGCCTTTCACTCCGGTGTGTGGTCCGCGTCTGCTGGCAGAAAACGATATCGACCGCCGTCTTTTGATCGACGCCGCGCTGACGCTCGCTCGTGACACGGGTGCCTCCTCCCTGCATTGCCTGTTTCCCGATCCACCGAGCGCGCAAAGTGTCCAGGCGGCCGGTCTGCTGTCGCGCTCGACCATTCAGTTTCACTGGCACAACGAGGGCTTCGCCGATTTCGACGCGTTCCTGTCCAGGATGAATCACGACAAACGCAAGAAAGTGCGGCAGGAACGCCGCCGGGTGACTGACGCAGGCCTGCGTTACCGGTGCATTACGGGTACCGAAGCAACGACGGCGGACTGGGCATTCTTTATCGAATGTTATGAACGCACTTACCGCGAACATCAATCCTCCCCCTATCTGAATATCGATTTTTTCCTGCAACTCGCGGCGGCGATGCCGGAAAAACTGCTGCTGGTGATCGGCGAGCGGCGCGGTGACCTGCTTGCCGTAGCGCTGAACGTTCTGGGCGAAGACGTCCTGTACGGACGATATTGGGGCTGCCGCGAATTCGTCCCCGGCATGCATTTCGAAACCTGTTATTACCAGGCTATCGAATACTGCATCACCCACGGCATTTCCCGCTTTGAGGGGGGCGCCCAGGGGGAACATAAACTTGCGCGCGGATTGTTGCCGGTACAAACCGTCTCCGGCCACTGGCTTGCGCATCCCGAATTCGCCAATGCGATCACGCGGTTTCTGGAGAAAGAATCACAGGGTATGAGACGGTATGCCAGCGAACTGTCCGAACATAGCCCGTTCAAATCGCCTGAAGACGAGATTCGCTAAACTGACGGATCGACCTAAATTCCCTTCGCAGGAGCCCAGTGATGATTGGAGACCCCGTTACCCTCACCATTCGCCGGAATATCGTGCGACCGTCGGCTGCCATTCGAAAAGCGTTCCAGGGCGTACCCACCGGTTTTGTCACGGACGCATACAACGGCAAAGGATGTCTGGATGTCACGATCAAGCCGCTGCTGCCGAACATGCAGTGCAGCGGCAGCGCCGTCACCGCATATTGCGGCCCGATGGACAATCTGGCCGCCATGGCAGCGCTCGACTTTGCCAGGAAGGGCGATGTCATCGTGATTGCCACCACCGGTGATGACACGGCAGCAACCATTGGGGACTTGTGGGCCTACTGGGCCAAAAAAATCGGCGTGACCGGGATCGTATGCGACGGGCTGGTCCGCGATGTGGCCGGGTTGCTCAAGGTGGGCATTCCGGTGTTCACCCGCGGCATCAAACCGAATTCCGCGTTCAAAAACGGTCCGGGCGAGATCAATACCGTCATGACCTGTGGCGGCGTAGCCGTCGGCCCCGGAGACCTGGTGGTTGGTGACCGCGACGGGGTAGTGGTCGTGCCCCTGGCCGAGGCAAGGCAGGTTGCCTCGCAGCTCGAACTGGTCAGGAAGAAAGAGGCCCAAGCCGAAGCCCGCATCCGGCGTGGCGAGAAATTGAACTTCTGGGACCCCGCGGCCCTGGGCACGCGCGTTCGTTATCTGGACTGATGTCTTGATCTTCGAGTATTACAAACGGCTTTCGGCTGCGCGCCAAAGCATTTACCGGCAAAGCGATGCCATCCTGGCGGTGCCTTTGCCGGACCCGCAGCCTCTGCTCTGCGCTGCGCAGGAATTGGCTGGCGCCCTGAAGGCAGAGGACCGCGCAAAAGTGCAGACCCTTTCCCAGACCATTGCCAATGGCATCGTCGAACAGATGCAGGTGCCGTCACTTAGGGTCCACGTGTTGGCGGCGCGCCCCAGCGACGATTGGGGAGAGTTGCACGGCCTTTACCTGCCGGAGGACAGCGGCACGACGGCGAAGGTGCAGTTGTGGATGCGCACCGCCCGGCACAAACGTGTCGTGGCTTTCAAGAGTTACCTGCGCACCCTGCTGCACGAAATCTGCCACCACCTCGACTACGAGTTCTACAAATTTCCCGAGACCTTTCATACCGAAGGGTTTTATCATCGGGAAGCCAGTCTTTTTCACCAGCTTGTACCGACTCCTGTGGCCCCTCCGGGCGCGCGCGAATAAGCGATGAATATTCTCGGTCTGTTGTTCGGCCTTGCTGTTCTGGTTGCCTTGTTTGTCATATGGATCCGGGCCTACAAATCCATCAAGGGCGAGGCCGGCGGAATGGACTTCAAACCGGTCGGACGTGCGCGCGGCAAGAATGTCGAGTCTTTGGAAGAATTCGTCGCTGCGTATCGTCGCGGGGAAGTCCAGGCTCCGTCCGGAGCGACCCCGCTGTCCGCTGCGGCAGAGAAAATGACGCCGGACAAGGCCGGCGGCGAGGCACAACTGCGCAGCGCTTTTCTGACGCCCGAGGTGAAACTTGTCTACCACGTCTGCCGTGTCGGGCTGCGCGACCACCATACGTTTGCCAACGTGCGCCTTGCGGCGCTCTGCACGCCTGGCCCGATTGCACCATCCCTGTCCAATGCGGGAGTCGATCTGCTGGTCTGCAACGCCGAACTGACGCCCGTGGCTGCACTCGACGTGATAGGGCCACAGGCGGGTGAGCCGGACTCCGGTAAAACGGAATTTCTCAGGACAATCGGGCTGCGCTACCTGCGGCTGTCGGCAAAATCACCGCCCGCCCCGGAGGCTCTCAAGGCGATGCTCTATCGCATGTAGAAACTGCCGCGACACCCGTCGCAGCTTCTGGCCGTTGAAAAACTTCGTCCATCAACCCTTGCCATCGTCGGCAACCGGCGTGGCCGCGGGTGTGTCCACGTCCTGTCTGGGGCAGAAATGGTCCATTGCGCCGTTGTGGCACCAGTGCGCTCCGAAGCCGTCACCGCGCTTCAGGCACTCGTAAATGAACTGCCCCATTTCCGGCGTCCATTCGCAATTGCCGCGCCGCAAATGGAACCGTTCGAGTTTGCTGGTCCCCTCCGCGAGTTTCTCCGTCCCAGTGTCGCTCCCCTGCTCTTGAGAGGCATTTTCCTCCGCGGGACAAAACTGATCCATCGCGCCGTTATGGCACCAATGTGCGCCGAATCCGTCGCCGCGTTTCAGGCAGTCGTACATGAACTGCCCCATTTCCGGCGTCCATTGGCAATTCTGGCGCTTGAAATGGAATCGCTCCATCCCCGCCTTGGCCGCCCATGCGGTTCCGCAAGACAACAGGATTCCCAGAAAAACCAGCATGGTCCGCGCAAAAAATCTCTGTTTCATGACACGTCCTTTCGTTTCAGTCGGGAACACACCCGGCATGCATCCGCATGTCACGGATTCTAGGCGAAAACCTGCCACCTTGTTTCCATCTCGACGCGGCACCCCCATCGTCCTTGACCAAATCCGCACAGTTCAGCCATTGCGACCCACCGCTGCCTTCCGGGAACGCACCCGTTTTGCTGCCGGTCTCCTGCGGATTTTGCCGGCACCAGTCGCTTTGCGCACTTTGCGAAGCATCCGCTCGGCGGTAAACAGGTCGCGGTCGAGGATCCCGGCGGCGCGCGCGATGGCAATCTTGGCTTCGGCCTTGCCCACGTCGGCATCGATGCGGATCAATTCCGAGATGGCCTCGCCGACAGCCTTGCGGGCGCTGGACTTGAGGCGCGAATCCCGAGCCCGGTCCAGTGCCTTGAGCAAGGCGTCCACGACGGGTTTCGCCAGCGCTTCGAAGGCCACGGATTAATTTTCGCCGAATTTGAATTCGAGGACCAGATAGCGTCGGCCGACCAGATCCTTGGTGACCGATTTTTTCTCGCCGTTGTATTCGATGTCGAAGGTGTAACGTCCGCTGGCCGGGGGATTGATGAAGAAATGCGGGCCTTCGGACGGCGCTTCCAGGATGGCGTCGCCACTGACATTGCGCAGGGTCACCTTCACCCCGCTCATATCGTTTTCCGGGTTTGCCGAAAGGAAAACCAGTTGAATCGGATATTTCGGTGCCGCCTTGCCCATTGCCATGCGCTGCGCCTCCTGCGCGCCGCCGGTCATGTAAGTACTGCCGCCTTGCTTGCGGACCTTGGGAAGCCTGCCGTCATCGGCACCCGCAACACCGGCCAACAAGAACAATATGGTCGCAAAACATCCGGTCAGCGAAAAAACCTTTCTCATAAATCCCCTTTCAAGTTTCCTTTGTTCTGGAGCCTACCACGCCCACACGCTGCGCCAGTCATTCCGCGTCCGGCTGATTCTGCGGCGCCGCCTGGAAAAAAGCGTCCAGCGCAAGGCATGCCTTGTTGATCGCCAGGATGGCCGGATAAGGCGAGAGGTCCACTTTGAATCGATTCGCATTGGCGACCTGCGGCACCAGCGCGATGTCGGCCAATCCCGGTACATCTCCGTGACAGAAGCGTCCGGTCTGGCGCTCGGTTGACAGGCGTTTTTCCAGGGCCTCAAATCCGAACTGCACCCAGTGGGCATACCAGGCAAGTTTCTCAGCTTCGGTTACACCCAGAACATTGGTCAGATAATTGAGCACGCGAACATTGTTCAGTGGATGAATTTCGCAGGCAATCTGCTGGGCCAGCGAGCGCACGCGCTGACGCCCCGGCGCGTCACCCGGGAGCAGTGGCGGGTGTGGAAATTTTTCGTCCAGGTACTCGATGATCGCCAGCGACTGGAACAGGCGCAGGTCGCCCTCTTCCAGCACCGGCACCAGCCGTTGCGGGCTGAGGGCGGCAAATTCCGCTTCGAATTGTTGACCTTTGGACAGATGAATGCTGGCCTGCTCGTATGGCAGTTGCTTCATGTTCAGGGCAATGCGCACCCGGTAGGATGCCGAGCTTCTGAAGAACCCGAAGAGTTTCATATTTCCCCTCGCCTGGGAGCGGCGCTCCGATCAGCCATCGACGCTCAATTGACGGTAACGCATCAGCGCACCGGCTGCCACGCACATCTCTTCCGGGTCCCGAAAGACGGGCACGCCGGCCCGCTCCAGGCCCGCAAACCATTTTGCGCGCTCCTCCAGCGTTCCCATCATGGAATGCAGGATCGGCACCTTTGTCCCCGCGCATTCTTTCGCGAGCCTGTCCACCACCCGGTCCGCGTCCACCATAAAGGGCACGATGTGGATCATCAGGATTGCGTCAAACGCGCTTGGCGCGTGTCGCAATGCCGCCGAAAGTGCCAGCGCAAATCGGTCTTCCCGCGCATCCGCCAGCAAATCCATGGGATTGGCCACAGAAGCTTCCGGCGGCAGCCCCTTCACCAGCTCGGTCGCCATGTCGGACGGCAGCGCCGGAAGGGTCAGCCCTTCCTCCACCGCCTGATCCGCGGCAAGCACCCCCGGACCACCGGAATTGGACAGCAGCAGAATACGTCTGCCGATGCCCTGCGGAAACTTGCCAAACGCTTTGCCCGCCAGCAGCAGCCGGCGCAGGCTTTTGACCCGCACGATTCCCGATTGACGGCAGAATTCTTCGATCACCGCATCATCGACCGCACGGGAACCGGTGTGCCGGAACGCGGCCGCCCGCCCTGCCTCCGTACGGCCGCCGATCAGTGCGACCACCGGCTTGCGTCGGGTAATCCCGCGGGCCACCTGTGCGAAGCGCGCTGCATCACCTAGCGATTCGACGTAAAGCAGAATGGCCTTGCACAAAGGATCACGCCCCAATTCTTCGAGGTATTCCACAATGCCCAGGTGCAGGCTGTTGCCCACCGACACGACCGCGCCCAGTGGAATGTGGTCCGCATGACTGGCATCGATCGCCTCTTCTATCAGGGCGCCGGACTGGGAAATCATCGCCACGCTGCCGCCGCGCGGCATGGCGCGAAAAAATGTAGCAGCGAAAGGATTGTTGGCATCCAGCAGATTGATGTTTCCAGCGCAGTTCGGACCGCCAATCGTGATGCCATGCTCTTGCGCGAGTTGCTGCAGTCGTGCGTTTCGCGCCTGTCCGGCCGCGCCGGCTTCGGCAAAGCCCCCGGGCAGAATCATCAGATGCCGGTGTCCGGTCCGGGCCGCCTGCAGGACCACGGCCTCGACCGACTCTGGCTTGACCAGAATGGCCACCAGATCCACCGGCGCCTCCATTGCTTCCAGTGAAGTCGCCACACGCAGGCCGAACATTTCTCCGCCTCTGGGGTTCACCGGCACAATGCGGCCACGGAACCCCGCAGCCTGGAGATTGCGTAACACCGCGCCCCCGGAGCTCGTCGGCTGTTCCCCGGCGCCCACCACGGCAATACTTGACGGACGAAGAAAATTCCCGATCGCGCTCATATCCGCCCTTCGGATACCGGAAGAGGCGCTTGAGCCCATGTGCCCGACCGCAAAACACGAACGACATCGCGCAATGCATCTGCACCGCCGAAGCCGCCGGCTTTGGACACCCATCGGATCGGCCGTCCTTCGATGAAGACTTGCGCACAGGGAATGCCGGGCATCAGTTCGCCAAGCAGCTGGACTGCCGGACACCCCGAAGCCTGCAATAACGCCATGGCAGTGTCGCCGCCAGTGGCCACCAGTGCCCGGGTGGCGGGCCGGCGGACAAGCGTCAGCGCCGCTTGGGCAAGATCGCGCGCGACCTGCGCCGGATCGCCTTCGCCATGTTGCGGATCGGGCTCCACGACCACAGCAATCTGGGGCGCGTTTTTCAGATCCGGCCACTCCCCTACCCGGCCGTTGACCGCCTTGACAATAATTGTCCCGGACTCGGACAACAGGGACGCAACCTGGGCACGGCTTGCCGCGGCTCGCGAGCCGATGACCAGCACAATGCAGCCATCCACTGCGGCGGCCCGGGAAGCGCAGGCATGTGTTTCGATGCTAGCCGCCAATGCCTGACCCAGTCCGGCCGAACCGACGAGCATGACCTGCGAGAGTTCGTCTCGCGTTGCGGCGATCATCACATCGAGATCGGCGTTTTGATCAGCGTCTGCAATCCACAAACCGGCACCCAACCGTGTACCAGGTGTCCAATGCCGGGCGGCAACGCCGACCTGACTCCGGAAGACCTCCGTGAGTGCTGCCGTGGGCGGGGGCGACAAGGCATCGCGGGCAAATTCGGTATCCGCCAGCACCACGCCGTTTACATAGACCCGGCCCTCGCGAACCGTCCGTCCCTGGGCCGGGAAGGCAGGTGCCACGAGAGCGATCGGGCGCACAGCGGCCTGCATTGCGGCGTGGGTCTCCGCCACGACATTGCCGCGCAAGGTCGAATCGATTTTCTTGAACAGGATGTCAAATCCCTGCGTTGCGTAGTCGGACACACACTGCGCCACCCGGCTTGCGGCTTGTGCGGCGGGCAAATGCCGCGATTCGGTATTCAGGGACACTACCTGGGCCTCTCGCGCCATCTCCGGCAAGTGGTCCCGCACCTGGGGAATGACCCAAGTCTCGCAGCCGCGCTGGGCAAAAGGACCGGCGCTGTCCATGGCGCCGGTCAGATCGTCGGCAACAATCAGCACGCGCGGCCGGCGTGGAATCCGGGCATATTCGCTGCGCATCGGAAATTGCGAGCCCAGTGATCCGGAGCGATGCCGAACCGCTAGGCGGCAGCGCGGCCAGCCATCATTCTCGCGTAGGCAATTGCCGCCCGCATGTTGATGTTGGCGGCCTTGCCCTGCCAGGCGATGTCGTGTGCAGTACCGTGGTCCACCGAAGTGCGACGAATCGGCAGGCCCAGACTGACGTTGACCGTTTCATCGAAGGCAATCAGTTTGGTGGGGATATGCCCCTGGTCGTGATATTGCGCCACCACCAGATCGAATTCGCCTTTGAGCGCGCGATAAAAAACCGTGTCTCCGGAAATCGGTCCCTTGACGTCTATCCCCAGTTTCTTCGCCTCGGCGATGGCCGGTTCGATACGCTCGGCTTCCTCGTTGCCGAAGATGCCCCCTTCTCCGCAATGTGGATTCAGCCCCGCCACCGCGATCCGGGGACTGGCCACCCCCAGCGCGCGAAAGTGTTCGTACCCTGCCCGGATGGTCGCCACGACCCTCTCGATGGTGGGGCGTTGCGCGGCATTTTTCAGCGACATGTGCGTCGTAACGTGGATGGTGTTCAATTTGCCGCCGGTCAACAACATGAACGAGGACTTGGCACCCGTCAGCTCGGCGAGCAATTCGGTGTGGCCGTCGTAGTGATGCCCGGCCTCGTGTAAGGCTGCCTTGTTCAGCGGTGCCGTAACGATGACCGCAATCTTTTTTGCCAGCGCGAGTTTCACCGCGGCCTCGACGTAACGGTAGGCCGCTTCGCCCCCGGATGCGGAAATTTTCCCGTCGGCGATACGCTCCTGGTCCCGAGTCGCCACATGGGCCACCGGCACCTGGCCGGACGGAACATCCAGTCCATCCACAAACTTCAGGCCGGTGCCCAACATGGTATCTGCGCGACGCAGAATCTCCAGATTGCCGATGACTGCCGAGGCCGCGCGGGAAACCGGGTCCATCTCCGCGAGTGTCCTGACGATGATCTCGGGACCAATACCCGACGGATCCCCCATGGTGATGCCGACTGCTGCGGTCATGTTGTCCTCGTGATATGCATTTTGTGACGGCGGTTTCGCGCGAAATACGTCATTGAGCGTGCTCCTCGGGCGCTATGGCAATCCGCACTTCCGCCGCATTGGCCAACTCGCCACCGATGGTGGTGATGATTTTTGCCGCCTCTTCCACCAGTTGTAGATTCGACTTTTCGCATCCCCACAGGGCGTCCTCGAGTCCAACCCGCACGTGTCCTCCCTCCGCCAGCGCGCGCGGGATCAGCGGAAGGATATTGACCTGCAGCCCTGCGATCATCCAGCACGCACCGGGCGCAACCTGGTCCAGCAGATTCAGGTGCGCAGTCAGACCGTAGTCCTCGGGCGGAAAGCCGAACGTAAACCCGCTGGAGAACATGAATCGATACACCGGGGCCGGGCAGCTTTCGCGCCAGTGCAGCGACGCGCCCAGCCGTGAGAAACCCGGCTCATAAATGGCATAACTCGGATGAAACCCATGACGACGCGCCAGGCGCAGCCCTTCCCGCACCAACGCCTCCCCATTCAGGTAGACAAAACCGGGCTTGTCCTCGCGCAAGTCGTCATAAAGGGAAATATTCACCGATCCCGGATCCACTGCCGCCCATTCGATCAGCCCGCGCCGGGCGAGGGTTTCGATGTGGGCGAAACGCGACGGGTCCGTCGCGCTACGGCCTTCCATGCCGCCAGTCGGGACGGTGGGGTACACGATGGCATCGACCTTCGTGCGGATACCTTCAATGATCCGCGCATAGGTTTCCGCATCCTCGGTCTGTTCGCCGGTAGCCTCGTCGTAGGCATGCACATGCACAATGGCCGCGCCGGATTTTACGCACTGGATGCCTTCCGCGACGATTTCCGGGACGGTGACCGGGATGCGGGGTTGGCGCCGCCTCGTCCAAGGCCCATTCAAGGCCACTTCGAGCCAGGTCTTCTGATCGATATCGTTCAAGACAGCATGCCCCCTCCCGAAAAATTCACCATTCAAACCACCGTCACGACCAATTCGCCCAGCCCCTCCACAAAGCCCGTCATGCGATCGCCGGGTTTGACGGCCCCCACCCCTGCAGGGGTACCCGTGAAAATCAAATCCCCCGGCTTCAGGAGGTAGTACTCG
>JBJXFN010000256.1:0-34703 GCA_046155535.1 Burkholderiales bacterium
CCGCACACAATCGCCAGCCGTGGCGCTTTCAGCTGGTTGAGGCCCAGGCCACGAAGGAAAAACTCGCGCGCGCAATGGGCGAGCGGCTGCGCGCGGATCGCAGCCGCGACGGTGATCCGGCCGAGGCAATCGACGCCGATGTCGCGCGTTCCTACGCGCGCATTACTGGTGCACCGGTACTGATCGTGGTGTGCATGACCATGACCGACATGGACCGCTACGCCGATGACAAGCGCAATCAGGCGGAGCGGATGATGGCAACCCAGGGCACGGCGATGGCCGCGCAGAATCTTCTGCTGGCCGCACATGCCGCCGGATTAGGCGCGTGCTGGATGTGCGCGCCCCTGTTCTGCCCGGACGTCGTCTCAGCGGCGCTGGCACTACCCACCAACTGGGAGCCACAGGCAATCATCACGCTGGGTTACCCGGCGGAACAGGGCAAGCCGTTCCGCCGCCGGCCTTTGAGTGAGATCATCCGCTACGAGAAGGGTGAATCATGATTCTTGCGCTCGCCGGTGGCGTGGGCGGTGCCAAGCTCGCGCGTGGCCTCGCCGATGTGCTTGCGCCCGAAGCGTTGACGATTGCCGTCAACACCGGGGACGACTTCGAACATCTGGAAATGCACATTTCCCCGGATCTGGATTCGGTGATGTACGCGCTGGCCGGTCTCAATGATCCAGTGCGAGGCTGGGGGATCGTCAACGAAACCTGGCATTTCATGCACGGGCTGGAAGCCCTGGGTGGCGAAACCTGGTTTCGCCTGGGGGATCGCGATCTGGCCACCCATGTGGAGCGCACCCGGCGGCTGCGCGCCGGAGAGAACCTGTCCACCGTCACGCATGCGTTGTGCGCGCGCCTGGGTATTCGTCATGCCGTCACGCCGATGAGCGATGACCCCGTGCGCACCCGGGTGCACACGGCCGAAGGCGTGTTGAGTTTCCAGGATTATTTCGTGCGACGGCGAGCCGAGCCGGCAGTCACCGGGCTGGAATTCTCCGGCGCTGCCAACGCACGAATCGCCAACACGCTGCGTGTCGCGCTGGACAACCCGGCCTTGCGCGCCATGATCATTTGCCCGTCGAATCCCTACCTGAGCATCGGCCCCATGCTTGCAATTCCCCCGATGCGCAGCGCTCTGGAAAACCGGCGGGTGCCGGTGATCGCCGTCTCACCCATTGTCGCCGGGCAGGCATTGAAGGGTCCGGCCGCGAAGATCATGCGCGAACTGGGCAAGGACCCATCGTCACTGGAAGTCGCGCGCTTCTATGCCGGCCTCATCGATCTCCTGGTGGTCGATCATGCCGACGCAGGCCACGCCGCCGCCATCGAGCGGCTGGGCATTCGCGTGCGGGTCACCGCCACCGTCATGAACAATCCGGATGACCGCCCGGCACTGGCAGGACGTGTCATCGATTTCATCCACCAGATTCCGACACCCGTAGCCATCAAGGCGAAACCGTGAACGTATGGCTGGTGTTGCCGATGAAATCTCTGCGCGAGGGCAAAACCCGGCTCGCCCCCTTGCTCGATATCGAGCAGCGTCGAGCGCTCCTGGAAAAAATGTTTCGACACACCCTGGAACAGGCCGCGCACTTTCCCGGACTGGAACGCACGCTGGTGGTCAGTGCCAGCGAAGATACGCGCGCGCGCGCCGCCACATTTGGCGCGCAGGTGCTGGCGGAAGAGGCAGGCGCCGGACTGAACGGCGCGATGCGACAGGCACAACAGTCGCTCCGACAATGGGGCGCATCCCACATGATGGTGGTTCACTGCGATCTCCCGCGGCTGGCAGAAAACGACCTGCGAAGACTCGCGCACGCAGCGGATTCCGACCAGATCGGCATTGCGCCAGACCGGATGCGGCTAGGAACCAACGGCCTGAGTCTGGCCAGCGCACTCGATTTCGGCTTTTCGTTCGGCCCTGACAGTTTTGCGTTGCATCTCGAACAGGCCCGACAACTCGGCGTACAACCCGAGGTGGTGGACAGTCCGGGCCTCAGCTTCGACGTGGATCAGCCGGAAGACTTCGCGCGCCTTGGCGATCTGTAGCGCAAACCTCGCGCTTCTCCGAATACCTGATGAAAAAGTCTGCCAGTCTCGAGAAACAACAATGGGGTCAGACTCCATTAACGGGGATTTTCTTCGGCCGCCCCACACCTTTGGATGTTGCTCGCCGCTGACCCGACGCCTCAATACGCTCTGAAAATTTCTTGCCACCCAAGGCCCATCCTTTGTGTGTGCAATCGCGGATGGCCTGAAGATCATCTTGGTGCAGTGCCGCCCGGAATAGCTGACGGTAGGCGGTCTGTCTTTCTTCCGCGCTACGACCCAAGCGCTGATATTCGCGGTGCGCCGTAAGCCAATCCGAATTCTTTCCTGTCTCCCCATCTGCATGGCGGCGATAGCTCGACCAGGGAAAGTCTCTCGGGTGGGCCACCATGTTGGCCCTCACGGGATTAAGTTCAATATAGCGCATGAGGCTTAGCAGATATTGTTCGCTATCGACCACCGTTGCCCGATATCGCCCCTCCCAGAGAGTGCCGCTGCGTTGGTAGGTGTAGTTGAAGTACTGTACATATTTCCGCCCCACCGACTGGAAAACCTTACTGATGCTATTGTCTTCCGTGGGGGTAGCCAGTAGATGGACATGATTGCTCATCCACACGTAAGCGTGGACGGCCAGTCCATATTGATCGGCGGCCTCGGCCAACGTATCTCGAAACAATTGATAGTCCGCCTCTGCCCGAAAGATGGCCTGCCGGTTGTTGCCGCGCTGAATGATGTGCTGCGGTTGCCCAGGGATGACATAGCGGGGAAGGCGGGCCATGGCTGCCTCGGCTCATCAGGTCGTAATGGCGACACGATAACACGAGTTATGGTGTCTGACCCCATTTTATTCGGGCTTACTGGTAGAGCACTCTTGGCAACCACAGTGCGATGGCGGGAAAAAGATAGAGCAGCAGCATGGCGAACAACTGGATCCCCATGAACGGCATCATGCCGGCGAAAATCTGCCCGAGTGAGACGTGCGGCGGTGCGACTCCCTTGAGGTAGAACCCGGCCATCGCCACAGGTGGAGACAGAAACGCCGCCTGCAAATTAAGCGCAACGAGTATCCCGAAGAACAAGGGATCGATGCCGAAGTGATTGAGCAGGGGGAGAAAAATCGGCACGAAAATGACGATGATCTCGGTCCACTCCAGCGGCCAGCCGAGCAGAAAAATGATGAGCTGCGAGAGCAACAGGAACTGGATGGGCGTCATGTCCAGGGAACGCACCCAACCTTCCAGCAAGGTCTGGCCTCCCAACAAGGCAAAGGCCGACGAGAACAACTGCGAGCCCACGAACAACCACGCAACCATGGCGGTGGTACGCGCGGTGAGGATCACCGATTCCTTGAACCGCGCCATTGTGAGCCTGCGGTACCCCAGCGCCAGCAAGACGGCGCCCAGGGCGCCGACCGCCGCCGCTTCAGTCGGCGTCGCGATGCCGGCCACGATGCTCCCGAGCACGGCGGTAATCAGCGCAGCCAGGGGCAGCACGGAAGTCGCCAGCATGCGCAGCACTTCGCCGGCGGGAACGGCGCGCTCCTCGGCCGGCGGCTTGGGCGCCAGCGCCGGATTGATCATGGCGCGCACAATGGCATAAACGATGTAAAGCCCCGCCAGCATCAGGCCGGGAAACAAGGCACCGGCATACAGTTTCACCACGGACACCTGTGCGGTGGCGCCATACAGGATCAGCATCACGCTGGGTGGTATCAGAATGCCCAGGCATCCGCCTGCGGTGATGACGCCGGCGGAAAGCTTGACGTCATATCCGGCGCGCAACATTGCCGGCAGGGCGAGCAAACCCATCAAGGTGACGGTAGCGCCGACAATGCCGGTCGCCGTGGCGAACACGGTACAGGTCACGATGGTCGCGACGGCCAGGCTGCCGGGTACTTTGATCAGCGCCAGTTGCAGGCTGCGGAACAGGCGATCGATGATGTTGGAGCGTTCGATCAGATAGCCCATGAACACGAACAGGGGCACCGAGATCACCACGTCATTGGTCATCACCCCGAAGGTGCGCAGCACCATCTGATCGAAAACCGGATTGCTGAAGATCGGCTCCCCTTCGCGGTAGAAGGCGAAGAAACCGAACACCATGCCCAGGCCCATGAGCGTGAACGCAGTGGGAAATCCCAGCAGGATGGCCACCACGATCAGGCCCAGCATCAGCAGGCCAAGATGCCCGCGTGTGATTTCGTCCGGGATCAGCAGCAGCAATACGATGGCGACGATGGTCGCGACCAGAAAGAACAACCCGAAGCGCGCGGCTTTCATTTCCCGCTTCCCGTCTTTTGCGATTCGGCGAGGTCTGCCTTGAATTCCTCGACGTCCAGTTCCTCGATGTCATGTTGGCGCAGCGGCCACGCGCCGGCACGGATGCAGAGGACGCAGCGGTAGATTTCCGCGAATCCCTGGAGCAGCAACAGTATCCCGGCAATCGGAATCAGGGTCTTGAGCGGATAGACGGGAAGGCCGTTGGAGGTGGTCTGCGATTGTTCCAGAATCGTCCACGAGTCGGCGGCAAAGCCGATTCCGAACCAGGCCAGCGCGCCGATGCCGGGGATAAAAAACAGCAGATACAGCGCCAGATCGAGAGAGGCCTGCACGCGCGGTGACAGAAAACGATACAGGACATCGCCGCGCACGTGCCCGTTGCGCGACAGCGTGTACGCGCCCGCCATCATGAACAGGGCGGCATAGAACATCAGGCTCACGTCCAGCCCCCAGCTCGTCGGCGCGCGAAACACATAACGCGCCACGACGTCGAAGCACACCATTACCGTGAGGGCAACGATGCACCACGCAAACGCCTTGCCGATCCGGGCGCTCAACCGGTCCACGGCGAGGAGATAGCGATCCATCGCCGGAAGCTACCCTGCCTTGCCGAAGAAATGTTCGTAGGCCATTTGCGAAGAGGCCTCGAACTTGATCTGATAGCCGACCACCCGCTTCATGTAGGCCTTCTGCGACTCCAGCACTTTGGCGAAGAACGCATTTTCCTTGCTCTTTTGCGCAATCACCTGGTCCCAGGCCAAAAGTTGCGCCTGCAGAATGTCGGCCGGCGTTTCGATGAACTTCACGCCTTTGTTGTCTCTCAGGTCGATGTAGGCCTTCGAATAGGCGTCCACCGCCTTCCAGGTGAATTCCGAGGACAGTATCTTGGGCGCGTAACGCAGTGCCATCTTGCTCACTTCCGGCAGAGCGTCGAAAGTTTTCTTGTTCACCAGCACTTCGAAGCACTCCGCGGGTTGGTGGTAACTGCGAACCATGCAGTACTTGGCCACGTCCTGCAAACCCAGGCCAGCATCCACCGCGGGGTTGTTGAACTCGGCCGCTTCGATCACGCCGCGATCCAGCGCTGGCACCACATCCGGCCCGGGCATCGCGGTGACCGCCGCGCCCATGGCGGTAAATACATCCACCGAAAGGCCGACGGTTCGATACTTGAGACCCTTGAAATCGGCCGCGCTTTTCACTTCCTTTTTGAACCAACCCAGAGGCTGCGTCATCATCGGGCCGGTCATGAAAGGCACCACGTCCAGTTTGAGCACGTCGCGATAAAGTTCCTCGTAGAGCGCCTTGCCCCCGCCGTGCTCCATCCAGGACAAAAAGGTATTGCCGTCGTGACCCAGCGCGGGGCCGGTGCCAAACAGGGAGAGCGCGGAGTTTTTGTTGTACCAGAACGAGGGCACTGCATAGCACCCATCCAGAGTGCCCTTGTGCACGGCATCCGCCATGTCGAATGCCTTGACTACTGCGCCCGGCTGCAGCACATCGATTTTCAGCGCGCCCCCGCTCAAATCCGCGACGATGCGGGCATAGTCCTGCACAAAACCGAAGAACAGATCTCCCGCGCCGGTCCCGGCCTGCATGCGCAAGGTGACGGACTTGACCGCCGCGGATGGCGCGTTCGCGGGAGCTGATTGCTGCCCCTTGCCACAGCCTGCAATGCCAACGATCGCAATACCGCCCGCGGCGGCAGCGGCGCCTCCTATAAATTTTCTGCGCGAGCTGGCGTTGGCGACGTTTTCAGGTGAACGGTCTTGTTTGGGCATTTGCATACTCCTCGTTTTTGTTGGACTGCCGCGATTATGCTTCAAACCCCACCGGCCAAGAAGAACCGATTGACGTCTCCGGGGCAAACGAGCGGCTTCCCTGCCGGCATTCTTTCCTCAATTGTCAAACCTTCTGCCGATGGGCGGCCGAGCTCGTTGCGGATTGTCTTCGCATCGCGATTCAGCCCATCGGGGAAAACATCGGCACCGGAGTGCCGTCCTCGGCGGCTCTGAAAACCAGCCGCACCCGGGCGCCAATCTTGAGAGCGCCCGAATCGCAATCGACAATGTTGGTCATCATTGAAACCCCTTCATCGAGTGTGACGTAGGCAATCGTGTAGGGTTCGGGCGCTCCCCGGTGCAACGTGCTATAGGTGTAAATCACGCCTTTGCCCGTGGCGGGCACCCACTCCGTGTGATCGGAAAAACAGTGCGGGCACAGCGAACGCGGATAAAAATGATACTCGCCGCATGCGTGGCATTTGCCCAGCAGCAATATTCCCTTTCTGGCTGCCTCAAAGTAACGCGCGTTTTCCGGATTGATCAGTGGCGCGGGAATCTTTCGCTGTGTCGGGGTGTTCATCGCAATGTCCTATTCGCGTTCCAGGATCAAGGTGGCACTACCGTGGCGCGAGCCCAGTTGCCCGCCAGTGCCCTGCGCCAGTGCCAGACGGCAGTTTGGCACCTGCACTTTGGGATGGGCTTCTCCACGCAACTGGCGCACGGCTTCGATCACCTTGGTCATGCCACCGCGATTGGCCGGGTGGTTGTTGCACAGGCCGCCGCCATCGGTATTGAATGGCAGCTTGCCGGCACCTGAGATCAAGTTGCCATCCGCGACGAACCTGCCGCCTTCACCTTTCTTGCAGAAACCGAGGTCTTCGAGCTGCATGAGCACAGTGATGGTGAAGCTGTCATAAATCGAGGCGTACTGGATATCGGAGGGTTTGACACCGGCCTCGGCAAACGCGGCCGGTCCGGACCAGGCCGCGCCGGAAGTGGTGAGATCGAGCCTGCCGCCGTTTTGTCCCTTTGGCGCCTCGCCGGTCCCCAGGATCTTCACCAGCGGGCGCTTGAGCTGCTTTGCAATTTCCGGGCGGGCCACAATGACCGCCCCTCCACCGTCGGTGACTACGCAGCAGTCGAGCCGGTGCAACGGGTCGGCAATCAGTGGGGAAGCGAGAACGTCTTCGACAGTAACCACATCGCGCAGCATCGCGTGTTCGTTGTACTGGGCATGATGCGAGGCCGCCACTTTGATCCACGCCAGTTGTTCGCTTGTCGTGCCATATTCGTGCATGTGCCGCATGGCCACCATGCCGTAGCCGTTTGCGGTGGCCATGCCGTAGGGAAACTCAAAACCCGCGTCCGGTGCGGCGGCAGAATAAATGCGCGGCTGAGTCCCGGAGGAGCCTTCGGAACGCGGCCGGCCCGCCAACGTGATCAAGGCCACGTTGCACTTGCCGAGCGCAATAGCCTGCGCGGCATGGGCCACGTGGACGAGATAAGACGAGCCGCCGGTATCGGTGGAATCGACATGACGCATCTTCAAGCCCATGTAGTCCACCATCGACAGCGGCCCCAGGCCCGGCGCATCGCCAGCGCAGAAATAAGCATCGACATCTTTCTTGGTGAGACCCGCATCGAGCAACGCACCACGCGCCGATTCGGCATGTAATTGCGCGACGGATTTATCCGGCGCCTTGCGCGTGGGGTGTTCATATGCCCCCACGATGCAGGCCTTGCCCTTGATTGTCATAACGCGACCTTTGCGGATCCGAGATTGTGCCAACCCGAACTATAACAACACTGCGGGGCCCGGCGGCCCGCCGGCGGTCCGCTTTGCAAAATTCCGGCGCGGGCGTCAAGATTTGGGTAAAACAGCCTGACGTTCAATTTTGAAAGGGGGCGCAATGCACCGCATGCTCGAAGGCAAGGTCGTGGTGGTCACGGGGGCGGGTGGGGGCATCGGCCGCGATTTCGCGCTGGCAATGGCTGTCCACGGTGCCCGGGTGGTGGTCAACGACATCGGCGCTTCCGTGACCGGTGAGGGCAGAGACGCCAGCCCGGCGCAGAAGGTGGTGGACGAGATCACAACAGCCGGCGGCAGCGCGGTGGCCAACGCCGACAGCGTGGCGGATTGGAATTCGGCCAACCGCATCATCCAGACGGCAATGGACACTTTCGGGCGGATTGATTGCGTGATCAACAATGCCGGCATCCTGCGCGACCGCTTCTTCTTCAACATGAGCGTGGAGGAATGGAAAGCGGTGATCGACGTTCATCTAAATGGCTCGTTCTACGTGGCACGCGCGGCAGCACCGCATTTTCGCAGCGCGAACCGCGGCTGCTATATCCACATGACCTCGACTTCAGGCCTCGTGGGTAATCTGGGTCAGGCCAATTACGCGGCAGCGAAACTGGGCATCGCCGCGCTTTCCAAATCGATCGCGATGGACATGGCCCGATACAAGGTGCGCTCGAACTGCATCGCGCCGTTTGCCTGGAGTCGCATGATCGGCTCCATCCCCACCGACACGGACGAGCAGAAGGCGCGGGTCGAGAAACTGAAACGGATGGAAACCTCCCGGATCGCGCCGCTTGCGGTCTTTCTTGCCAGCGATGCGGCGGCAGAAGTGAGCGGGCAGATTTTCGGCGTGCGCGCAAACGAGATTTTTATCTTCAGCCAAAACCGCCCGCTGCGTTCAGTACAACGTTCCGAAGGCTGGACGCCGGAAACCATCGGTAACCACGCCATGCCTGCACTGAAGGCACACTTCTATCCGCTCGACCGGTCCCAGGATGTGTTCACCTGGGATCCAGTTTAGTCACGAATCGGCAGACGGCCGAACCAGACCAAGGACCGTTGCGCGACAACGGCAGGAACACGATCAGCGCAACGGCCGGAAGAACTCTCTGATTTCCCGCGCCAGAAATTCCGGCTGCTCCAGTGCGGCGAAGTGCCCGCCCTTCTTTGCCTTGGTCCAGCGCTGGATGTTGCCGTACATTTTCTCGGCGAAGCAGCGCGGCGGGCGCAGGATTTCTTTCGGAAACTCAACGTAGCCCATCGGCACTTTCACCACATCGGGAATCGGCCACGGCCCGTGCCTCCGCGCGTAATAGGGCCAGAACGAGGATCCGATCGCGCCGGTCACCCAGTAGAGCATGATGTCGGTGAGCATTTCGTCGCGAGTGAGCGCGTTCTCCGGATTGCCGTCGCAGTCGGTCCAGGAGCGGAATTTCTCCACCAGCCAGGCGGCCAGCCCGACGGGTGAATCCGTCAATCCGTAAGCGAGAGTCTGGGGTTTGGTGCCCTGGATCCACTGGTAGCCGGTTTCTTCATTGAGGAAGTGATTCAGTTCGTCGATGAAGCGTTTTTCCTCCGGGTTCGGATTCTGCAGGAGCGCGGGGTCGCGCCGGACTGCCAGCAGATTGACGTGTATGCCACGCACTGCCTCCGGGTGGGCATAACCGAGGCGCGACGTCACGAAGGCGCCCCAGTCGCCGCCCTGCGCGCAATAGCGGGGATACCCAAGCACCGCGGTCATCAGTTCGTGAAATGTCTCCGCGATTTCCTCGAGGCTGAAGCGCTTCTGTCCCGATGCAAACGAGAACACATATCCCGGCAAAGACGGCGCGATCACGGTGAATGCATCGGCGGGATCACCGCCATGGGCCGCCGGGTCGGTCAACATCGGGATCAGCTTGTGAAACTCGTAGATCGAACCAGGCCAGCCGTGGGAGAGGAGCAGCGGCGCCGGATTCGGCCCCTTGCCCTCGACCCGGACGTAATGCAAGTCGACGCCGGACATCTTCACCTTGAACTGGGGGAATCGATTGATCTGCGCTTCGTGTTTGCGCCAGTCATAGCCGTTGCGCCAGTACTCCACCAAGTCTTTGAGGTAGCCGAGGTCGGTGCCGTAACGCCAGTGGTTCTCCGGCACTTCGTCAGGCCAGCGCGTGCGATCCAGTCGCGCCTTGAGGTCAGCGAGTACGCTGTCGTCGACATGCAATGAAAAGGGCACGGGCTTCGCGATCACGGAATTCCTCTGGTCGAATTCTTGGAGACCGTGAATTATTGTGCCGCGCGAGCGCCCTGTCCAATACTCTTGGAGGGGTCTTACGAAAGGTCTTGTGTAGCAGGCAGCGCGCGAACGGCGCAATCAGTTGGCCACATTCTTGGTGGCCTGTTGTTCACCGTCACAGGTGGATTCCTTGGCGGAATAACCGACCCGGATCTGACTGCCGAGCAGGGCTAGAAAGGTCTTCTGAACTGCGTAGGCCTCGATTTCCCGGTGGTACCAGCGCTTGCAATCCTTCATGTCCACGAATTCGTTATTGATGTCCTGGAGAAAATGCACGAGTTCGTGCAGCAGGACAGAACGATCGAAGAGATTGGTCTCCGGTTTGAGGCGCTCGTCGAGGTAGATGCCCTCCCCCGGACGATAGGTGGCCAACACGCCGCATGGCCCGTTACACACCAATTTTTCGATGCGGGCGTGGGGCACGCGCTGAATCGGTGGCAGCCGGGTGGTACGCGGATACTTGGTCAATTGATCGAGCGCCGACATCAGTGCCGGCAACAGTTCCGCTTCCGTGAGCGGGTCGGAATTGCCAAGGTAACGATCGTAGACGACCGGATTGTCTCCGACATAATTGCTGTAACCCCCGACTGAAGGAGGTGCCGCGGGCGGCTTCCCGCCGCGCTCTTCCGCCGCCTCTCCGGCGCCGCAAAAGCCGGCAAGGCCGGCGGCAAACAGAAGCGCCGCCGTCAGGATTTGCGGCTGTCGGATCGAGGCTCGCACGGGTTCAGGTGTTATTTTCGCCAGGCTTGAGCGGCTGCTCCTTGCCGGGATTGGCCGCGCGCAATTCGGATTCGAGGGTGACCGCACGCACTCTCGCCTGCGTACCGCGTTCCGCGCCGAGTTCCGCGTCGAGCTGGTTGAGACTCCGGCGATTCTCTGCGGCTTCTTCCGCGTCTTCCGGTGGAAAACGATTCGCGGCGACCAGCAGCCACGCGAGCGCCTCCACCGGGTCGGCGGCCACTGCCCTTCCATCGCGATGCATCAGGCCCACGCGGAATATCGCCGGGGCATAACCCTTTTCGGAAGCCTGGCGATACCATTGATGCGCCTGGGCATCATCACGGTCCACGCCGCGCCCGTTTTCGTACACGAGTCCGAGGTTGTACATGGCCATCCGCTCGCCCTGCTCGGCCCCGCTCTTGTACCAGGTCACCGCCATCGCCAGGTCCTGTGCGACACCGAGGCCGTTTTCATAGAGATCGCCCACGTTGTTCATCGCCCAGGCATTGCCGAGGAAGGCCGACTGGTGCCACCAGTCGAGCGCCTGCCGGAGATCCTTTTCGGCCCCGTGCCCGTGGAAATACATGAGACCGATATTGTTCATCGCGACGGTGTACCCGCGGCGCGCCGCCTCTTTCCACCATTTCATCGCCTCGTCGTAACTCTGCTTGCCCTGATAACCGCGCGCCCACAGCAACGCCACGTTGTTCATCGCGCGCACATCGTTTTGCTGAAGCAATTTTGCCAGGTGCGCGGGATCCAGCATGCCTGTCCCCGGCACCAGGTCGGTATAGGTTTCCTCCTGTTCAAGCGCCCATGCGGAGGTGGCGCATACCAGCAAGACTATCAGGAGTCGGGTCATTTTCTTCACGGCAATCTCCGTTCAAGGCACTTCGATTCTGAGTCCGATCCGATTGACAGCGCTCCAACGCACTGGTTCAACCCGTTTTCAGAAACGGCCGCAATTCGGTCAGCAACTCTTCCGGCGCCTCTTCCGGGATGAAGTGCCCGCAGGGCAGTGGCCGGCCGCGAATATCCCCGGCCTTCTGGCGCCAGCTTTCCAGCACATCAAACAAAGTATGCATCTTGCCGAATTCGCCCCAGATTGCCAGTGTCGGGCATTGAAGCGTCCTGCCCAGATCGCGCTCATCGTCTGCAAAATCCACGGTCGCGGCCGCACGGTAATCCTCCAGGCCGGCCCGGATGGTGCCTGGCAGCGTGAAGGCGCGCAGATATTCGGCGAACATCGCCGGCTCGATCGCGCCCTGGCGAAAACTCAGCGAACGAAACATCTGTCGCAGAAACGGTTCGGCACTGTTGGCCAGCATGATTTCCGGCAGGTCTGGCGCCTGAAAAAAAAACCAATGCCAGTAGGCGGCCGCCAGCTCCCGCCCCGTATCGCGGAATACTGTGTGGGTGGGCACAATATCCAGGACCGTGAGATTTTTTACTGCCTCGGGATAATCCATGGCCTGTCGATGCGACACTCGCGCCCCGCGATCATGGCCGACCAGCGCATAGCGGGGAAAGCCCAGTGCGAGCATGACCTCATGCATGTCCCTGGCCATGGACTTCTTGTCATAGCCGTCGCGCGGCTTGTCCGAGTCGCCATACCCGCGCAAATCCGGGCACACGACGGAAAAATCATTCAGCAGGCCGGGAACCACCTTGCGCCACATCTGCGCGGTCTGCGGATATCCATGCAGCAGCAGCACCGGCTCACCGCGGCCTCCCGCCCACACGTTGATGCGCACGCCGTTGGCGCGGATCGTCTTGCGCTCCATTCCCGTCATGAATCCACTCATCGATAACCTCTAACAATACAAACATGGAACCACGGAGAGCACGGAGTACACGGAGAAAAACGAGAAAAGAATAATAACTTTCGCGTCAGGTCCCGCCTCTCTCCGTGTCCTCCATGTCCTCCGTGTTTCACCGTTTATTTATTGAGAAACTTGCGCATCCGCTCGATACCCATTTGAAGCACTTCGAGCGACTTGGGATAGGAAAACCGCACATGCTGTCGCGCATGATGCACGCCGAAGTCGATTCCCGGCGTCACCGCCACGCCCGCCTTCTCGAGAAGATCCCAGCAAAACCGGTAGCTGTCGTCGGTCAGCCGCTCGCAGTTTGCGTAGATATAAAAGGCACCTTCCGGCGTGACCGGGATACCGAAGCCCAGTTCGCGCAATGCCGGCAGCAGGAAGTCACGCTGGGCGCGATATGCGTCGCGGCGCTGCTCAAGAAGGGCAACAGTGTCGGGATGAAACGCGGCAAGCGCGGCTTTTTGGGCAATTTCGGAACACGAGATGAACAGGTTCTGCGCCAGTCTGTCCACGGCTTCGAAATACCGCTCCGGGACCACCATCCAGCCCAGCCGCCAACCGGTCATGCCGAAATATTTTGAAAAACTGTTGATGACAAACACATCATCGGAAATGTCCAGGGCGCTGCGATCCTTCCTGCCGTAGGTCAGGCCGTGATAGATCTCGTCGACCATCAGCACGCCGGCTCGCTCCCGCACGACAAAATGGATATTGCGCAATTCGTCATGATCGATGAGCGTTCCGGTCGGGTTGGACGGCGAGGCAACCAATACGGCGCGGGTGCCCGGCGACCAATGTTCGCGCACCAGCGCCGCAGTAGGCTGATAGGCTGTGGAAGCGCCCACCGGGATGCCAATCGCCCGGGCTTCCATGGCACGCACAAAATGCCGGTTGCAGGGGTAGCCAGGATCGGCCATCAACACTTCGTCGCCGGGAGATAACACAGCGCCCATGGCCATCAACAAAGCTCCGGAAGACCCCGTTGTCACCACGATTCGCGCCGCTGGCACGCTCACCCCGTATCGTGTCTCATACCACTGCGCAATGGCTTCGCGCAAGGCGGGGATGCCCAGCGACTGCGTATACCCCACGCGCCCCGACCGAATAGCGTCCACGCCGGCCTCGGCAATGCGCGGCGGTGTGGGAAAATCCGGCTCGCCGACCACCAGGTTCGCAACACTGCCGCCCTGCGCCTCGATTTCGCGGGAGCGGGCAATCAGCGCCATCACGTGAAAGGGTTCGATGCCCTCCATCCGGGAGGCCGCTTGGGATTTCAGCCGGTCTGGAAGGGATTCGGGTCGGTTCATGCGTGTCTCTGTGAAAAAATCGGCCGCCGGGACCGGCATTCCGGATGGACGGCATCTTACCCCTCATTACGTCCCGTTTGAAAAAGCAGGTCGAGCCGCCCGGCCCGCGGTGCAAGGTGATGCGATAAGAGCGGGAGGCGGCATGCAAACACGCGAGCGGGTTATCAGCACTGAATTCGGCCGCGCAGGCAATTCCCTGTTCTTCGTAGGCTTCAAATTGCGGCTCAAGCCGGTGAGGGTCGGCCTTTCCGCCGACTCGCGAAGTTTCCCTCCCACCCGGTGGGACAAGGGCACACTTGAAGCGCAGCCGAAGGGCCGGAGATGAGGATAGTCCGGAATGATGAAGAAACGATCGCAATTCATAACTCGCCCCCCACGCTGTTATCGCGTCGGCCTCTCCCGAAGTGAGAGGCGAAATTTCGTCCCGTAGCCTGAAGGAGAGGGCATTGCGGACCCCGTGGACTCTGAAGTGTGTTCAGCATTTTCTCAATTGCAGCGCGGCGCCAGCCTGAAATCTGGCGCCGCACATTTCGAGAAAAACGGTGCGACTCTTCCCGCATTTTGCGCGGCCTGTATTATTCGGCAATGTGGCTTCTCACCGTACCGAAGTAGCCTCAGTTGCGGGCGGTTATTTAGTTCAGCCGTACCCAATGGTCTGTAAAGGCACCGTCCACCATTGCCGTCGTCTTATTACCATCAGTCTCGATCATCGGTTGATTGAGCGGATGTTGATAGCGTGACATCTTACCGCTACGAGCGATTGGTACCGTGTTAGTTCGCCCCGACAAGTCGTAGACCGGAGGCTTGCCGCTGCCATCGTCGAATATCATTACTATCAATTTCGCCGTTATTTGGTCCGCGGATTCAGACCAGTCGGACAACATGGAGATTGAGGCTTGTTTACCCTCGGGAGTTTGCCAAACGACGAGGAGCTGATTGATTCCGTCCTTTGTGGACGCGCGCCCTTGAATGGCCGGCGGGACGAGCACGGTGCCATCGGGAAGAACGCGCTTGGTCAGGACCCAAGTTCCATCCCGGAGAACGGTCTGGGCGAGCGATTCGAAGCTTAGAACAAGCATCGCGAGCAGCATGAAGGTAACTCTGAAAGAATGCATGGCAAATCGAATGGGGAAAACTCCTTTGTCGAAATTTTTCGGAAGCGCAACAAGCGCGAGCGCAACGATAAAGGGGCTTGAATTACATTCGATTTACTTATTCGACGGTGCCGCTATTTCACCAAACCGGGATCCTGCTGGCCTGGACGATTCCGCAGACGTTCCAGCTTTGATCGCATAATTCTTGCCCACGGCGCATCTGCGTCGTCGGGCAGAAATTCCTCAATTGCAAGCGTGTCCAGTCGAATGGCCGACCTTCCCAATGCCGTGCGTCGGGGCTTAAATAGCAATTGATATACATCCACCCAGGTGCGCGACAAGTCAAGCGATAACATGCCGTTCTCCTGACGCAGTAAGGTAGGGTCGCCCAACCAACGCCTCAGTCTTAGCAGCATCACGCCGTATCGGCTGTGTCCAGCGTCACCTTCCACGTCGGGCCACAGGGCATCAGTAATGACCGTTTCCCGAACGTTTTCGCATCCGTTCGCGATCAGAACTTTCAGCAGTTCCATCATTTTTTTGGGTGCTTTACGTCCCCACATCAACGATTGGCCACCTCGCGCGATTTCAAAGCGCCCGAGAGTGCGAATGCGCAAGGGCCAAGGCCAGTCCTCGTTCGCGTCATTTGGTGGGCTGATCTTGTGTCGTTGGATAATTGCACGAACCAGATCTGCCTCAATGCCGTGACGCAATGCCTCCCCATAAAGACATGCACGCACGAAAGGCGCGCACAAATCCAGAAAATCCCAGGTGTCATCCTTGGTGCGCGCGAACGACAGCGCTGTTCGCAGGGACGCATGCGCCTGCGTCCCTTTGCCTGCGAGAACCAGTACGTAGGCTCGCGCAAATTCCATCTCGTTGGGTGCGTACCAAAACACCGTGCCCGCCGCTATCCTGAAGCCTTCGGACAAAGCCGTTTCAGCCTCATCAAATCGTTTGCAGTGCGCCAGAGCAACCGCGAGCAATGGTCGCGTTCGCAACCTGATGTACGCGAAACCTGAAGCGTCCGCCAGCCTCACCGATTCCTGCGCATTCGCGCAGGCCTGATCGAATTTACCGTCGACGAGATCGAGTATCGCTTGAATCATGGTGCGAAAGTGATTGGGGCCAAGATCGTCGCTGCGCGTGATGGTGGCGCAAAACCCAGCGAATTCCGCCCTCAGCGCGTCAACGCGTCCCGATGCTAACAACACCAAGCAGCGCACCAACTGGAACCATCGAATCTGGTAAACGGTGCCATAGTCGGGCGCGATCCGTAACGCCTCGTCCACGAGAGCCAGGGCGGCCTCATGATCGCCATCCCGCTGTAGTGCGTGTGCATACGAGCTCTTCCAGTCGAGCCAACGAAAATCCGATCGCTCATCCAGGGAAGGGTGCGTTGCCCTAAGACGTCCTAGAAATGTGCGATCCGGTGCGAAGTGCAAATACTTCCCGAGCACGGCACCGGCTTCTGGATAATTATTGATGTCGGAACCCGCGTTGGCGAGAAGGCCCAGCAGCGCGTTGACATGGTTGCGAAGGCGCAAATTACGTGCGTCACCAAGGATGGAACCGTGTACAAGTGCCGCGTAGGCTCCGACCCGCTCCGCAGAACTGGTGTCGACCGGAGGTTCAGACAACAGGCCCTCAGTGATACTCACCCATCTGGTAAGACTTGAGAAATCGCTCCAATTCCAAGCGATGGCGGTGAGCATTTGTGTCGCGGCCAACAGCATTCCACGTCGATCCCCGGCGCTCGAAAAAATTTCGAAAGCCCGCTCAATGTCCGAACGTGCGACCCTCACTTCGAACGGCACACTGGCGACGCCGTTCCAGAATCGACACCATGGGTGATTGTCCCTCCAGTCATTTGGAAGGCGATCTAACCATTCGCGCACGGTCAGCCCACGGCCTGTTGCCGTTAGTAAGGGGGCGTGGCGCACCACAACTCTTGTGGCGTCGGTCCATGACTTCAGACGTACGTACAAGGAAAACGCGGCTTCTATCTGCCCATCGCCCTCCAAAAGTCCGGCAGCACGCAGGGTCAGCACGCCCCACACAGATTCACCAAAGCGCACAGGACCACGCTCAAGCAGAAAGGCGCGGAACAAGGGATGAAAACGGTAAACGAATCCTGGAATTGCCTGCCGTTCCGTAAATAAGTGGTGACGATAGAAGGACTCCAGTACACCCGCGACCACACGCGACCCGCAGAGCTCCTGTGCCAATTCGATGCTCGCGTGAGGCAGCAACGCAACCGAAAGCAACGCCTTTTGCTCATCGCTGGAGAGCCGATCGAACAAAACGCCTCCAAAATAATTGAATACCGCTTCTCGAGTCTCGACTTCCACGCCCGCGGGCAGAATCCCATTGCGACGCAATCGTTCAAGCATCAACGTGACTCCAGCGGCCCACCCGTCCGTCCGTTCATGTAGCTCCCGGACAGTGTCTGCGTCCACCGCGTAGCGCACTTGGCTCATGCGGCGCGTCTCCTCGAGTGTAAGCCGCAGAGTGTGCCAATCGATTATCGAGAGTTGGCGCGAGGCGTGAAAGCGAGAAAATTGTGACGGAGGTTCTGAGCGACTGATAAATAGCAGGTGGATCCCTTCCGGCAATTCCGAGACCGCCAATTCAACGATCGCGTGAATCGGTCCACTTGGGGGAATCTCGTGGTAGTTATCGAATACCACAACCGTGTCGTCCGGTAGCGCAGCAAACCAGGCGCGAAAGAACGAGCGCGCAAACGCCAGAGGGCGGGTCAATGCATCAGAAGACAGTTCGGGCAGCTGCCCCTTTGCAACCGCATTCACGAGAGACAGGTAGTGAAAAAACGTGCCGGGATCTCCGTCCCCTGGGTCCAACTGATACCAAAGCGCGTCAATCCCTCGACTCTCCACCCAGCCTGCCGCGAGAGTTGTCTTACCGGCGCCTGGTGGGCCACAAACCCAGGTCACTGCACGTTCGCGCGCATCGTCAAGCAACGCAAAAAGCTGTTCACGCGCCATCGCCTCATGCAATCGCGGACGTGTCAGTTTTGCGAGTGGTCTTCTTCGCATTTCAAGAGAATCCGCCAATAAGAATTGCAAACACTCTTCTTCGCCATTAGCGAATCTATCGCCGTACCGTCGAACCGTCAATTTCTCTTTCGTAAGCGCCGCTACGTAGTGACGGCACTCGTTTACAGAGGTCCATTGCGGTGGTACGCGACATGAGCCATCGTCTAAAATTTTCGGAAATTACAGTTATGTACTGACTGATAGCATGCCGAATCCCGAAGCAATCTGCTGACGGACGCAAACATGTCTTTTGTACAGATCCAGCTCGCCGCGTTTTAAAAACTCACCCAAGGCGCTACCATGCCGTTCTGATTCATCAACCAGGATCCAGAACAATGAAAATTGCAGTGATCGGCAGTGGCGGCGTCGGCGGCTATTTCGGCGGTCGACTCGCAGCCAGCGGGGAGGACGTTACCTTCATCGCACGTGGCGCTCACCTCGAGGCGCTGAACCGCAACGGGCTAAAGATACGGAGCGCGCTTGGCGACCTGGACCTGCCCAAAGTGAAGACTGCCGCCGACACTCGATCCCTGGGTCCGACCGACGTGGTGATGATCGCCGTCAAGCTCTGGTCCACCGAAGACGCCGCGCAGTCCGCCAAGCCTTTGATCGGCCCCAACACGGTCGCCGTGTCGTTCCAGAACGGCGTGGTTGCAGTGGAGACGTTGACACAGACCTTGGGTCGCGAACATGTGATGGGCGGTGTTGCCAACATTGCCGCGCTGATCGAGGAGCCGGGCGTCATTCGCCACAACGGGAACATGGCGGCGCTGTTTTTCGGCGAACTCGACGGCCAGCCCTCGGCACGGGCGAAGGCATTTCACGAAGCCTGCACCCGAGCCGGCATCAAGGCCGAACTGTCCGGCGACATCCGCAGGGCCATCTGGGAAAAGTATATCCGCCTGGTAACACTTTCCGCGATGACCTCGCTGACCCGCATGCCGGTCGGCCCGATCCGCGCCGACCCCGACACCCGCGCACTGTTGCAGTCGGTCATGGAAGAAGTGGTTGCGATCGCCCGGGTTAAGGGAATCAAACTGGAAGCCAATATTGTCCAGGACCAGCTGAAAGTCATCGATGGCTTTCCGCCAGGGATGGTCGCTTCGATGTGCGGGGATCTGCGCCGGGGCAACCGACTGGAACTGCCTTGGCTATCGGGCATGGTGGCGAAGTTCGGGCGCGAGCTCGGCGTGGCCACACCGGCCAACCAGTTTGTGTATGCGGCACTGAAGTTGCACGCCAACGGCCGGCCTGCCGAAGCTCAAGTATGAAAAGCGCAAGACACTGACGCAAAGTCGCGAAGACGCAAAGCACATCAGAAAAAATTTCGCAGTTTCGAAAACGCCCTTTTGGGAATTCTTTGCGCCTTTGCGTCGAGACATTTGATGGAGAACTTCATGACGTCACTGAACCTGACAATCAAGAACATCCGCGCCAGAGCGGTAATGGCGCCGCTAAAACGCCCGCCTCGTTCCGCATCGGGTGAGATTCCGGTGGCCGCGTGGGTGTTGATCGCCATTTAAACTTCGGAACAGATCATCGGACGCCGTTGCCTGTTTGCCTTCCAGCAATGCATGCTCAATGACACCGATGTGGATTGGGCAAACGGGATTCCGCAAGAGTCATTCGAGAGAAAAAGCGGGTATCTTCAGATACCGGCACGCCCCGGCATGGGTATCGGATGGAACGAAGAAGTGGTCAGGCGGCGGAAAATCACGTAAGACGAAGCGCGATATTGCATTGCGGCAATTTTCCCGATAACTAGAACGCGCATGTAAGCGGTTGGCGTTTCATCAGAAGATTCGCGCCCTTGGAATCACCACCTGAAGTGTTCCCGGCAATTATTCCGCAAGGCGGAAAATCGGGTTCGCTGAATTCCGGTTTCTCGCAACCATTTGCATGCAGGAAATTTTCTCTTACACTGCATCCTGCTTGGGGGAATTCATAACAACCCGTCACGCGAGCCTTGGCTCAAGGCGTGACCGAGCACCCAGGGGGACGGCGGTCACGCCGAACGGGAGAGTCATGAGACGAAACCGCGTTGCATTGTTCCAGCGCACGGCCAGCCGGTCGTGCCTGACTGCCGGTGCGCGCAAAACGCCGGGCGCGCGGATACGCTCTGTGTCCTGTCCGGCCAAAGACTTCGCGCGTATGCCGTTTGCCCGTGACCGTTCGGCACGGGCGCTGCCTGCCCCGGTGGCCTCTGTCACCTGTCGGCGCCCCGCAAGTTTCATCCGACCGAACGCGCCCGTGGCAAAAGTGTGACGTTCAATATCAACACGCCCGCGGCGAGTCCATGGCAGATTATTCAGAGAACAAACATCACAACAAGGAGGAAGCAACAATGAAATTGCAAGTGCCCGTATTGGCGATGCTGATCGGAATGTTGGGCGGGGCGATCAGCCCGGTCAGTGCCGCCGATGACCAGAAATCCAGGCTGGAACGCGCTGGCAGCTGCAATGACGCCAAGTCGCAAATGGAGTATTTCTGCGACGAGAAAAACGCCGCCAGCGATTCAATGGTGGCCATCGGTACGGCCTGTAACAATGCGAAGAACAACGTGAAAGCGGCTTGCGAAGGGATCGATACGCCGGACCCGGAGTACAAGTTCGACGATCGGAAGTAGTAGGAGAAATGCCCGGGCCAGGCCGGCCGGGATGTAATGGAACAGCAACAAGGCAGTTGGTATCCAGACGTTTCACAACCCGAACCACAAGAGGGGGAGTTCATGACAATTCAGAGACATATCGGCGTTCATATGAGCGACGAGGAAATGAAACTCGTTGCGCCGGCGGACGAAGTCGCGTTCCGTTCGCCCGTTCCAACCCAAGTTGTATCCAACGGTGAATACAATCCGCTTCCGCAGACCGAAAAGCAGCGCCAGGTCGAGGGGCTGATCAAGGAAATGGCCGATGTACAGGCCAAGCGTCACAACATGGACCGCCGCCAGTTCCTGGCCACCAGCGCGGGCATGGCATTGGCGTTTGCCGCAATGAACAAGGTGTTTGGTCCGGTTTGGGAGGTTTCCGAGGCCGAGGCCGCTGGGGACATGGAAATGTCCGACTACCGCGCCAAACAGCTTTCCGGTCAATTCATTTTCGACGACCAGACACACTTCATTCGCGACGATTTCAAGCAGGAAGGCCTGCTCGGCCTGACCAAGTGGGCGGTGGGCGCCAAGGTCAATCCGAACATCAATGACGCGCCGATGACCCTGTCGCGTTACAAGATGGACAACTACCTGAAGGAAATCTTCCTGGACAGCGATACCAAGATGTCGTTGCTGTCGGGCGCACCCTTCGATGATCCTTCCTGGTGGCTGCTGTCCAACGATGCGATCCAGAACGCCTGCCGTGCAGTAAACAAGATGGCCGGCCAGACCCGCATGCTGGGCCACACCGTCATCACCCCGAAGTATCCGAACTGGATGGACGAAGTGGACCGCGGCATCGAGGTTCTGAAGCCCGTGTCCTGGAAGTCCTACACCATCGGCGATCCGTTCGGCCCGTCCAAGTACGCATGGAAGCTGGATGATGAGAAGCTGATGTATCCGTTCTACGAGAAGGCCATCAAGTCCGGCATCAACACGATCTGTATTCACAAGGGTCTGATGCCGCGCGATTACGAAAAGGCATTCGCCGGCACCTGGGAACATGCCACAGCGCGCGACATCGGCAAGGCTGCCAAGGATTGGCCCGGAATGAACTTCGTGATCTACCACTCGGCCCTGCGCCCGTGGCTTGCGGACCAGCCGGATGCGGATCTGCAGAAGTTCCTCGACACCGGTTACGTCGAGTGGGCAACAGACCTGGCCCGCATCCCGGAGAAGTACGGCGTGAACAACGTGTACGGCGAAATCGGCAGCACCTTTGCCAGCACAGCCGTCACCAACCCCCGATTCTGCGCGGCCTTCATCGGCCAGCTCGTGAATTTGATGGGGGCGGAGCGCGTGGTCTGGGGAACGGACTCGGTGTGGTACGGCAGCCCGCAATGGCAGATCGAAGCCATGCGTCGCCTGGAAATCCCGGACGACATCATGAAGAAGTTCAAATTCAAGACCAAACTCGGCGGCGCGAACAGCGAAGTCAAGCAGAACATCTTCGGCTTGAACTCCGCACGTATGTACCAGTTGGACATGCGCCTCGGCGAAGGCAAGCCGTTCAGACAAGACCAGATTTCGCAGATCAAGGCGGATTACCTGGCCATGGGTGGCGAGCGCAGCAATACGTACTACGGTTACGTCGACAAGAAATCCCACGTGGGGTAAGCAGTAGAAGAGCGTGGATTGGGATTGCCGGGGTCGCAAGACCCCGGTTTTTTTCCCTTCATAAAAGTGTTTCGGCGTCAGATGTTCAATGCTTTACACCGTGCGCAAGCCCGGTAAAACATGAAATACACTCTGCAGATACTTGTACTTTTCGTTGCGTCGGGGCTTTGGTTCCCGGCTGCTCATGCCGCCGAAGGGCCCGCAGTGGCCGAGTCTTGCAAGCACGATGAAGAACGCGATGGTGCGTTGTGTTACCCGCGCTGCAAATCCGGCTACGAGGTCGATGGCGATGAATGCGTGGAAAAATGCCCCCCCAACTCCCAGGATTATGGAAACAAGTGTCTGATGGGTCCGGCGGCGGTGCTCAAGAAATTCTATCCGCGCGGCCCCGGCCGCGCAGTGGAGTAACCAGGGAATCAGGAGTCAAAGTTTTTGATACAGGGGCTGCGTGATTCATTCAATTGTTGGCAGCCCACACGATCATACTGGCGCTGTTTTGGGGATCCGGGATCGACGTGTCGAGCAATCGTGTACACGTCATATGTTTCGCCCGGGAAAAACAGCGCAGGTGTGAGTACCACCGGAAGGCACCACATGCTCCGGAGAGGCAGTAAACAGCGATGTTTGATGAACCCTAAGGAGGAGATACACGTGAAAAAAACAACTTTGAAAGGCATTGTCCTTGCCATGGCCATGGCAGGGTTGGCGGGGGGAGTACAGGCCGCCAGCGTCTCTGACGCCATGTTGTCGGCCGAAGCGGGAAATTCATGGCTGCACAGCAACGGCAATCTGGCCGCGCACCGTTACAGCACCTTGAATCAGATCAACGCCAGTAATGCCAAACGGCTGAAATTGGCATGGGTCATGTCGCCTGGCGGCAAGACCGATGCGCAGGCAACCCCCAGCGTCCATGACGGCGTGATCTATTTCCCGCAGGACAACAAGGTGTTTGCAATCGACGGCGCGAGCGGCAAGGTGCTCTGGAAGTACGAGCACAAGCTGCCGGATGACTTTGGCGGGTACAACGTGCCGTTCTTTACCGGCAAGCACCGCGGCGTGGCACTCGCGGGCGATAGCGTTTACTTCTTTTCCAACGACACGAAATTGCACTCGATCGACATGAAGTCCGGCAAAGCAAACTGGGTCAAGTCCTACGACGGATTCCCCTATCCGAAGGATTTCGCCAAGTCCAATGACGCCAACGGCTTTATCTCGACGGTCGGCCCGATGGCCATTCCCGGCGGCACCATCATTCTTCCGATGAATGCCACGGACACGGGTGGACTGCAGGGTTACGTCATGGGTGTGAGCGCCGCAACGGGGGACGAAAAGTGGCGCGCACCGATGATTCCGACCAAGGGAGAAGTCGGTTACGACTCCTGGCCCGAGGGAACGCAGGAATACGGCGGTGCAGGCCCCTGGATCGTCGGCTCCTGGGATGCAGGGGTGTATTACACCGGAACAGCAAACGCCTACGAGTGGAATCCGAAAAATCGCGGCGGCGGCTTACTGGACAACCTCGGCGCAGCCAGCATCGTCGCGGTGAACACCAACACCGGGAAAGTCAACTGGCGTTGGACGGGTGTTCCGGGCGATCCGTGGGACTTCGATATTCCGCAAGCCCCGATGGTGATCACCATCGACGGCAAGAAGACCATTGTCCAGCCCAACAAGACCGGCTACATCCATCATCTGGATCCGATGACCGGCAAGTACATCAAGGCGGACAAGTTCATCGACGGCCTCACCTGGATCAAGGGTTATGGCGCGGATGGACGTCCTTTTGGCCAGGTTCCCCTGCCTACAGAGGGTGGCGACCCGGTTGAAATTGCGCCAGCCCTTCTGGGTGGCGTGAACATGTACCCGAGCGCCTACAATCCGAAGACCGGCCATGTGTATCTCGCCGCGACCGAATCGAGCATGAAATACGGCTTCGAGGAAATCAAGGTGATCAGCAACGTGCGGCACTTCGGCGCCTACCAGGAGTTCACTTTTGGCAACGAGACCGACAAAGCCGTCAACGTCAAGAGCGGCAAGGAAGTCTGGCGCAACGAGCTGAAAGGCAAACCCGGGTATGCGGGCGGGATGTTGACCACCGCAGGCGGCATCACTGTCTATACCACACAGGGTGGCGGCTTCACCGTGACGGATGCCGGCAACGGCAAGGTGCTCTACTCCGTGAATCTCGGGGTGGCAGCCAAAGCCGGCCCGGCGACCTACACCGCCGGTGGCAAGCAGTACATCGTGCAGGCCCTGGGCGGCACTCCTGGTTTCGGTCGTGACGAACCCTGGGGAGCCGAATTCGGCAGCATGGTGGCCGCGTTTACGCTGGAGTAAGAATCAAGTCATCGATTCTTGATTCAATTGCGTTAAATGGAGGCGCGCGATTCGGCGCCTCCATTTTTTCGTTTTTTGTTCGTCAATTTTTTCTACAAACGCATGAGGAAACAGTAATGAATGGCAAGAAAGTGATCCGGGGCGCAATGCTGCTGGCATTCATGGTGACGAGTACGGCGTACGGGCAGCAAGAATTGGGGGACGCCAATCCCTTGTCCGGCGACGCGAAAGCCATCAGGTCGGGCAAAAGCTGGTTCCGCAACACCTGCACACCTTGTCATGGCGGGCGCGCCGACGGCATGGGCGACATGGGAACCGGCGCGGACCTGCGCAAGCTCACAATCGGTTTCAAGGGGTATTACGACACGGTCAAGAACGGCAGAAAGGTGCAAGGTCGCGCGCAGTTCATGCCGTCTTTTTCGTTTCTCGACGACAAGACCATCTTTGAAATCGGCGCCTATCTGGAAACGCTGGCCTTAGAGGGCGCCAACTGGAAAGAGGGCGTCGTCAACAAGTAATCGGGTTGGGGAAACAATTCATCGGGAGCTATTCATGCGTGCAACACTTGTCTTATTGATGGTCGCAACCTTGTGTCAATCCCTGCCGGCATTGGCAATGGAAAGAGAGCCCGAGGGCTTTCGCGGCGTGCAATGGGGAGCGGACTTCGAGCAATATCGGGATCAAATGACTGTACTGCGCAATGAGGGGGACGCAGTCTATTACCGGCGGGCGGGAGACGAGTTGAAAATCGGCAGGGTCGATGCACTCAAAGTCGCCTACCGTTTTTACAAGGGCCGCTTCAGTACCGGCGTAATCCAGACTTACGGGGGTGCCAACCAGAAAAGCGTGCTGGAAACCATCAAGGACATGCACGGCGAGCCGGTTCGTCCCAGAAAGCGCATCCAGCAATATTTTTGGGATGGCGAACAGTCCTATGTCATGCTGGCCTGCGAAGTCACCAGCTACTGCCTCATTGAGTTCGTTGGCAAAGCCCAGATGATGCAGGAACAGGCCGACACCGGCGTCGCGCCGACCACCCAAAAGAGAGACGATGACTGAATCTTTGGTCCGGCCACACCGGACCAAGTCCGAAATTTCGCGCAATGCGAAAGTGAGCCATAGGTTGTATCAAACCGGCCATCGGTGCGAGGCGCGGAACACAGTACTGGAAGTCGAATCCGCGCCTTACCGCTTCACCTCGCAGGTCAGCCGGAAGCCCACCTGATAGTTGCGAAAATCCTCGGCCTCGGAATACCGATAAGCCGAGCGTGAGGTGGACGGCCCATCCACCCAGGCGCCTCCGCGCACCACCCGCTTTTCGCACGCGCCTTGATGGGCACGAACCGATCCATCGCCCGGTGCGCCCTCGTATCCGACCTGATGGCAGTCAGCCACCCATTCGCGCACATTGCCCAGCATGTCGTGCAGGCCAAAGGCATTGGGTTTGTATTGGCCGGTGGGCGCGTTTTCGCCGTAGCCATCGTTGCATTGGTGGTTTGACCAGACATACATCATGTGGGCTTCCTTGCCAGCCTCGTCATGGGTGTTGGCAAATTCGCAAGCCTTTCTCGATCCCCAGCTGTCCGGCGCCTCGCCCCAGAACCAGGGGGTCGTGGTCCCGGCGCGCGCCGCGTACTCGAATTCCGCCTCGCTCAATAATCGGCAGGCCCGGCCGGTGGTCTGGCTCAACCACTGCGCATAAGCACCGGCCTCGGCCCACGAAACATTGATCACCGGATAGTTGCCGCGCCCGTAGCCATCATCCTTGGCCGCCGGACAACGTCCGGCCGCCGTGCAAGCATCCCACTGCTCAAATGTCAGCTCGTGTTTGCCGACGCCGAAGTCCTTTTCAAACCGGACCTTGTGCTGGGGCTTTTCATCGGTATGCCCGCTCTCGGACAAGGGCGAACCCATCACAAATTCGCCGGCCGGCACGACGACCATTTCCGGACAGGTCGGGCAGCCGCGAAATATCCCCCCGGGCGCGGGGTCGGCCGCCAAGGCGCCGCCAAATGAAAGAAGTGTGGCCACCGCTGAAATAAGGATGGCGGCCTGGCGTTTTTGCTTTTCTGCGGAGTTCATGGTCTCTCTTTCCGTGCGATAAGTCGGGTCATGGTTGCCGGACACCGACCTTAATGGTTTGACATACATCAAAATCCCTGCGGATCGTCCAATCGGACTGCCGATCCTGCCAAAGGAGGCGAGCAAGATAGCGACCGAAACATTTTGGCAAGCTTGCACTCCCCGTCGTTTCGAATTGCCATGAGCGCCCGGCGCCGCCGGCACCCCGTTACGGTAAAATGCGTTCCGGTATCCTGCCCCGCACATCCGAAGGAAATTGCATGAATCTGCCTGCCGAAAAATTCCAGACCGCCATCGATGAATTGAAACTGCGTTTCGGCGAGCGCCTGTCCACCAGCGTCGGGGTACGAGACCACCACGGCAAAGACGAATCCTGGCACCACCCGCATCGCCCCGATGCAGTCGTTTTCCCGGAAAGCACCGAAGAAGTGGCGGAAATCGTCCGTATCTGCGCCACCCACCGCACGCCGGTCGTTGCCTACGGCACCGGTACCTGCCTCGAAGGCAACGTGATTCCACACTTGGGCGGAGTCGTCGTGGACCTGATGAACATGAATCAGGTGCTGCGAGTCAACGCGGAAGATCTGGATGTCACCGTGCAGGCTCGGGTCACCCGCAAGCAATTGAACGAATTCATCCGGGACCAGGGCCTGTTTTTCCCGATCGACCCGGGCGCAGATGCCTCCCTCGGTGGCATGGCCGCCACCCGCGCATCCGGCACCAATGCGGTTCGTTATGGAACCATGCGCGAAAATGTCCTGGCCCTCACCGTTGTTCTAGCCGACGGGCGGATCATCAAGACCTCCAGACGTTCCCGGAAGTCCGCGGCTGGCTACGACCTCACACGCCTGTTTGTGGGTTCCGAAGGCACGTTGGGCATCATTACCGAAGTCACCCTGCGTCTTTATGGCATTCCGGAAGCGATGGCGGCGGCAGTGTGTTCCTTTGACTCGCTCGAAGGCGCGATCAACACGGTCATCCAGACCATCCAGCTCGGCATTCCGGTGGCACGCATCGAACTGCTCGACGACGTGCAGATGGATTCGGTGAACAAATTCTCGAAACTGAACTACCCGGTCAAGGACACCCTGTTCGTCGAATTCCACGGCACCGAAGCCGGCGTCAAGGAACAGGCAGAGCTGGTGCAATCCATTGCCGCCGAACATGGTGGCGGTGAGTTCAAATGGGCCGTCAAGCCCGAAGAACGCACCCATCTGTGGACCGCGCGCCATGACGTCACCTATGCGAACAAGGCACTGCGTCCCGGTTGCGAAATCTGGGCCACCGATGTCTGCGTTCCGATTTCCCGTCTGGCTGAATGTATTCTCGAAACCAAAGAAGACCTCAAGGCCAGCTTTCTGCTCGCGCCCCTGGTCGGCCATGTCGGAGACGGAAATTTCCATCTTGGCTTTCTCATCAATCGCGACGACCCCAAGGAGCTTGCGGAAGCCGAACGCCTGAATGACCGCCTCGTGATGCGGGCGTTGGCGATGGACGGCACCTGCACCGGCGAACACGGCATCGGGCTGGGCAAGATGAAATTCCTGGTTGCCGAACACGGCGACGCAGTCAGTGTGATGCGTCAGATCAAGAAAGCGCTGGACCCCCAGAACATCATGAACCCGGGGAAGATTTTTACGCTCTAAGAGTTCTCAGGCCGGAAAAGCCCGGGACCGGGAGAAAACTGGTCCGGGGCGGCCGGTTACCGCTTCACGCCTGTTTGGCAGCCACGCTCACTGCGGACGCATAACGCTCCTGCACGTCTTCCGCCCGAGACAGGCCCATTCCGAGGTCGCGTATCAGCCCGTCCTGGATGCCGTAGACCCAGCCATGCACCGCGAGGGCCTGACCGCGGGCCCAGGCATCCTGCACCACCGTGGTCTGCGCCACATTGACCACCTGTTCAATCACGTTCAGTTCACACAAGAGTGCGATGCGCTCCTCCCGCGATTTTTCCTTCCCGAGCAGGTCGCGATGCTTCTGAACCACATCCTGCACATGGCGCAGCCAGTTGTCGATCAGGCCCAGCTTGAGATGGTCGTGCGCCGCAATCACGCCGCCGCACCCGTAATGGCCGCAGACGATGATATGTTTGATCTTCAGTACGTCCACGGCGTACTGCATCACCGACAGGCAATTCAGGTCGGCGTGCACAACCACGTTGGCAACATTACGATGGACAAACACTTCCCCAGGCACCAGACCGGTGATCTGATTGGCCGGTACGCGACTGTCCGAGCAACCGATCCACAGGTACTCCGGCGCTTGCTGCTGCGCAAGCTGATTGAAAAAATCCGGTTCGCGCCGCTGCACATCCGCCGCCCAGGCGCGATTTTTCTCGAGGAGGTGATTCAGGTTGTCCATAGGGTGACGGGCAATAGGTAATCGGTGAACGGTGAACGGTGATCGGTAATTAGTCTAAAGTGAAACGCCGTTAGTCAAAAGATCCAGGCACCGGTATTCCGTTTACCGATCACCGATCACCGTTCACTATTCACTCGCTCAAAGCAGGTCATTCGCATGGCGCTTCTGCACTTCAAAAAGCGGCATGACAAATTCCTCGACTTTACGCCCTGCCTGTTTGGCCAACAGAGGATTAGACATCCAGATTTGCGTAAATGTGGTCACCAAAGCAAGGCTTTGTTCCCAGCGTCTGGCGGCATCCACGGCGTTGATTGTTCTTGCATCTGTATCCGGTGAGTCAGGCATAGGGATCTTCCCCTCGTTGAATTTTCTCCAGTGCCTCGATGTCGATTCGATCCTTCGGTCTGCCAGCAATACGTTTCATCACCAGCAAGTTTTCAATTGACGCGATTTTGACGTCGCGCTCAAATAATTTGACCGTTACGGCGTCGCTCTGAAGCGCCTGAAATGGAACTTCAGGCCGCACCAGTACATCCAACACACTGCCTCCTGCATGAGGCTCACGCAAGGCAACGGCCAAAATACCCTTTTCACGATGCCAACGATCAATTAGAGCCGCGTCTTTGAGCGAATCGATATTCACGGGAATAATTGGCGCAAGGTTGAACTGTTTGGCAACATCGACAAATTTCGACACATTATCGTTATCCATCGCCAGTACCAAATCCAGGTCAATGGTGGTCCGAACAAGACCGTGCAATTACACCGCAAATCCACCTACCAATACGAGCTGGACCTTGGCATCGGTCAGAGCACGCAAAATATCGAGAAGACTCTTCATCCGCAGAGGATAGTGCAAAAACGTTCTTTTGCAACACCTGTCGGTAAACTGGAGATTCCCGCCAAGACAGCTAGACAGCTAAAGGGGTACTAAGACGCCTGTCGGTAAGCCGGTTTAACCAGGCCGAAAAGGTGGGCCATCCCCTTGCCTAATCGCTACCGGTCTGTAACCTTGAATATCAGGATTCTGCTTGAGTTGCCAATTGCCGACCATGACCACCATTTTCGGAATCAAGAACTGCGACACCATGAAGAAAGCGTTCTCCTGGCTGGACAGCCGCGGCATTCGCTATGAGTTTCATGATTACAAAGCCTCGGGGATCGACCTTGAGCACCTCAACACCTGGTCGCATCAAGTGGGCTGGGAAACTCTGCTCAACACGCGTGGAACCACATGGCGCAAGCTTCCGCCTTCTCAGCAGGCGAATCTCGACGAGGCCAAGGCCATCAAACTGATGATGGAGAATCCCAGCCTGATCAAGCGACCGGTACTCGAGACCGGGAAAGTGCTGCTCGTCGGCTTCGATCCTGCGCAATACGCTGCCGAACTCGGCCGCTGATTCATGCTTCGCACGTTTTTTCGTTCCGCGCTGTGGGTTGTGATGATGATGCTTCCCCTTGCGGGAAGCGCGCTGGACTATCCTTCGAAACCAGTCACGATGATCGTTGCTTTCCCGCCGGGAGGGCCGACCGATCTGAATGCGCGGCTGTTTGCCAGATCATTGTCCGACGATCTCGGCAAACCGGTGGTGGTGCAGAACAAGCCGGGGGCGGGCGGCAGCATCGGCGCCCGCGCTGCGGCCGCGGCAGAGGCGGATGGCCACACGATTTTCTACAACACCACCGCGGTCATTACTTCGCAGGCGCTGCAAGCGGACCCCGATATGGATCCCGCGAAAGTGTTTGTGCCCGTTGCCCTGACTGTTGCCGTTCCTCTGGTTCTGGTGGCGACGCCGTCCATGCCAGTGAAAAATGTTCGAGATCTCATTCAATACGCGAGCGCACACGCCGGAAAGCTGAATTACAGCTCCGCCGGCACCGGCACCATTACCCATCTGGCACCCGCGTTGTTCGCTCTCCAGTCTGGCATCCGTGCGCAGCATGTACCCTATAAAGGAAGCGCGCCCGCGCTGGCCGCGCTCAGCAGCGGCGAAATTCAGTTCGCGATGGAAACCCTCAACACTCTGCTGCCCTTCCTGAGTTCGGGGCGTATCAGGGCACTGGCCTTCGCCGGCGCCAAACGGCATCCCGCCATACCGGAGGTGCCGACATTGACGGAGGCACTTGGGTCCGCCAACTTTGAGATCAGCGCGTGGCAGGGCATAGTGGTGCCCGCGCGTACACCAAATAGAATCGTCGCCCGCCTCAACGCCGCCATCAACAAGGCGATCAATGATCCGATCTTGCACAAGCGCCTGATGGATACGGGTTCCGAGCCGCTGGGCGGCAGCACGCAACAGTATGCGGCGTTCATGGTTGCGGAACACAAACGCTGGACACGTGTGGTCCGGGAATCAGGAATAACGGCGGAATAAAGAAGCAAAACCTTTTTGCCACAGAGGGCACAGAGATCACAGAGAAAAAGAACGAAAACTTAAAACTTGTTCGGCTTCTAAACGGCGAGCACGTAAATGGAATTCTATTTGGTCTTACTCTGTGAACTCTGTGCCCTCTGTGGCCAAAATGCTTCTTTTTTAAATAACACCATTCGAACGAAGGAAACACCATGGAATTCGGACTCACCAGCGAGCAGCAGCAAATGCGAGAGGCCGCGCGCAAGTTTGCGCAGACGGAATTGCCGGCACTGGCGAAAGAACTCGAAAGCAAACACCAGCCGGTTCCGGAATCGATGCTGCGTCGCTACGCATCTCTGGGTTACCTGGGCATCAATCTTCCGGAGAAGTATGGCGGTCACGGACTTTCACATCTGGACGCAGTGATTGTGCTGGAAGAGTTTGCAAAGGTTTCTCCGGCGGTGGCGTTTCCGGTTTTCGAGTCCTGCTTCGGGCCGATACTGGCGATCGCCCATTTCGCGCCGGAGGAATTACGCAAGCGCCTGGTACCACAGGTCGTCGCCGGTGAGTTGATGATTGCGGTTTCCATGTCCGAACCGGACGCCGGTTCCGCGCTGACGGATCTCAGAACCCGAGCGACCAGGGACGGAAACGGCTTCCGTCTCGATGGTCAGAAACGCTGGTGCTCAGGTGCCGGTCACTCGAAGGGGTATCTGGTGTACTGCCGCATGTCGGATGAACCGGGTGCGAAAGGGATCGGCGCGCTTTATGTGGAAAAAGGCGCGTCGGGTTTTACTTTCGGCAAACCCGAGCAACTGATGGGTTTTCGCGGCATCCCGTCGGCAGACATGTTTTTCGATCACGTCAGCGTTCCGGCCGGAAACCTCGTGGTCTCTCCCGGCGAGGGTTTTCGCCAGCTCATGGAAGCTTTCGACCTGGAGCGTTGTGGCAACTCGACCATGAGCCTGGGCATCGCGCAGGGCGCGCTCGACCAGGTACTGGCTTACGTGCAGGAGCGCAAACAATTCGGCAAGCCAATTGTCGATTTTCAGGCGGTGCAATTGCGGCTCGCGGACATGGCCATGAAAGTGGAAGCCTCGCGCCTGCTCATCTATCAGGCGGTCTGGAGCGCCTCGGAGGGATTGCCTTCAGTCAGACACAGTTCGATCGCCAAGTGTTTTGCCAACGAAATGGTGCGCGAAGTCGCCGGGCATGCGATCCAGATGATGGGGGCGTACGGTTACAGCAAGGAATTTCCCGCCGAGCAGCGCCTGCGGGACGCCTGGGGCTGGGGCATTGCCGGCGGCGCGATCGATATCCAGAAGACCAACATCGCCGCGGCGCTCGTCGGCCGGCGCTTCAATCAGCGGCGCTGACTCTCATTGCAGCAAAACGAGTTCACCACGGAGGACACGGAGAGCACGGAGGAAAATCGAGAAAGAAAAAATACGAATGCAACCCAAAACCTGGGAGATCTAATTACGGGGGTCTTTTGTCGCCCTGAATTTCCTTGGTAATTCCTCCGTGCTCTCCGTGTCCTCCGTGGTGAAAACGCTTGGAGTCGGATTTCGTCTGGTACGTCCGTCAAATCGACTCGACAAATCGGATCAAGGCTTCCCGATCCGCCTTGGGCAATTTACTGAACGCATCGCGCGAGGCTGTCGCTTCTCCCCCATGCCAGAGTATGGCTTCGAGAACATTGCGCGCCCGTCCGTCGTGCAGCAGCGCGGTGCTGCCGCTCACGACACCGGACAGTCCGAGGCCCCACAGCGGCGCGGTGCGCCAGTCGTTGCCGCCGGCGAGGTAATCCGGGCGGTAGTCGCTCAATTCCGGTCCCATGTCGTGCACGAGCAGATCGGTGTAGGCATTGAACGTCCGGTTCGCGAGGTGAGGAAAAGCGGGATACGCCGCCGCGGTCTTGAGTTCAGGCACGTGGCAGGCGGCGCAGGCCGCTTCGCGAAACAATTTTCCGCCGCGCTGAACCACCGGATCGGCCGGATTGCGCGGCGCCGGCACCGCAATCGCTCGCAACCACAACTCGAAGTCGACCATGTCCGAGTCGATCACCTCCGGATCGTTCGCCGGGTCCTGGATCAGGCAGACGCGTTGAATCGGCGGGCAGTTATTCTTTCGATAAATCTTCGACGTGACGCCAATGTCGCCGAGAAACGCCGCCGCCACCTGTTGCATCAGATTGGGTGTGTTCGCCTTCCATCCGAAGCGTCCAAGCGCCCTGCGGTTATGGACATCGTCCCACACGTAATTCGGCCGGCCATTGAGTCCCGTGGCCTTTTGTTTCGCCGCCAGATCAAGCACCGTTTCTTCCGCTACCGCTTCCAGCAACCCCATGCCGAAAATCGGCGACGTATTACGCAAGGACAACATCGCCCCTTCGCCCAAGGGGCCGAAGGCGAGGTCTTCCAGACGAATCGTCGGTTTGCGCAGGCTGACTTTTTCCCCATCGGGCAGCGTCACCACTTTTTCGGTCCAGTCGAGGAAGATCTTTGCCTCGGCCGGCACCATTTCGAACGCGTAGCGCAGATCGACCTCTTGAGCCTGGAGCGCATTGTTCTGGAATTGATCTCCGTAATTCGGGTCCGGCATCGGACCGCCGTGTTTGTTCGTCCCGGGCAGGCTCAGGCGCACCAGCATCGTGGAGAGCTGTTCGTCCGCGGATTTCGGCGGCGCCCCGCGGCCGTTGTTGATATGACACTCGCTGCATCGAGTCTGGATGAAAGTCGGGCCGAGGCCCCATTCGCCGTTGAAGGTGATCGGCGCGATCCAGCGTCGTTTGAAATGGCTGCGTCCCTGCAGGAATACTTCGTTTTCGCGGTACGTCAGGACTTTTGCTGGATGAATATAGGCTTCCTGATCGGCGCGATCGACAATAAACCCCGCATCGGCCCCGGCGCCGGCTTTTTGAGCCAGGGCCATGCCGGTCAAGCCAATCGCCAACCATGAATTCCACCGCATCGCAGCACTCCCGGAGTGAATACCGTTCCGATCGACGATCGAAACCCTGTATCTCAGACAGGGCAAAATATCGTTTGTCGGGCGAATCGTCAATGACGGTTTTTCGACCCCCATGCGCATGTGTCCAGC
>JBJXFN010000257.1:0-2678 GCA_046155535.1 Burkholderiales bacterium
TTCCGCGAGGGCATGAAGCCGCTGCGTATTTCCGGCGCGCTGAAGGTGGCGGCGGGCCTGACGACGATTGATGAAGTGGTGAAGGTCGCCCCGCCGATCGGCGGGGACCGGCGCGGCCAGGGCCGCTAGTTCGGTGAGGCGCTAGGCCTTTTTTTCCCCGTCATTCCCGCGAAGGCGGGTATCCATTGAGTTCCCTCACCGCCTTTCCGATTCAAAGCGTTAACGCCAGATAACGCGCTCCCCCAATCGGATTCTCGTAATACGCCGCGCACTCCGTATACCCCAACGCCGCGTAAAGCCCCTGCGCTTCCGCCATCTGCGGCAGCGTATCCAGCAGCATTTCCCTGTAGCCCGCCGCGCGCGCGAACGCGATCGCGCGTTCCGCCAGTTGCCGGCCAAGGCCCTGTCCTCGTCCTTCAGGCTTCACATACAGGCGCTTCATCTCGCAGCGGCTGCTGTCGAGGGGTCGCACGCCCACGCAGCCCAGCGCCTCTTCGTCCTGCATCGCCACCAGCAGGGTTCCACGCGGCGGGACGTAGGCGCCCGGGAGTGTGGCGAGTTCTTCCTCGAAGCCCTGGAAGCAGAGATCAACGCCGAGCGAGGTCTGGTATTCACGGAACAAATGGCGAGCGGTCTCGATCGCTTGCGGAGACTGAACTGCCTCATTGATCATGGCACACAGAAATACAAATCAAACACCTTAACGGAGAGTTCAACGGCGCGCCGCTTTTGCGCGTCCGGTGGAACGACGCATTCGGCGCTACTTTGCCGTGTGTGTGACACAAAATCCTGACCGCTGTATCCGGGGGCTAGCGCGGTGTGCGCTCTACCAGGATGTCATACGATTTGCCGTTTTTCTTCAGCAGTTTGATCTGCACGCCATTTTGCTCGTCAGTGAAAGAAACGTTTTTTCCAATATTGAATGCGGCGCTTTCAAGACGCGCCACGGTCGGATCTGCGTTGATAAGCCGTACCGGGGCGCGGCCATGCCGGCTCTCGGCAATCGTATCGTCGGCAAACATGATGAGAATCCCCGTCTCGGGCAGATTCTTGTCATATCCGGTGTGCTGCCGATTCTCAACAAGGTAATAGGTGGTCTCAGTCACTGGAATCTTGATGGCCAATGTCTGGGATGTCGCGTCCCCAAGAGGGCCCAAGGCAATCTGGGCCTTTTCGCCAGGATCTATCACGCGAACTTTTGACGGATCCAACCAGCCCAGGCGTAGCTTCGTCCAGGACGTTATTCCAGGGGGCGCTGGACGTTGTAAACAGTTGTTGCACGACATGGGGTCCCAGCCTCCCATGTGAATTTGTGCGTCCGTAAACGCAGCAAATACACCCGGACCAGCCTGCACTTTCGATGTGCCTTGCATATCTTGATCATATAAACAAGGCAGGACCCGTTTGCCGTCTTTAACTCCACCTAGCACATGGGCTACATCATGAAATACGTGACCAAGGCGCACCGTAGATGCGTACACCACGATTCCGCGATTGACCTTGCGCCCGCTGTGCATAATCAAGCTCTCATCGGACTTCCAGCCGAGCATGCCCGGAAAAGCGGCAACGCCATTGTTTCCCCATTCCTTGAAGGTCGCACCCAGCGCGATGATGACGAAATCGTATTTCGACACATCCACATCCTGATCGGCAGCGTTAAGCGAATCGCTAACCAGACTGCGAAGGTTCGATCGGTTTACCTGGTGGTTTTGCCACGGCACCCAGTATTGGGAAACGGGATTGGGCAGCTTGTACCACTTCTCCGTGACCACGCCCCGAACGCACACTCTGCCGTAAGACATTTCCCGGATGTACTCGTCAAGCTCGTTGAGAAATTTTTCCTTAACAGATCTTGTGTTGATGCTCGACAAAGTCCCAGGAAACTCGACCTGAATAACCAGCGGTTTCAAAACGGTGGCGCATGCCCCCGACCCGTCCGTGTCACTCGCGGCATATGATTGGAAATTCGCGACACACATAAGGGCGATGCCAATAAGTACGGCAACAATCCTTATTTTTTTCGGTTGAAACCCGAACGCACTCACTGTTTGATTCATGTTTGCCCCTCGTTTTGGTCACAAGTGCGGCGCCCAACGCCGGACCTCAGCCACGGGCAGCCGCGCGCCAGCGCGGGTGACCGTTGGCTGAAGTGATTGGTTAGGTCTGTCGTCTCTCACTGTGCGTGCCTCTCCAAGAAATAACCTCAGAAACTCTGCGGCTGAACGGGCGCTCTGAAAGCCTGTGAAAGAACGGCAGACAGTGCGGAGAAAACCACAACCAGCGATAACGCTCGACCACCACGACAAGCCGCTCGGAGAAGAAATCTCGCAAGAAACAAATCGCACCCTCAACCATCGTTCGAGGATCATCAGGTGGATCGCCGACAATCTGCATCTCTGCTGGCCCTCGGGTGCCAGTAACCGAGAAGGACATCTCTAAGCAATCGCCCCTGAAAAACGCGGAGAGACGACCGCGTGCAGGATCAGGCGGCCACGGGATGCCGATGGCCTCGTGATAAGGCCGCTCTGGAAGCGACGCTGGAACCGGTGCGAGATGGACAGCGTACTCCGGCAACTCTGCCTTCACTCGCTCGGCAAACTCTTCCAACAGTGTCAAGTCCTCGCCCATATAAACCTAATGTTCCGGTTTTGCCGCGCGGAGCGAGCGGCGAAGCTGCG
>JBJXFN010000146.1:0-5945 GCA_046155535.1 Burkholderiales bacterium
AGTTTGCCTGCCGAACTTCGAAAGGCCGCCAAAGCGCCCTCCTCTCCCGCAATAAACAACCGGTAGCCAACCCGGCTTCCGCTTTGAACCAGTTGCGTGGAAGGCAGATCCTCCACGTTGAACATCAGCCGTGGCCCGAGGTTCATGAATCCCGTGCTCGCCTCGGGTTCTTCACTCACCACGGCTGCCACCGTGAACAGACGCGCCCCCAGTTCAATGGTGTCGCCGATGCCCGCGCCAAGCCGGCTGACCAGGCGCTCGTCCATCCATACGGTGCCGCGCAGGGGAATGCCACCGGGTTCCACTTCGGCGCCTGGGACGGACTGCCGGATCCGTAGCCGCCCGCGCAAGGGGTAACCGGGTGCCACTGCCTTCACTTCCGCGAGGACGCTGTGTGTCCGGGTGCGCGCCATGCTGGGAAAACGCACCGCCTCGGTGACGCGCAATCCAAGCCGTTGCGCTTCGGCTGCAATGGTTGGCAGCAGAGGCTCCGTGGACACCACCACCAGATCCGCTCCCAGCAATTGGCCGGCTTCACTGGCGAGCGCGCGCGCGACGCGATCGGTGAAAAAAGACACCGTGGTCAATGCCGCGACCGCGACCACGAGTGCAACCAGCAACACCCGTTGTTCCCCCGCCCGCCAGTCGCGCGCCAGCAGGCGCATCGCCAGACGCAACACCGACCGCACCGACGACGAATCAGTCGCGTTCATCGTGAATCAACCTGCCCCCGGCCAGGCGCAGTTTTCGGGAGCATCGCTGGGCCAGCGCTTCGTCGTGGGTCACCAGCACCAGCGTGGTTCCGCTTTCGCCGTTCAACTGGAACATCAGATCGATAAGCTCGCCGCCGGTGGCGGCGTCGAGATTTCCGGTCGGCTCGTCGGCAAACAGGATGTCCGGATTGCCGGCGAAGGCGCGCGCCACCGCGACCCGTTGTTGCTCGCCGCCGGAGAGTTGCCGGGGATAATGATCGACCCGGTCGCGCAATCCCACCTTGTCGAGCCAGCGCGTGGCCACGACGGCGGCATCGGCACTGCCGGCAAGTTCCAGCGGCAGCATGACATTTTCCAGTGCATTGAGCGCCGGCAACAACTGGAATGACTGAAATACAAATCCGACATGTTGCCCGCGGATTCTTGCACGACCGTCCTCATCGAGAGCAAACAAATCAACACCGGCCAGATGGACGCTGCCGGCCGTGGGCACATCCAGTCCGGCGAGCAATCCCAGCAAAGTCGTTTTGCCGGAACCCGAGGCACCCAGAATTGCAACTGCCTCGCCGCGCTGGATGTCAAGGGAAACATCGTCCAGTATGGTCAGTGCCCGGGTGCCATTGGACACTTGCTTCGACAAACCTGACGCCTTCACAATGGAAGGCATGAATGCATCATTGGCCATTTGGCTTCGTTGTGCCCTGTTGATCGTGTTGTTGTGTTGCGGAAGCCCCGCCCGCGCCGCAGGAACCATCCTGATTTTCGGTGACAGCCTTTCCGCGGGGTACGGATTGCCCGAAGGCACAGGCTGGGCATCGCTCCTGGAAAAGCGTCTGGCCGCCGACCAGTTCGACTACCGCGTGGTCAACGCCAGTATCAGCGGAGAAACCACCCAGGGCGGAAACCAGCGCATTGCCGCCGCCTTGCAGGAATTCAGCCCGACCGTCATTCTGGTCGCGTTGGGCGCCAATGACGGTCTGCGCGGCAGCCCTATTGATACGATCCGTCGCAATCTGATCGCCATTGTTGACGCCTCCCGGCGCAGCGGTGCGCGGGTCATCCTGGTCGGCATGCGTATTCCACCAAATTACGGCCCCGTCTACACGCGCCGCTTCCAAGGCGTCTTTTCCGAAGTTGCCAGACAGCAGAATGTCTCCCTGGTTCCATTTATGCTCGCGGGATTTGCCGACAAACGCGAATTTTTTCAGTCCGACGGGATTCATCCGGCGGAAAATGCGCAGGACAAGATTCTGAAAAATATCTACAAGAACCTGCGACCTCTGTTGCGCGCGTCGCAATGAGCCTTGTCTGCAGCGCTTCCTGCGCTGATACCTGTTTCCCGGATACCCGATGATTCACGACGCGGCAACGGTAGCACAGCTCGGGGAATTCGATGCCATCATCGATGTGCGCTCCCCCGCGGAGTTTGCGACCGATCATGTTCCCGGCGCAATCAATTGCCCGGTTCTCAACGACGTCGAACGCGCCCAAGTCGGCACGCTGTACGTGCAGGTGTCGGCCTTCGAGGCCAAAAAAGTCGGCGCCGCGCTGGTCGCACGCAATATCGCACGTCACGTCGAGACTTTTTTTTCGGATAAGCCGAAGACCTGGACTGCGCTGGTGTATTGCTGGCGCGGCGGACAGCGCAGCGGTGCCATGACGCATGTCCTGCGCCAGATTGGCTGGAATGCCAGACGCCTGAGTGGCGGCTACAAAGCCTACCGGCACTCGTTGCTGGCTGACCTGCCGGCGCAGGCGAACCAGTTTGACTATCGCGTGGTCTGTGGTTTGACCGGCGCCGGCAAAAGCGCCCTGCTCCAACATCTGGAACGCCACGGCGCCCAGGTGCTCGACCTCGAACATATTGCCGGTCATCGTGGTTCTTTGCTGGGCACGGTCCCCGGCACCACACAACCTTCGCAAAAAATGTTTGAAAGCCGGCTATGGCACAAACTGCAGGGCATGCAAAAGGATCGGCCGGTTTTTGTCGAGTCCGAAAGCGCGCGCATCGGCAACTTGCGCTTGCCCGAGGCGTTACTTGCGCGGATGCATGCCAGCCACTGCGTGCGACTGGTGACGCCCACCACGGTGCGGGTCCGCAGATTGCTGGACGAATACCTGCATCTGACACGGCAGATCGACGCGCTCGGAAAAACTCTGCAAAGACTGACGCCGCTGCGTGGCCGCGGGACGGTAGAGGAATGGATGGCGCTGGCGGCCGCCGGCGAGTGGCCCGCCTTCGTTGCCCGGCTTCTCGAGCAACATTACGATCCGGCCTATGAAAAATCCATCCATGGTCATTATCCGCAGTTGGCAACGGCTTCGCAGATCACCCTCCGGGAGGGAAATGCAGAAGATTTCGATCGCGCAGCGCGCGAACTGCTCGCGCTGAAGCCTGCATTGCAGGTTTGCGTCTGATAGAAGGGAAGTCTCCTCATTTTTGTCCTTTCGACGATTGTGATGCACTGGACGCTCGGTCATAATTGCGACCGATGTTCGCACCGAATCCACTGCGCCGGAGGGTTGCCGGCCTCCTCTTCCTGATCTTTCCGGAAACGCGGTTCGCCAGCATCGAGTCCCGCAAACAATTGAAGGCCGGGGTACACCCGTTGCCGGACTGACCATGAAACTAGCTCTGAAAATCGACGTTAATACCTACCGCGGTACCTGCGAAGGCGTACCCAGGCTGGTGGAGTTGCTCAAAAAGCGCGGCGCCGGCGCCACGTTCCTGTTCAACCTGGGTCCCGACCACACTGGCAGGGCCATCACGCGGATTTTTCGCCCGGGCTTCTTCGGCAAGGTTCGGCGCACATCGGTTTTGCGCCGCTACGGCCTCAAGACCCTGCTCTACGGAACCCTTCTGCCCGCTCCGGACATCGGGCGCGAATGTGCCGACGTGATGCGCGCCGCGAAAGCCGCGGGATTTGAAGTCGGCATCCACGCCTGGGATCGCGTGTTGTGGCGAGATCAGGTCGGGCGCAAAGGCGAACAGTGGACCCAGCGCCAGATGGCGCTGGCCGGCGAACGCTTCGTAGAAGTCTTCGGCGAGCCCGCGCGGGTGCACGGCGCCGCCGGCTGGCAAATGAACCGGCACGCCTACCGGCTGACCCAGCGGCAGGGTTTCAGTTACAGCTCCGATACGCGCGGCAATGGACCTTTCGTGCCGGTCTATCAGGGAGAGATCATCGCCTGTCCGCAATTGCCCACCACACTTCCCACCCTGGATGAATTGATCGGCACGGGCGGACTGAACACCGGCAATGTTGCCGAACACCTGCTGGAGAAAACCCGCACACCGGTGCTGACTGGCCACGTCTACACCTTGCACGCCGAACTCGAAGGCATGCGTCTCGCCCCGGTCTTCGAAAAATTGCTGGACGGCTGGCAGTCACAAGGATACGAATTCTGTTCGCTGAACGATTACCTGGCCTCCCTGGCCATCAATGATCTGCCGCGGCACGAAGTCGGCACCGGCAGCGTGGCCGGGCGCAATGGAACGCTTGCATTGCAGGGCCGCGTATTTCTGGCCGGGACGGCAGGCACCGCTTGATTGTCGCGACGCACGCTTGCGTTCTGCTGCGGTTTTGGTGAACAATCCACCCGGTAATGGAAACTTCCCTGCTTGGTCTTCAGGTTCCCGATTTCGAGATCCCCTCGACCGGCAACTCAACCTTCAAGCTCTCTGCCGCACTGGGCAGCCCTCTGGTCCTCTATTTTTATCCCAAGGACAACACGCCCGGCTGCACGACCGAGGGCCAGCAGTTTCGCGATCTGTACGCAGAATTCCGCAGACTGAATTGCGCAATTTACGGCATCTCGCGCGACAGCCTGAAGTCGCACGAGGGGTTCAAGGCGAAAATGACCTTCCCCTTTGATCTGCTCTGCGATGCGGACGAGCGTGTCTGCAATCTGTTCGGCGTCATCAAAATGAAAAACATGTATGGCAAACAGGTGCGCGGCATTGAACGCAGCACCTTTGTCCTCGATGGCAAGGGCTTGGTGCGCGCCGAGTGGCGCGGCGTCAAAGTTCCCGGCCACGCGCAGGAGGTGCTGGAATTCGCAAGATCCCTTTAACATTCCACAGGAGTCTTGATGGTCCCTCGACCGAGTAGCCCGCAGGTCTGCTATCGCATACCTTCCTCAACGCCCATTTCCGGGGGACACGCATGACACCGCGCAAAGCCGCACCTACGCTCGTCACCCAGCTTCACCCCTCCACCAAACTGTTCGTCCTCGATACCAACGTGCTGATGCACGACCCGACCAGCCTGTTCCGCTTCCAGGAGCACGACGTATTTCTGCCGATGGCGACCCTCGAAGAACTCGACTCGAACAAGATGGGCATGTCCGAAGTCTCGAGAAACGCGCGCCAGGCCAGCCGTTTTCTGGACGAAATCGTGTCCAGGGCGGGCGAGGATATTGCCAACGGCATTCCCCTGGACAGCATCGGTTCCAAGGAAGCCACTGGCAGGCTGTTCCTGCAGACCGAGGCAATCGACGCGAGCCTGCCCGCCCGGCTGGCGGCCGGCAAAGCGGACAATCAGATCATTGGCGTCGTCAAGCACCTGCAGGATGCTCGCGACAAACGTCAGGTCATTCTGGTCAGCAAGGACATCAACATGCGCATCAAAGCGCGTGCCCTGGGCCTGGCGGCGGAAGATTATTTCAGCGACAAGGTGCTGGAAGACACCGACCTTCTGTATACCGGCACGCGGGCGCTGCCGCCGGATTTCTGGAATGCGCACAGCGGCGACATGGAATCCTGGCAGCAGGAGGGCCGGACTTTCTATCGGATTCACGGTCCGCTGTGCGCCAGCATGATGGTGAACGAATTTGTCTACCATGAAACCGACAAGCCGTTTTTTGCCCAGGTACGCGAACAGAGCAACAAGACCGCAATCCTGCAGACCATCCGCGATTACTCCCACCAGAAGAACAACGTCTGGGGCATCACGGCGCGCAACCGCGAGCAGAACTTTGCCCTGAACCTGCTGATGAATCCGGATGTCGATTTCGTGACCCTGCTCGGGCAGGCGGGGACCGGCAAGACCCTGCTGACGCTGGCCGCCGGCCTGATGCAGACGCTGGAAGACAAGGTGTATTCAGAAATCATCATGACCCGGGTCACGGTGCCGGTGGGCGAAGACATCGGCTTCCTGCCCGGCACCGAGGAGGAAAAAATGACGCCCTGGATGGGCGCGCTCGAGGACAATCTCGACGTCCTGAACAAGA
>JBJXFN010000004.1:0-37360 GCA_046155535.1 Burkholderiales bacterium
GGCAGCGGCGGCAGTGTTTGCGCGTTGCAAATGCCGGCGCCCATCAGTGCCAGCCGGCAGATGCCCAGCCCGGTCAGGTCTGCGACGGCGGGAAGCCGCAAGGTGCGACCGAGCGCACGGGCCAGGAACTCGCAGAAGTAGGGGTTGCGCGATAATCCGCCGTCGACGGAGATCGAATCGGCCAGGGGAATGCATTCGTTCATCCCCTGAATGGCTTGCGCACTGCGCAGGGCGACGCCTTCCAGGATCGCACGCACCAGATCGCGCCGGTCGGTATCCAGTCCGAGGCCCAGCCACAAGCCTGCGGCGGAGCGGTCCCAGTAGGGGCAGGCAAGACCGGACAATGCCGGAACGAACACCAGGCCGCGTTCGAGTGCCGATGGGCCGTCGAAGCTGGCGATGTCCTCATGGCGATCGAACAATCCGAGGCGCCTTGCCCAGTCGAGCGCCGAGGACGCGTTGTACACGCCGCCGTCAATGGCATAACTGGCCGTCCCGCCAAGCTGCCAGGCAATGGTGGGAAGAATTCCGCGCTCCGGCGCGCTGACGCGCCGGGTGCCGCTGATTGCCAGTGCAAAAGCACCGGTGCCGAAGGTGATTTTGGTTTGTCCCGGATTGATGCAACCGTGTCCGAAGAGCGCCGCCTGCTGATCGACAATGCCGGCAACCAGTGGAATGCCGCTTTGCCTGGCAGTGCCGAATCGGCCGGTGGTCGCGCGGATGGGCGGGAGCAGATCCATCGGTACGCCAAACAGGCGGCACAATTCCGGGTCCCATTCGCCGGTGTCGAAGTTCATCAGACTGGTGCGCGAGGCGGTGACGACATCCGTTGCGTATTCTCCGCAAAGCCGATCCAGAAAAAACGCATCGCTGGTGCCCAGCCGCAACCGGCCTCGTTGCGCGAGCGCCGCCGCGCCGGGCGCATGGTCCAGAAGCCATCTGAGCTTGGACGCGGAAAAATAAGGATCAAGCGGCAGGCCAGCGCGCGCCAGCGTGATTTTCTCTGCGCCGTCCGCTTTTAGCCGCTCGGTAAACGCGTGTGTGCGGTTGTCCTGCCAGACGATTGCGTTGTACAGCGGTTTCCCGCTGTCGGCATCCCAGGCGACGACGGTTTCGCCCTGGTTGGCCAGACCTGCGCCGCCGGCTTGTCCCGCGTTCTCCAGGCAGCGTTCCACGCCGGCCAGAAGTTCGAGCGCATCGTGTTCGACCCAGTCGGATTGCGGATAAATCTGGCGATGTTCCAGAGACAACAACTGCCGGAACTCGCCATTCGCATGCAACAGAAATGCCTTGGTTGCCGTGGTGCCCTGATCGATTCCGACAACAGTCTGCTGTGGCATTGTTATGGGAGAGTCCGACGCAACGAAGAATTTCGGATCAGTCGAAAAAACGGGCACCCATGGGGGGCCGTTTCCCCGTAACGACGAGTCTCAAGGGTAACCCTGAAGACTTCTGCGGACATTTGTCGAATGCGAGGATCATTTTTTTCGGCGGCTTCGATACTCAGATTCGGCTTGCTGTCCAATGCCAATGCAGGCATGCCAAGTCCGGCCTCCAGCAACATGCCAATCAGAGCCAATCAGAGCCAATCCTTGCAGGGATCGTTTCAGATACATGCTTTTTTCTCAGAGCTTATCTTTCAAATGATCCAATTCGAATTGCCTGAGCGCAGAGCGCATTTTTGAAAAACTCTGCCCATCGTGTATCTGTCAACGCTCGCGTTTTATCCTCTCATGATCGACTTGGTGGCGTCCACAAAAAATCCAGATCGCCCGGCAATTTTCAGAACGCAAGCCGAATTTGCGCCGAGCGACAGGCGTCCTGCAGAATCGAACGCCGCCACAACGATTGCATCGAATGTCAGCGACGGTCTTGCAGGTCGATTTCGATCACCCATTCTGCTGCGTGCTCCGGTGGATGCGCGATGCTCGGCAAGGTGATTCGACGCTCTGGTAGAAGGCCGCGTGTGCTTCCCCAGATCTCCCGCTTGCCGTCGAGAAGCCGCAGGCGCCCCCGCACGCCTTGAGTGACCCTGACGTTGATCGGCAGCGCAGGTGCGATGAATGCGGGAAAGGAAATGTATTGCGGGCAAACGTAGCGGACTGGATCGCGGGTCGTCAATTTGACCTGACGCATCGCGATGGGAAGCTGACCCCGCAGGCTGGCCGCGATGGCACGTGCCACGGCACGACCTTCGCTCCATACCGTCCAGGACGCCTCCACCGGGCGCAGAAGATTGCCGGCGGCGAAGTAAGTCGGGTCAGTGCAACGCCCATACTGATCGATGACGGGACCGCCGGTTGCTGCATCGATGGCCAGAGGGCTGTTGGCAAGCAGCGCGGCTTCGGGAACGAATTTCCCCGTGAAAATAACGCCGTCACAATTCAGAAACTCACGCGTGCCATTCCTGTCGATCTCGACACCGGTGACGTGGGTGTCACCGTGTATGCAAACGAGGCGTGCATTTTTCATAATGCGGGTGCGCAGGGCGGTGCGGGCGAGCCATTCCGCCGGCCGGGGCGCCATCACATGCGCGGATTCTTCCAGCATGGCGAGCACCTGGATACCGGCGTGGCGCAGGGTCAGCAGACTGGAGAACGAGACCAGTTCCGATCCAATGATCACGGCGCGCGTGCAGGGTTTTGACCCGCCCAGGTAGACGAGCTGTTGTAATGCGCCGGTGGTGAATACGCCCCATGGACGGCTTCCAGAAACCAGCCTCGCGGCACGTGGCGTTTCGCGGGTGCCGAGCGCCAGCAATATCCGGCGGCCCTGGAGTTCCCGGATGCCGCCCGGGGTGAGCACCTTGACATGGCCATTTTCTTCCAGAGCCAGAGCGGTGGTGCCGGTGCGAAGGTCGATTCCTTCGGTCGCGGCGATCAGCCGCCTGGCATAGTCAGGGCCCGTGAGCAGCCGCTGAAATTCCCGCCAGCCAAACCCACGATGACCGCAATGGCGTGGCACGCCTCCAGCCTGTTGTTCGCGTTCCATGACGACCACATCGCGCAAGCCCAGGCGCCTGAGTTCTGTCGCCGCGGCAAGGCCGGCGGGACCGCCGCCAATGATGATGACGTCGTGGCTCTCCACGTCGCTCATTGGCTGATGCGCTCGACCTGCGGCTCGGCGATGTGTCCGGCCGCGAGTTCCATTACCCGCGCGCTGCAATAAAAACCCTGGCAGCGTCCCATCAAGCATCGGGTGCGGCGTTTCAGTCCGCCCAGATCGCCGGCCGGCAGCGCGCCGCCAAGCGCGGCCTCGATTTCGTCGCGGGTCACCCGTTCGCAGTGACAGACGATTTCTCCCGGATCGGGAAGCTGGTAGCGGCGGGTGCCGGTTTCGCTCAGATTCGGAACTGGCGCAAAGGGCCGCGGTGCTGTGTCGCGCAAGTCACCGAAATGGGTGGCATAAAGACGGGCGACATGGGACGCGATGCCCAGCGAAGCGGTCAGCCCGGTGGAGCGGATGCCGGCCACCGTGATCCAGCCTCGGTCGGCGAGGGCCTCGATCTGGTAATCCTTGAATTGTGTCGCGGGTCGCAGACCGGCGTACACCGCGGTCACCTCGTGGCCGGTGACATCCGGGACCAGCGCGCGGGCGCGCGCGAGAAGTCGCTCCAGCGCCTCGCGATCCACGGTGGCGCTGTCCCGTTCCTCGACTTCCTCGGCGGTCGGACCGACGATCAGATTGCCGAAGGCCGTCGGGCAGATCAGCACGCCCTTTGTGCGCTCGGTCGGCACCGGCAGCACGATGGAACGCACCAGTCCGAAGGCGGATTTGTCGAAAACCACGAACTGTCCCTTGCGGGGCCGGATGGCAAACGGCGGCTCGCGGACGATGGATTCCACCCGGTCGCCGTACAGGCCGGCGGCATTGACGACCACGCGGGCCCGAATCGCCCCCCCCGGAGTATCCAGTGTCCAACATTCGCCCTGGCGTTCGCCGCCTGCGACCCGCGCGCCGCGAAGAATCGTCGCGTCGTGCGCCAGCGCCTGCCGGGCGTAGGACAGCGGCGCGGACCAGGGATCGATGACGTGTTCACCGGGGATGATCACCGCGCCGAGCGCGCCAGCTGCAAGCCGCGGTTCGCGACGATAAAGTTCCGTGAGCGTGATGGGTTCCACGTCGGGCACACCATTGGCGTGGGCCTGGGCAACGATCTGCGGCAGAGCGGCAAGCTCGTCCGGTGTCCAGGCTACCAGCAAGGCGCCGGTTTCCATCAGCGGCAGATTCAGCGCCTGGCGAATGGCGAGGTATTCTCGATAACCCGCCTGCATGCAGGCGAGTTCCACGCTGCCGGTCGGCGCATCGAAACCCGTGTGCAACAAGGCGCTGTTGCCCTTGCTGGCGCCGGACAGGATGTCCGCGCCTTTTTCCAGCAGGACGCAGCGCAGCCCGCCCAGCGCCAGCCGGCGCAGGATGGCGCAGCCGACCACGCCGCCGCCGATGACCGCCACATCGTGGTCGGGCCGGCTCATGGGGTTGCTCTGTCAGCTTTGTCTCGCGGCATTCCCGGGCACATCACAACCATGCAAAAAACAAAAGGGCGGGATACCTTGCGGCATCTCGCCCTTCATGTATGTCAAGAACCCCGACTTAGCCTCGTTCACCCACCGCTTTTTCGGCGGCCGCGATTTCGGCTTGACGTTTGGCGATCATGTCACCAATCGGCGGACCCTTGAAGCGCCGGCTCTCGAAGGCGACCCAGATGACAATCATGACCACCAGCATGGCGACAATCAGGTAACCGACCTTCTGGTTGGGTGGTTGTACACCCACGAAGATCAACAGCGCGCAGCCGATGATGGCGAGGACCGCAATCAATTTTGAGGCGCCGCCAAGCTGGAACGGGCCTTTGTGCGTCCAGGTGCCTTTCATTTCCGAGCGCAATCCCGCTGCCACCGGCATCAGGTAGGACAGATACAAGAACACCGCGCAACCTGTCGAGAGCACCACAAAGGCATCGCCGTAGAGCGTGGCGATGATCGACAGGATGGCGCCCCACCAGATTGCGTTGACCGGTGTGCGATGTGCAGGGCTGACCTTTCGCAAAGACTCGGAGAAGGGCAGGCCACCGTCGCGCGCGAAGGCATACATCATCCGCGATGTCGAAGTGAGTCCGGCCAGCGCGCACAGGAAGTTCGCCAGCACGATGCCGATGATCAGGATGTTCTTGAACAGGACCGGCATGGCGGACTGGCTCATCAGCCACGGGAACGCGTTCCAGCCCTGCTTGGCGCCTTCTTCGACGCTGGGCAGTGCCAGGATGAAGGCGCAGATCATCACGTACCCGAAGGCAAACGACCAGAACACCGAGTGGAGCATGCCTCGCGGCGCCTCGCGGGCGGCATTGCGGGTTTCCTCTGCGGTGTGTGCAGACGCATCGAAACCGGTCACGGTGTACACACCTTGCAATAGCCCCAGAAGAAACACGAACCCGACTGACTGGATGGCGGTGGGCCAGACACTGCCACCGGCCTCTCCGGAGAAATTGCTGAACGTGAACAGACGAGAAATGTCGATCGAAGGCGCATAGGCCAGCAGACCCAGTGTCAGCAGCACGGCAAACACAAAAATCAGATAGCCGCTGAAGTCCGTCAGGATCGTCGTGACGCGGATGCCGACGTGATTGAGTATCGCCTGGGCCACGGTAATGGCGGTGATGAATATCGTCTGTGTCCACCAGCCCTGGTCCATGAACGCCTTCGATGTCCAGGAGGTCACGTCCATGCCCATCACGTTGGCGAGGAACAGATCGCGAAACAGCAGGAACACGCCGAAGTTGACCGACGCGACCACGAACATCAGACCCAGCAGGTTGAACCACGCCGCCGCCCAGCCGTATCCGCGACCGCCGAGCAATGATGCCCAGTGGTAGATACCGCCAGCGGTGGGGTAGGCCGAAGCGATCTGCCCCATTGCGGCGGCCACCAGCAGCGCGAACCCGCAGGCCAGTGGCCAGCCGTATCCCACCGAGGCGCCGCCCGCGGCGCTCAATGCCAGCGGAAACGCCGTGATGCCGCCTGCCAGAATGCAGATGATCGAAAAGGAAATCGCAAAATTCTGGAACGCCCCCATGCGCCTGGAAAGTTCCTGCGCATACCCCATGCTGTGCAGGGTCTTGAGGTCGTCCTGATGTTCCTTGGTTGTTTCGTACTGGTCTTGTTGCGCCATCGTCTCCTCCTTCGCATTTTTCTATGGAACGGGGGCCGACTGCCGCGGCTGCATCGGCCAGAGTGACTGATACCCATACACTGTATTGCCGCGATGCGTGACAGCAGCGTACGGCTGCCAGAGTGCGCCCGTGCGATGTTGTCGGCGGCCAGTATGGGCGATATCCAAACGGCAAGCAACCGGCCGGGGCGTTAGAATCCTGCCTCCCAGGATTTCCTGCCGACTCCATGCAAACCCCTGCGCAACCACTGATTGGATTGACCACCTATGGCCGCAATGCGGACAACCGCTTCACTTTGCCCGCCGAATATGTGGACGCGGTGCGCCGCGCAGGCGGAGTGCCGATATTGATTCCTGCCGGGGAGTCGCGCTGGCAAACGCTGGTCGAAGCGCTGGATGCATTGATTTTGACCGGCGGAGGCGATATCGATCCCGATCACTACCGGGGGCGGCGCCATGAGACCAACTATGGCATCGACCTCGAACGCGATACGCTGGAACTGGAACTGGGCCGCTGGGTGATGACATCTGGATTGCCCACGCTGGGCATTTGTCGCGGGGCGCAAATCCTGAACGTGGTCCGGGGCGGCCAACTGATTGAGCATATTCCCGATGAAGTGGGCGAGAGTGTGCTGCATCGGGCGCCGCCGCGGGAGCCAACGCCGCACGGGATAAGGCTCAAAGCCGGGTCGCGTTTGGCCGGAATTCTCGGGCAGGAGGCATTCGAGGCAGCCTCCTGGCATCACCAGGCCTTGCGCGGGGTTGCCCAAGGGTTCGAAGCCGTTGGCCATGCGCCGGACGGCACGATCGAGGCCATTGAGATGCCTTCCCACCCTTGGCTGCTGGCCGTGCAGTGGCATCCCGAATTGACTGCGGCCAGTGACCCCTTGCAGCAGAAACTCTTCGATGCGTTGGTGGAAAAAGCCCGGCAGGGCAGTTTACTCCGCGGTTAATCTGGCAACGAATATGTTCCTGCAGAGGTAGTGCATCCGAAGCGTGCAGCACGTTGCGCGCACGGAAATTTATTTGACCCCGTGCTTGGCGCGGTAATGTTGTGCCAACACCTTGCGAGTCTGCAAATTCAACTGGACGTTCTGGGCCGTTTTCCCTGCCGGTTTCGACATGGAGGGTGACCTCGGATTTCCAGGGTTTTGTTTTTTGCCCTTCACGTTGTTACTCGTCACCTGTCACACGTCACATTTTTTCTCAGACACTGACCCGGTTGCGCCCGCCTTCCTTGGCCCGGTACAGGGCCTGGTCGGCGGCACGAATCACGATTGCCGGAGCGTCGTATATCGCGGTGCGTTCTGCAACGCCGATGCTGACGGTCACCGATAATTTTTCTGCGCGATTCGATCGCAGGGCGGCAACATCCGCGTCCGCCGGCGTTGCCTTGACCGGCGCCCTTCGATCCGTGCCTTCGCGAGGGGTTTTCCGCCGCCTTTCCGTGCGCATGGAGACTTTGTAGTGTTCGATGGCATGGCGAAGCGCTTCCAGATGGGGCAGGGCCTCGGCGATGTGCAGGTCGGGGAACAGAACGCAGAATTCCTCCCCTCCGTAGCGGAACGCACGCGCGCCTCCGCCGGTCTCGGCAAGTCGCGCACCGACCATGCGCAAGACCTGATCCCCGATGTCGTGGCCATAGGTGTCATTGAATTTCTTGAAGTGGTCCACATCCACCATGCCGATGGTGTAAACCGGTCCCAGCGCCACCAGCCTCTCCTCGAGTGCCCGGCGGCTGGGCAGTCCGGTCAGTTCGTCCTCGAATGCCATTCGGTGGGACTCCTGCAGCACGGCCAGCAAAAGAATGGTGCCTGCGGCGAGGATGAAGACGCCGAAAACGACCGGTGATGCGGGCCAGGAACAAGCCACCAGAAAGGCGATCAAGGTGCCTGCCAGGCCGATTTCGACGGGCGCGCGTTGCGTCCAGGCCCGGGCGAATGCCAGCGCGAACGCCGCGCCGACCAGTACCCGGGACAACAGAGGTTGCGGCTCGGCCCGCAACAACCAGTTGTCCAAAACATTGACCCACACGGTGCCGGAAAGAGGATTGCGTCCGGCGCTGGCTATCCATGCCGTCACGAGAATCTGCGACAGGCCCAGCAACAGCCACCGGTAGTCGCGAAAGTGAACAATGCCGCGCTCGGGGAGTGCCAACGCGATGAGAATGTTGGCCGGAACGAACACGGACAAGGCGATGAATGTGGCGCGGGCGGGAAACTCCGATGCGCCGAACTGCAGCGCCACGACGTATCCGGCAAAGGCCACCAGTAACGAAGCCGAGGCCACCCCTGCGCGACCGCGATTGAACCAGGCACTGATGGCGGTGCCGATCAATAGCACCAACAGCGGACCGAACAGCAGCGCGCCCGAGAGCGTGCTGGTCGTATCCGCGGCGAAAATGGATATCAGCGAGCCCAGCGCAAGGATCGCAACCGGTACGGCAATCGACTTGAGTTCGTGGCTGTACGTGTTCAACGCCGACGCAATCGCTTCAGGAATGCTGTGGCGTTAATGGATAGATGCCGGACGGCATCCGCGCATCACGGCAACTTGATCTTGCCGCCGCCCGGAAACCCGCCACCCAGCCCGCCCAGTCCGCCCATTCCGGCCCCGGGCACACCTTCGGGAATTACGATGGAGGAACTGGCCTGGCGGCGCATTTCCTGGAGTTCGCGCACCGCGCGCTCAACCGCAACTCCGGCGACCTCGGCGAATTTCTCTGCCGCTTCGCCCACCGTCGCGGCTTCGATTTCAAAGGCCAGAGGCAAGGCGCCGACAGGTGTCATGAGCTGGGTTTCGCCGACAAAAACAACCTTGCGCGCGCCATCGTCGGAACCATCACTCTTGACCGGAAACATCCTGCGCAGCGTGCCGACCTTGCGGTCGGTGAAGATCTCCTCGCGATAAAGATTCGCAGGATCCATTTTCAATTCAGGGGCTTGTTCGGCGGCCATGAGATTTCCGTCAAGTGTCGTTCGAGATGTCCGGAATTATCCCACGAGAATGGGATAAGCACTCGCGCAGGCGAGGGATAGCGAGCGGAAGGTTCATGGCTGAAAAACGCCGAATCTCCTGTCAGCCGCCTCTCGTTGCCGCCCAGCGCCGCTATTTTTTGTCCGTCTCATGCACTGGTTTGTTCGAGCCGACGAAAAACATCGAGTCTTCCAGCGCCAGCACGTCATGTTCTTCACCGGGTTCGGTGTAGAGGAAATCTCCCGCGCCGAGGACATGTCCACCAATTTCAATTTTTCCCACCAGGACCAGCACGTCCTCGCCGGCCTCGTGCCGATGGCGCGGCGCCCGCGTGCCCGCTGCAATGCGCACAATGGATGTCCTGCCGTTTTCTGCACTGATACGCAGGATGGCGCGTTCCGCACCGGCATAGCCAGCCGGTTTCCACTCGGTTTGTGCCCAGGATTTGACAAACATGGTCTTTCTCCGTGAAAAGAGGCAATGGTGGCCGGCATGTTACCTCTGAAATCGGCATGACGGCGCTCCAACTGTTACCATCCGGGAGCCCCTTTTCCCCACCCAGACTGATGCTTGCCTATCGCCATTTGTTTCATGCCGGAAATTTTGCCGACGTATTCAAACATGCGTTGCTCGCGCAACTGGTACTGGAGTTGCACAAGAAGGACAAGCCGATTTTTGTCCTCGACACCCATGCCGGCATCGGTCGCTACGATCTGACTCATGCCTGGGCGCAGAAAAACGCGGAATTTCGCGATGGCATCGCCAAAGTCTGGCGGCGGTCCAATGCGCCCGCGGAGATCAGGCCTTATCTGGATGCGGTAGGTGCCGAAAACCCCGATGGAGAATTGCATTTTTATCCCGGCTCGCCGCGGATCCTCCGGCGGCTGTTGCGTACGGGTGATCGCCTGGTTCTTGGCGAACTGAACAAAAAGGACTGCGAAGAGTTGCACGCGTGGTACGCCCGCGACCGGCAGGTCCGGGTGGAACTGGCCGATGGGTATCAGCTGCTCAAGGCCCATCTGCCGCCCAAGGAGCGCCGAGGGCTGATATTTGTCGATTCGTCGTTCGACCGCTCAAAAGAATTCGATCGACTCACCCAGGGTTTTGTCGAGGCGCACCGCAGATTTGCCACCGGTATTTACGCGTTGTGGTACCCGCTCATGGAACCCGTGACCATGCGCGCCTTCGAACGTGGCGTGCAGGAATCCGGGATACGAAAAATCCTGCAGGTGGAGCTTTCTCTGTTCCCGGATTCCTGGACGGCAAACTTGCGCGGCTGCGGGATGTTGATCGCCAATCCGCCCTTTGCCTTCGAGGTCACCGCGCGGCGCATCCTGGATTGGGTTTGGCCGGCGCTGTCTGACGATCGGGAAGGGGGCGTCCGTGTGCGTTGGCTGGTGGACGAGTGACGGCGGGTCCTGGCAACGAAAAGACATAGTTGTTCAGAAAATTGGTACGCCAAACGGGACTTTCTTGTTGTCCCTGACCGGTTGGCGGGTCATCGTTGGTTAAAGAGCGGGGCAGGTGTGCCGTTGTAGGAAGTGCAAAGGAACCGATGCACCACAAGGAAGCAAGGTCGTCCGAATTTGGTGCTTAAAACGCGAGTTTGAAGCGTGGTTTCCGGGGGAACCGGCCGACCTTACGTGGCCCGTGTTTTGCATGAAATCTGACAAAAGGACAATTGCGTACCTACTGGGGGGTGGTGAAAAGGAGTATCCAATGGACTCGCTTTCCCTGGCCGCACTTGCGTTGGAGTTGCTTTCCTCGATTCACATGTTGTCCGGATATCCGGCGACAACCGAACTGCCTGAAATCCACAGAGTCCCACTCGCCGATATCCAGCAACGGGCGTGCAAGTCGTCCTGCCGGGTGCAGGCCCTGTACATACCGGGAGAAGGTGTGTACATAGACGAAAAATTCGACCTTGCCAATGACCCGTTCGCCCGGTCCATCCTGCTGCATGAACTGGTTCATCACCAGCAACAGGTCAAGGGAGCATTTCAGGGAATCATTTCAGACTGCGATCGCTGGTACGCAGCGGAATCGGAAGCCTATTCGATCCAGAACCGATACCTGAATTCCCTGAATTCGCTGAATCGGGTGTATTTCCGCGCCATCCGGGTGCGTTGCGACCAGTGAGCCCGGCCTGCGCGTCCAGTCAGCTGTCAGTGCCTGACGGCCGCCCGGGCTCGCTGTCGTGCCAGCATGGTGTCGGTGTTGGGAACGTACAGCAGATGGGCAATTTTTCTGACGAAATGGTCCTCGTAGGGATCAAGACCGTCGTCCGAAAAAGCGATCCGCCATAACATTTCAATCAGATGCGCACGCTGTTCCAGAGAAAGCATGCGCTTGATGATTGAAACCGGGCCGAAATACGATGTGAAACGGTGGTCCGATGTGCGGTCCAGCAACGCTCTGGCCTCACCGGCGGGCAGGCCCAGTATCTTCGCCAGTGCCGCTTCCGCCGCTTGCGCCTCGCCGGGTTTGAGGTGCAGATCCACCCGCATCATTTCCTGAACGATTCCAGCTACGGCAACCGCGAGTTGCTCGAACTCCCGTGCGTGGAGGGTCTCGTCCGCGCTGGAATCCGCGAACAGTTTTTTGAGGCTGGCAAACATTTCTCTTTTGAAAACCAGTAAACAGGGACAGGCCGCGCGGCGCGCGCGCGGCACCGAAAATGTCCGGCGGGCGGGATTTCAGCCGGGAAGTTTCATGCCCCGCTGAACGGCAGGGCGCGCACCGATCGCGGCCGCCCAGCGCTGCAGGTTCGCATAACCGCCCGCGGCATCGACCATTGCCTTGCGTGCGAAAAAACTTGGATAAAGCATTACATCGGCCACCGAGAACTCATCGGCGAGAAATTCCCGCCCTGCAAGATGCTGGTCGCACACCGAAAAGAAATTCAGCAGACGCTTCTTGAACAGTTCGATATTGGGCGGGCTTTTCTCCTGGGAAATCACATCCAGTTGAAAGATCGCCCCGCTGGTACCCGACACGTCGCTGGCGGCCATCATGAGCCACTGCATTGCCACGGCGCGCCGAAGTGGATCTTTCGGTACCAGCTTGCCGCTTTTCTCCGCAACGTACAAAACAATGGCACCGGACTGCGAGAGATTCAGCGGTTTTCCGCCCGGCCCGTCGGAATCGGTAATCACCGGAATTGCCGCGGCCGGATTCCTCTTCAGGAATTCAGGCGTGCGCTGCTCGCCTTTGGTGAGGTCAACCTTGTGCGCGCGATAGGCTAATCCGGCTTCCTCCAGCGCTATGGAGGCACGAAAACCGTTACTGGTGCCGGCAAAATAAAGATCGATCATTTTTCTTCTCCTCTTAAAAATGCGGTGGTTTCGGATTCTGATGCCTGCGGCGAAGTGTAGCGCGAGTCAGCTGGGGCGGGCGAGCCTGCGCATTGCGGGGCCGCGCTACAATTCGCGCAGACGCAACATCCTGGCTTCTTTCAAGAATGAAGAAACTGCTGGTTTTGTTTTGTATTGTTTGTTTGTCGGGTTTTTCGGGCATTGCCGCGGCTGCCGCTTTGGAAAAGCCGCGGGTGGTCATCGCCGTGGGCGGCAAGGCAGCGCTGTATTATTTGCCATTGACACTTGCCGAACGACTTGGCTATTTCAAGGACGAAGGCCTCGAGGTCGAAATCGCCGATTTTGCGGGCGGTGCCAAAGCGTTGCAGGCGATGATGGGCGGCAGCGCCGATGTCGTGTCGGGCGGATTCGATCATGTGTTCGTGATGCGGGCGCGGGGTCAGAATCTGCAGGCCTTCGTGCTGCAGGGCGGCACCCCGGCGATTTCGCTGGGCGTGTCCAAGGCGCTTGCGGCCACGTATCGCTCGCCGAAAGATCTCAAAGGGCTGAAAATCGGCGTGACGGCGCCGGGCTCCAGCACACACGCGTTTATCAATCATCTGCTGGTAGCGGCCGGTGTGGCAGTAGACGAAGTGTCCATCATCGGCGTGGGAAGTGGTCCCGCTGCGGCGGCCGCCATGCAGGCAGGGCACCTGGACGCTATTGCGAACATCGAACCGGCGATCACCCTGCTGGAAAGATCCGGAGTCATCAAGGTGGTGGTGGAAACCGTCAGTGTCGCAGGGGCGACAAAAGTGTTTGGCAGTCCCTTGCCTGCCGGCTCGCTCTATACCCGCGAAGAATTCATTCGTGCCAATCCGAATACCGTGCAGGCGCTGACCAATGCAATGGTACGGGCGCTGAAATGGCTGAAAAAAGCAACGCCGGACGAGGTGGCGCGGACAGTTCCGCAAGAATATCTCATCGGAGACAAATCCTTGTACCTGGATGCCTTGCGCAGAAACAGAGAAAGTTATTCGAAGGACGGCCTGATTCCCGATGGGGGTGCACAAGCCCTGCGAAAGGTCCTGATCGCCTTCGAGCCTGCGGTTCGGGATGCCGCGAACCTCAAGGCTGCCGACACCTACCTCAACAATTTCGCGATGAAAGCGTTGGCGAAGTACAAAGATTAGGGGTGAGGGGGAAAAACGGTGAATGTGTGAATGAGTGAAGGGTGTAATGCCTCATCCCTCAATCCTCGAACCTCCCTCCTCAAATCCCGCTCCTCAAAAACTGGCCGACAAACCTGCGCGGACACGAACTCCGGGGTGGGTGAATCCGACGTACTGCTCATATTTCTCGTCGAACAGGTTGTCGACGGCAACAGTCGCGGTCAGGCGTTTGTGTTTGTATGCCGCAGAGATGTCCGTCCGGGAATAACCATCCATCTTGACGTCGCCGGTGGGTACCGAGGAGTCGTAGAAGAATCCGACGTGCACGGTGTTCCAGGCAACTTCCCAAGCTTCCCCGATCGCGTAACGCAGGTTCAGCGAGGTCCGATGTTCCGGGCGGTTGCGCAATTTTTCGGTGCTGTCCACTATCGTGGTTTTGACGATCGTATGGTTCAAACCGATACGCAACGCAGTCATTGGGCGCAGGAACAGGTCGATTTCACTGCCTTTTGCATCTACCTTATCCCGGTTGACCAACGTGAAGAGCGTGCTGTCGAAGTCGATCAGATTTCGGTAGTGCGTCTCGAATAGGCTTAGTGAGATGCCCGCCATGTTTTCGGAAAAAGCCTGTTCCACCCCGATTTCGTATCCAGTGCTGGTTTCCGACTTCAGTGCAGGGTTACCCACCAGCGGGTCTCCCAGCGCGAAGAAGCTCGGCGGACGGAAACCTTCTGAATAGTGCGCCTTCAATGCGGTGCCCGAATCCGGCAGGTCATAACGGACGCCGGCACTCGGGCTGGTTTCAGAGTCCAGATTTTCCGGCGAGTCGTGGCGCATGCCGAGACGAACTGTCAAATTCTGTGTCGGAACGCTTTTTATTTCGGCGAATGCCGAGCCTGTCTCGCGTTTCAATTCGTAGTCTGCTGGCACCGCTTCAAATCCGGGGCCGAATATCGGAGAAAGGTCGAGAGTGCTGCGAGTGACGCCTTTTTCCTGCATGTTTTCGAACCCAATGGTCAGATCCGAATCAAGGGGGAGATTGACTGAGATGCTCGCCAGAATCGAATCGCGCGTGAAGTCTGTGTGTGATTGCGATGCGGGGACGTCGAAGAAAGGATCCACGCCAGGAGACGTGACATCTTCCTCGCGCTCGTATCGGGAGACCTGTACCCGTATGCCGACTCCCTCCGCCAACTTCGACTTCAAGTCCGCACCGTAGGAGGTCTCTTTTGCGTCCCGCTTTTCCAGTGTGCGCAGCACCGCAAGGCGGATGCCGCCGCTGAAATCCGGAAAGCTGCTGCTTTCGCGGTCATTCTGGCGGGCATGCAAGCCGATGTTTGTGTTGGCCGAAGGGGTAATGGAAAGCGATCCGGAAATAGTGTTCAGGTCCAGTTTGCCGCCATCACTTTCGAGCCCGTCGCGCAGTTTTGATGCGGTGACCGAATAGCGCACGACCTCGGAACCTCCGGAAACGGAGCCTGCAGCCTTCGTGTATCCCTGGCCTCCAACACCCAGTTCAACATTGCCACCTATTTTTCCGGCTTTGCCCCCTTTGGTCACGATGTTGATCACGCCTCCCATGGCGTCGGCGCCATAGAGGGCGGAACCGGCGCCGCGGATGACTTCAATGCGCTCGATGTCCGTTGTGTCCAGGGAGGAAAGATCGTAGGAGCCACCGCGGCTCAGCAGGGGATCGTTCATACGCACTCCATCGACCAGTACGAGCACGTGTTCCGGATCGCTACCGCGGATATGAACGCTGGCGATGCCGCCTGGGCCACCGAGCTGATCGACGTAGAGTCCCGGAATATCCCGCATCAGCTCAACCATGGAGGCGGGATTTCGGGCGGCGATTTCTTCGCGGGTGACGATGCTGACGCCTTGCGACGTTTCCGAAAGCAGGGTGGGCACCCGGTACGCTGAGACTTCCACCGATGGGGCGGCAATTTCACCATCAGCGCCCGTCTCCTGGGCCTTCGCATGATCTGGAATAACCAGGCCGATACCACCGAAACCCAGTGCAAGAAGAAAGGCGCGACGAAGCAAATAGTCCGGATTCGTTAACATGTTTTTATCCCTAATCCCGTCGTTTCATTATTATGAGTTGGGCACAATCGATGACTTTACGCCGACGAAGCCTTCAAAGTCCACTCGCGGGGTGTGCAATGGGAGACCCTCGGTGTTCGGAAACCGGACTTGAACGGGAAACGGATCGGCATCGGGTCCGCGGTGAGCACAGCGTGTGTCGCGATCGGATTTGCATATGGTGATTCGCTGGCCTTCGCCTTCGAGCGCAATCCGGTTCCGCACTCTGCTGAATCCGTGGCAAGGGGCAAGGCCTTGTTCGACCGCCGCCGCCCCTATTCCCGGACGGCGTGATCGCTTAGCGAATCGCCAACGGGGTGGACGCCAGGCCAGCCTGGAATGCGGCGTTGGGCCAGAATGAAATCTGGGATCTGCTGAATTTCATCCGGTCACTCAAGGTGTCCGCGCCGTAACAATAAGGAATTTTTTCCGCGATTTGCGGGTAGTGCGCTTTTCACTTGAGCGGCTTCTTCCGGCGTGGTACGTTAAGCCGTCGTTTAACCCTCCGAAACCTCAGGAAGCGGATGCAACCGATTGTTATTTCTGGCATTGCTGCGGTCTCCCTGTTGATTTTTGCGGACTTCTCCCCTTCGTTCGCGCAGTCCGATCTGGCGCAGGCCAGGGTGACCTACGAGCAGATGTGCGCAGGTTGCCACGGCACGCAAGGTGACGGTCAGGGAGGCACAAAGAGCGGGTTCGTGCCCCGTATAGGCACCCTGGCGAATAAGGAATACATGGCCAATGTGCCCGACGACTATCTCTTGATGATTATCAAGAAAGGCGGCGCCTACATGGGCAAAATTGCTGCCATGCCGGCATGGGAAAAAAAGTTTACGGAGCAGGAAATCGTCGACATTGTGAAATACATTCGAACATTCTGAATTCGACCGGACCGGAACGCCGCCGGCGGTCATGGCGGCACACCGGGAGGCCGGATGGGTGTGTGGGTGCAAGCGCGGTACATCGCGAAGAAAATCATAAGTGATGCAGTATTGCTAACCAAGGAGGAGAAAATGAAGTTACTCAGGCATGCGGCAATCGCCGCAATTTCGGCAGTATTTCTGGGCGGGACGGCAATGGCCCAGGACCGTGCAAAAGCGGAACCGGGCGGACCAGCGGGGAAGTGGTCCACGCGTACTCCTGTCACCCCTGACCCGAGCAAGATCAAGGTTCCGAAGGGATACAAGGTCAGCGTATTCGCGTCCGGCATTGACACCGTCACGTCGATGACGGTCGACAAAGACGACAACGTCTGGGTGGCGATTTCCGGCAATACCTTTGGCTTTCCCCCGCAAGGCATCGACAAGCCCCACGTCAAGATTTACAACAAGTCGGGCAAAGTGATTCGTGACAATGTCGGTCTGGGCATCTTCAAGTCGTTCGCCCTCAACGAAATCGGGTACTGCCCTGAAAACGGCCGCACCTATGTAGGCGACTATAGCTATGGCATCTGGGAGATCAACGGCGTCAACGGTGAGCCGAAACTGATCATGAATGAGGTGCCGATCGGCGACCACGCGCTGGGTGGCATTACCTGCCGCGACGGCTGGCTCTATTACGCAGTGGGTGCGCCGAGCAATTCGGGTTTTGCCGATCCGGACATCCATGGCTGGACCGATGCGATCGACCCCTACTGGGAAAAGCGCACGCCCGCTGGAATGCCGGCATTGCCGCGCGATCCACCCTGCCGGGACATCGTGCTGACCGGTCTTAACATTCGTGACAGCCAGGGCAATATGACCGGCGCCTACCTGCCCAAGGGCACACCCTCCAAACCCGGCATGGTGATCAAGGCCCAGAAACCCTGCGGAGGCGCAATTCATCGCGCACGCCTGAAGGCCGACAGCAGCTACACCACCGACGACTGGGAGGTGTATGCCATGGGATTGCGCAATTCCTCAGGCGTCGCTTTCGGGCCGAAGGGATCGCGTTTCGAGAAGGCATTGGCGGTCTCCGACAACGGACATAACGACAAGGGCAATCGCCGTGTCGCCAATGCCGGTGAGATGCTGTTTATTTTCACGGAGAAGGGCCAGGACGCGGGCTTTCCTGACAAGGCGGGTCTGAACTTCGTCGACATCAAGCGTCATGGCCCTGATGTCTATCGCGGCAACAAGTTTGATCCCACCCGGCCGAACCCGCAGTTGAACATCGGCGACAAGCCGTTTATTCCGCCGCTGCCGCCTTACCGCTTCATCGATCATTCCATCGGCGTGCGCGGTACACCGCTGATCGTGGCCAATCCGAATCCGAATGGTTACGTTAATCCGGTGATGGAGTGGGACACCAACAATCCGATGGATGGACTGGCATGGTCGAACGCGGGATTCGAAGGAAAACCGGGCGACGTGCTTTATACCGGCGTGTTCGGCATCATCGACAACGGTCCCGAGAGCCTGCGCGCCATGTGGCCGGCGGTCGTCAGGATTGAGTTCCTCAATCCGACCGGCATCAAGTGGTCGATCTTCGCGGAGAACATGGAGCCGGGTCCCAACGGATATCAGAAGAAGGAGAACCGTGGTGGATTCGAACGGACCAATGACGTCGAATTCAGCATGGACGGCAAAACAATGTTTGTGGCCGATTATGGCGAACTTTATGTGAACTACCAGATGGAGTCGCCGTTCTACACCACGCCGAAATCGGCGGTGGTGTGGGCCATCACCAAGCAGTAATCTGTTCAGTTCTCTCTCAATCCGGCGGCTTCGGCCGCCGGATTTTTTTTGCCCGAAGCGCAACAAGGGTTGAATCCGTGCCGATGTCCACGCCGTGCACCGTCACTGTTGCGGCGAATGTGCCGTCTGGCTGGACTCGCAAGTCGTGCAAACCAATGCGTTTGACCTGATGGATCATGTTGGCGAGCAGGGCGTTGAGCCTGTCGCGCAGTGCGAGGGCGGCAAGCACATCGTCGTCGGGCTGCAATACTCCATTGGGGTGCACACGCAGCAACGTCTCACCGGGCATGAGGGATGATTCGACGCTGAATAAACACCGACCTGCCATATCACAGCCGCGAAATTCGGCCTCCACCGAATCGCCATGCGCGGCGGAAGCCAAATCCGCGCGCAGTGTCACCGGCGTGCACAGCGCAACCAGCAATGCCGCAGCGGTGCCGGTCAGGGTGGCGAATTTTCCGGGCTTCACGATCATGCGCGAAGTTATAGCAGATTTCCGGTCGCGATCCGCACAACGGGTGCCGGTAGAATAGCCGCCATTCACCGGGCAGCACGCGCCGGAAGATTCCACGACTTTTCCGTACCCATGTCCAAGCACAGACACGACGTGATCCGCATCCGCGGCGCGCGCCAGAATAATCTCAAGAATCTGAGTCTCGACTTGCCGCTGAACGAATTGCTGGTGGTGACCGGCGTATCGGGATCGGGCAAGTCCTCCCTGGTGTTCGACACGCTGTACGCCGAGGGCCAGCGTCGGTATGTCGAAACGTTCTCGCCTTATGCGCGGCAGTTTCTGGATCGCATGGACAAGCCGCAGGTGGATCGCATAGAGGGCATTCCGCCGGCCATCGCGATTGACCAGACCAACCCCGTGCGCACTTCGCGCTCGACGGTCGGCACCATGACCGAGCTGGCCGATCATCTGAAGCTGCTTTTCGCGCGCGCCGCGCAACTTTACTGCCGCGGTTGCGCAAGGCCGGTGCGTCGCGACAACCCGGATACGATCTATGCCGATTTGCAGGCAAAGACCCGGCAGACCGGCGATCCCCGGCTGGTGATTACGTTCCCGGTGGAGCTGCCGAAGAATTTTTCCGAAGCGGAAATTCTGAAGCTGCTGGAAGGGCAGGGCTACACCCGCATCCATGCCAGGACGCCAAATCGGCTGGAAGTCGTGCAGGACCGCCTGCGCGTGGGCACCGCCGAACGCGCCCGCGTGATAGAAGCCCTGGAAGCCGCATTGCGAGTCGGCAACGGCCACCTTGCCGTGCATTCTGTCGCCGAAGGCGAAAACCTCGCCCCTCGTTCCTCGTCCCTCGCCTGCGCAGTACCGTGGAAATATTCCACGGCGCTTCACTGCCCCGACTGCGACATCCACTATCGCGAGCAGAGCCAGAGCACGTTCTCCTTCAATTCGCCAGTCGGCGCCTGCGATACCTGCCGAGGCTTCGGGCGTGTCATCGGTGTCGATTACGGATTGGTGATCCCGGACGAATCGAAGACCCTGGGCAGCGGGGCGGTGAAGCCCTGGCAGACGCAGAGTTTCAAGGAATGCCAGGACGATCTGGTCAAGTACGCAAAGAAGCGCGGCATCCCGCTCGACAAGCCCTGGCGGCTTCTGAGCCCGGCACAAAAGGGCTGGGTGATCGACGGCGAGCCGGAATGGGTCAACTGGAAGGAGTCCTGGCCCGGCGTCTGGTACGGCGTGAAGCATTACTTCGACTGGCTGGAGAGCAAGGCCTACAAGATGCACATCCGCGTGCTGTTGTCGCGTTATCGTGCGTACACGCCGTGCGCGGCCTGCGAAGGCAGCCGGCTCAAAGCCGATGCACTGCTGTGGCGGGTGGGAAACCAGTCCGATGCGCAGGCAGTACTCGATTCGCGCAAGCGTTATCGTCCCCAGGGCGTGACCTGGGATGCCGGGCAATTGCATGAGATCCCCGGCCTGAGCATTCACGATCTGATGCAACTGCCGGTGGATCGTTGCGCGCGATTTTTCAAAACCCTGCACCTGCCCACTGCACTGCTGGATGAGGCCACCGAATTGCTGCTCACCGAAGTTCGCGCGCGGCTTTCCTATCTTCAGGAAGTCGGACTCGGGTATCTCACGCTCGACCGGCAGTCGCGCACGCTCTCGGGGGGCGAGGTGCAACGCATCAATCTCACCACGGCGTTGGGAACATCGCTGACCAACACGTTATTCGTGCTTGACGAACCGTCCATCGGTTTGCACCCGCGCGACATGGGGCGTGTCATCGGGGTCATGCGAAAACTGCGCGATGCGGGCAACTCGCTGGTGGTGGTGGAGCACGACCCGCAGATCATGTTTGCCGCTGACCGTATTCTCGACATGGGGCCCGGTCCCGGTGAAAAAGGCGGCGAGATCGTCTTCTTCGACCGGCCGGCGGTACTGGTCGATCACCCCCGTTCTCTGACTGGCGATTACCTACGCGGTCGCCGGCGTGCCGACGCCGGCTTGCAGAGTTTGCCGGTGCAACCGGGCGGGCCCCGAATCGAGGTGTTCGGCGTGACCGAACACAATCTCAAGAACATCGACGTGACCATTCCGCTGCAGCGCCTGGTGTGTGTCACCGGAGTCTCCGGTTCCGGGAAATCCACCTTGATGCAGGATGTGCTCTACGCGGCGTTGCGCAAACACAAAGGCAAACCCACGGAGGCGGCGGGTGCGCACGCTGCGCTCACCGGCGCTGACTTGATCGGCGAAGTCGTGATGGTGGACCAGACGCCGATCGGGCGGACCACGCGGTCCAATCCCGCAAGTTATGTGGGTGCTTTCGAAGCCATACGCGATCTGTTCGCCAGATCGCCGATGGCGAAGGAACGTGATTACAAACCGGGCATGTTCAGCTTCAACTCCGGCGATGGACGTTGTCCCACCTGTGGCGGCAACGGCTTCGAGCATGTCGAGATGCAATTCCTGTCGGACGTATACCTGCGTTGTCCCGACTGCGACGGCCGGCGCTACCGGCCGGAACTTCTGGAAGTCACCATTGCGCCGGAAGGCAGACCGGCGAAAAGCATCGCCGATGTTCTCGATCTGACCGTATCCGAGGCCATCGCCTATTTCGCCGATGCTCCCGAGGTGTTGCGCCGCCTGCGCCCGCTCGCCGATGTCGGCCTCGAATATTTGCGTCTGGGGCAACCCGTACCCACCTTGTCCGGCGGCGAGGCCCAACGCCTCAAACTTGCCGGCCATTTGGCTGAAGCCGTGAGCGTTTCCTCCTCACACCTTACTCCTTACGCCTCACCAGGAAAGCGCTCGTCACCCGTCACCCGTCCACCGTCACTGTTTTTATTCGATGAACCCACCACCGGCCTGCACTTCGAGGATATCGCCAAACTGCTGCGCGCCTTTCGCCGTCTGGTGACGGCCGGTCACTCTTTGCTGGTGATCGAGCACAACCTCGACGTGATTGCGGCCAGCGACTGGATCATCGACCTCGGTCCCGAAGGTGGAGAGGCAGGCGGAGAAGTCGTTTTTACCGGCACGCCCGGGCAGATAAAAAACGAAACGAAGTCCCACACCGGCGTCGCCCTGATGGAATACGAGCGTGCCATCGAGAAGGGTGCCTTTACTCGTCCCTCGTCCCTCGTCCCTCGCCCCTCGCTCCCCGCCCCTCGTCCTTCAATAGACATTCACAACGCCCGCGAACACAACCTGCGCAATATCCATTTATCGCTGCCGCGAGGAAAATTCACTGTCATCACCGGCGTGTCGGGCAGCGGTAAGTCCACGCTGGCCTTTGACATCATATTCGGCGAAGGCCAGCGTCGTTACCTCGAATCGCTGAACGCCTACGCGCGCCAGTTCGTGCAGGTCGCATCGCGACCGGACGTGGATGCGATCTACGGCATTCCCCCCACGGTTGCCATCGAACAACGGACCAGCCGGGGCGGACGCAAGAGTACGGTAGGCACGCTAACCGAAATCCATCATTTCCTGCGACTGCTGTTCGTCAAACTCGGCACGCAATATTGTCCCGACTGCGAGGTGCCGATCGAACCGCAAAGCCCGGATGCCATCGCGGCGCGCATCCTGCGCGACTACAAGGGGCAGCACATCGGCCTGCTGGCCCCGCTGGTGGTCAGCCGCAAGGGCGTCTACACCGATCTGGCCAAGTGGGCCGACAACAAAGGTTTCCCGTCCCTGCGGGTTGATGGCGAGTTTCTGCCGACGCAGAAATTTCCCCGCATCGACCGGTTCCGGGAACATTCAATCGAACTGCCTGTTGCAGATCTGCATGTGCGGCCGACGGAGGAAAAAAATTTGCGCGCGGCGTTGCAAAACACGTTGGAACTGGGCAAAGGCATCGCGCACGTGATTGCGCCGCTCGACGGTCTGATGGCAGGCAAGGGGAAAGCTTCTGAAACCGTGTTTTCCACCAAGCGTGCCTGCCCGTCTTGCGCGCGCAGTTTTCCGGAACTGGATCCGCGGCTGTTTTCCTACAATTCCAAACACGGCTGGTGCGCAGCCTGTTATGGAACCGGATTGAAAATCGACGAAGTGGGATGGGACGAAGAGCGTGCGCGCACTGGCACGGAAGACAACGTGCTGGATTCCTGGATCGAATGGCTGCAAGTGGACGAGGTCTGTCCGGATTGCGAAGGCAGGCGGCTCAATCGCGAAGCGCTGGCAGTGCGATGGCGCGACCGATCGATTGCCGACTACGGCATGCTGCCGGTGGAGAAACTGGATGCGCTGGTCTCCTCGCTCAAGCTGGAAGGCCGCGAGCTGGCGATTGCGCGCGATTTGCTTGCGGAACTGAAAAGCCGTCTGGGCTTCCTGTCGGAAGTCGGACTTGGTTATCTCACGCTCGACCGTTCCGCGCCGACATTGTCCGGTGGCGAGGCGCAGCGCATCCGTCTCGCCGCCCAACTTGGCTCGAACCTGCGCGGTGTCTGCTACATCCTCGACGAGCCCACCATCGGCCTGCACCCGCGTGACAACCAGATTCTGCTTCGCACCCTGGAGAAACTGGAAGAAAAGGGCAACACCCTGCTGGTGGTGGAGCATGACGAAGACACCATCCGGCGTGCGCACCACGTTGTCGATCTGGGCCCCGGCGCCGGCCGGCTCGGCGGGGAGGTGGTCGCGCAAGGCAGTGTGGAGGAACTGATGCGCGCACCCCGGTCGCTGACCGGAAAATTTCTTGCGCATCCACTGCGGCATCCCCTGCAGCCCTGGCGACCGACCGACGCGCGCACACCGGCGATCCAGATGAAAGGAGCGGGCCTGCACAATCTGAAAGGCGTCGATGTGCGTTTTCCGCTTGCACGGCTGAGTGTTGTCACCGGCGTCTCTGGCAGCGGCAAGTCCACGCTCGCCCGTGACATCCTGCACGACAACCTGGTTGCGCTGGTTGGCGAGCGCAACAAGCGCAACAAGAACGTAATCGCACCGGCCGGTTGCAAGTCCCTCCAGGGCTGGGAGGCGATCGACCGCGTGCTCGAAGTAGACCAGACCCCGATCGGCAAGACGCCGCGCTCCTGTCCCGCCACCTACGTTGGCTTCTGGGATGCCATCCGCAGGCTGTTTGCCGGCACCCAGGAGTCGCGCATGCGCGGTTTCGATGCCGGCCGTTTTTCCTTCAATACCAAAGGCGGCCGATGTGATGCCTGCGAAGGGCAGGGCATGCAGAAAATCGAGATGAGCTTCCTGCCCGATGTGAAAGTCGATTGTGATGTGTGTGGTGGCGCGCGCTTCAATCCCGAAACCCTGGCCGTGCACTACAAGGGCAAGTCGATCGGCGAGGTGCTGAAGATGAGCGTGGACGAGGCCGTGGATTTCTTCTCAGCGCATCCGGCGATTCATCATGCCCTGCGGCTGTTGCAGGACGTGGGGCTCGGTTACCTCACCCTCGGCCAGCAAAGCCCGACGCTCTCCGGCGGTGAGGCGCAACGCATCAAACTTGTTACGGAACTTTCCAAGGTCAGAATCTCGCTGCCCCCGCCAGACGCGAAGGAGAAGGGTAACGCCCACGGCAGGGCCTCACGCGGCGAAGGAAGGCACACGCTTTATGTGCTCGATGAGCCTACCGTCGGTCTGCACATGGCCGACGTGGAAAAACTCATTCGCGTTCTCCACCGGCTGGTCGATGCCGGCAATACCGTCGTCGTGATCGAACACAATCTGGATGTCATGGCGGATGCCGACTGGATCATTGACCTCGGGCCGGAAGGCGGCGAAGGGGGCGGACGTATCGTCGCGCAAGGCATGCCCGAGCAGATCGCCGGGATCCAGGTTTCCCACACCGGGCGGGTACTGAAAGGTTTCCTGGTGGAACGTGGGCCTGCCTCTGCAATGTCGTGAACTCCGCCGGAAAGTCATGTCGCCCCACATCGCATGATCACGGGTATCATTTGTTTTTTTATCTCTCCGTCCGGCCAATTTCGTGAAAATACGCGACCCGCATTTGTCCCTTCCGGCCCAGCAGGTCAGCATCGATGTGCTGCGGGAGAAGTACGCCAAGAGTGGCGAGACCTCCATCGAGGAAGTTCGCCGCCGGGTGGCGCGCGCCCTGGCTGTCGTCGAATCCGACCCTGGAAAGTGGGAGCCCCTTTTTTTCGAGGCGCTGGAGAACGGATTCATTCCGGGTGGCCGCATCAATTCGGCAGCGGGGACGCAGCTCGCCGCGACCCTGATCAACTGTTTTGTGCAGCCGGTGGGCGACTCGGTGTCCGAAATCGTCGATGGCAAACCCGGCATTTACATGGCCCTGCTGGAAGCGGCGGAAACCATGCGCCGCGGTGGCGGGGTCGGCTATGATTTTTCGTCGATTCGTCCGCACGGTGCGCTGGTGCGCGGCACGCAGAGCAGTGCCAGCGGGCCCGTGTCCTACATGCGGGTGTTCGACCAGAGCTGCGAAACGGTGGAGTCGGCGGGTTCGCGGCGTGGCGCGCAAATGGGCATCCTGCGATGCGATCATCCGGATATCGAGAAATTCATTCACGCAAAAGATGAAGGGGATCTGAGCAACTTCAATGTAAGCGTCGCGGTCACGGATGCTTTCATGCGGGCGGTGGAGGCGGATGGAGACTGGGACCTTGTGCATTTGGTAAAACCAGGCAAGGAAATTATTGGCGCGCCCGAACGCCGGGCCGCAGACGGTCGCTGGATCTACCGTACGGTCAAAGCGCGCGATCTGTGGAAGCAGATCATGGATTCGACTTACGATCATGCCGAGCCGGGTGTGGTTTTCATCGACCGCGTGAATGCCGACGACAACCTTTCGTATTGCGAGAATGTCGAGGCCACCAACCCATGTGGCGAACAGCCTCTTCCTGCCTACGGTTGTTGCTGTCTGGGCAGCATCAATCTGGCGCCTTTTGTCGAGCATGCATTCACGCCCAAGGCAAAGTTCGATTTCAGTGCGTTCGCGAAGGTCGTGAAAGTGGCCGTGCGCATGCTCGACAACGTGCTGGATGTCACCGTCTGGCCGCTGCCGCAGCAGGCTCAGGAGGCAAGAAACAAGCGCCGCATCGGACTTGGCTTCACCGGCCTGGGAGATGCGCTGATCATGCTGGGGCTGCGTTATGACACGGACGAAGCCCGCAAGATGGGCGCAAGAATCGCCGAAGCGATGCGGGACGAATCCTATGCTGCTTCGGTGGAGCTGGCGCGTGAAAAGGGTGCGTTTCCGCTATTCGATGCGCAGAAATATCTCGCCGCGCCGCGCTTTGCCTCGCGCTTGCCGGAGGCGTTGAAACAATCAATCCGCCAGCACGGTTTGCGCAATTCGCATTTGTTGTCCATTGCGCCGACGGGCACCATTTCGCTTGCCTTCGCCGATAATGCTGCGAACGGCATCGAGCCGCCTTATTCCTGGACTTACCAGCGCAAGAAGCGCGAAGCCGACGGCACGCACAAGGTCTATGACGTGGAGGACCATGCCTGGCGGTTGTATCGCCATCTGGGTGGGAACATCGAAAAGCTGCCGCCGCAGTTTGTCACTGCGCTGGAGATTTCTGCGCTGGATCATATGCGCATGGTCGCGGCGGTAGCGCCGTTCGTCGATTCGGCGATCAGCAAGACGGTGAATGTGCCGGAGGATTATCCGTACGAGCAGTTCAAGGATCTGTATTTCGAAGCCTGGAAGTCCGGATTGAAAGGCATTGCCACGTATCGGCCGAACAAGGTGCTGGGCAGCGTGTTGTCAGTGACGCCGCACGAAGAAGCGCCGAACGATCTCGATACGACCGATGCCGACCGTCGCATTCGGCTTGATGCGGCACCGGCGCCGGCCCTGTCCAGCCTGCGTTGGCCGGGGCGGCCAAAACTCACCGCGGGCAATCCGGCCTGGACCTACATGGTCGAGGCGCCGGCGGGTCAGTTTGCAATTTTTGTCGGTCATGTGGACAGTGCCGATCCGCATGCTTTCGAAGTCTGGGTCAACGGCGCCGAGCAGCCGCGAGGATTGGGCGCGGTGGCCAAAACCTTGTCGATGGACATGCGCGCGCAGGACAAGGCTTGGCTGCGCACCAAACTGGGCATCCTGTCGCGCACTGCGGGGGACGATGCCTTCGACTGCGCGTTGCCGCCGGACGGAAAAATTGTGCATGTCCCCAGCGTGGTGGCGGCTTTCGCCCGCATCGTCGCCTGGCGGGTCGAACAACTCGGCGCCTTGTCGGCGCGCGACGAACGGTCTCCCGTGCTCGATGCATTGTTCGCCAAAAAGGAACCCAAGACCGGCACCGACGGCACGATGTCCTGGTGTGTCGATGTGCTCAACCCCAGTTCCGGAGACGACTTTGTGCTGATGCTCAAGGAGCTGGTGCTGCCCTCGGGCCAGCGCCGGCCTTATTCGGCCTGGATGGCGGGGAATTATCCCCGGGCACTGGACGGGCTGTGCAAACTGTTGTCGCTGGACATGCGGGTGATCGATCCCGCCTGGATCGGCATGAAGCTGCGAAAACTGCTGAACTACGCCGAGCCCCTGGGCGATTTCATGGCCCGCGTTCCTGGTGAAAACCGCCAGCAGAACTGGCCCAGCACCGTTGCCTATGTCGCGCGGCTCATCATTCACCGCTACGCCATGCTGGGCGTGCTGGACGAGCGCGGATTTCCGGTTGACGAAATGGGCGTGCTGGAAATTCCTGAAGCCGCGCGGGAGCGCGAGGCATTGTCGATTCTGCCTGGCAAGCGTTGCGCCGATTGCGGCAATAGCGCGGTGATCAGGAAAGACGGCTGTGAGTTCTGCACCGCCTGCGGGGCAATCGGGGCGTGCGGATAGCTGGAGACTGGACCCAGGGGCCCGCGAAACGGCCCGAGTCCCGTCACTCGTCACGCTTCACCGATCCTCACCCCTCGGACCTCGCACCTCACTCCCGAAATAGCACAAGACATTCAGCCCGTTAATCTGTATAGTCCGCACCCAAGGAATGTGCTGCGCGTCAATCGGTCCGCGTTTCAGTCCTTTCGTGGTAGTTCTTCTTCCCCGATTCATTAACTCAGTCGATTCTGCCTGAACCGGTTCGGCAAGCGCTTTGTGCTGCCGCAGGCCGTCTCAGGAGATTTCCATCAGTCATTCATTTGATACGCTCGGCCTGCGTGCCGAGCTGATACGCGCTGTGGCCGACGAAGGCTACACCGAACCCACCCCTGTGCAGGCGCAGGCCATCCCGGTCATTCTGGAAGGTCGCGATATCCTCGCCGGCGCGCAGACAGGCACCGGCAAGACCGCGGGCTTCGCCTTGCCATTGTTGCAATTACTTTCCGAGGAACCTGCCGGACCACAACGCCGCCTGCGCGCCTTGATCATTACGCCGACCCGCGAACTTGCCGCGCAGATCGACGAGGCGATTCGCATTTATGGTCGCCATCTCAAAATCAAGTCCACCACGGTGTTTGGCGGTGTGAGCATGCCGCAGCAAATCCGCGCGCTGCGCCAGGGGGTGGACATTCTGGTGGCCACGCCGGGACGGCTGCTCGATCACCTGCATCAGCGCACGGTGAATCTGTCCAGCGTGGAATACCTGGTGCTGGATGAAGCGGATCGCATGCTGGACATGGGCTTCATCCGCGACATCCGACGCATCCTCGCGATGCTGCCGGAGAAGCGCCAGAACATGTTTTTTTCCGCGACGTTTTCCCCGGACATCCGCGGACTGGCCGATTCCTTCCTGCGCTCGCCGGTGGAAGTGGCCGTGGCAAGAAGCACGGCAACCGCCGATCTGATTTCCCAGGCGGTTCATCCGGTCGACAAGGACCGCAAGCGTGCTTTGCTTGCGCACCTGATCGAGCAGGGCGACTGGCGGCAGGTGCTGGTTTTTACCCGTACCAAACACGGTGCCAACCGTCTGGCGGAACAACTGGACAAGGAAGGCATTACCGCCGATGCAATTCATGGAAACAAGAGCCAGAATCAACGCACCCGCACGCTCGCTGAGTTCAAGGAAGGCAGATTACGGGTATTGGTGGCCACTGATATTGCGGCACGTGGCATCGACATTGAACAACTGCCGCATGTTGTGAACTACGAATTGCCCAATGTGCCGGAGGACTACGTGCATCGTATTGGCCGCACCGGCCGTGCCGGCACCGCCGGTCAGGCGATTTCTCTGGTTTGCCCGGAAGAAGCGGGATTTCTGCGCGATATCGAGCGGTTGATCAAGGCCAGCGTTCCGCGGGTTCCGGTCGAAGGTTTTGAACCCGGGCCGGGCGGCGCGCGACTGGAGCATTCGGCGGTATCGCCGCCCGCAAGGCATCAGCGCCAGGCGCAGCGTCGCGAAGGCAACGGCAACCGGCCCTCGCGTAGCGCGGCCCCACGTGGCGCAAGTTCCCAGCGCAGCGGTCCGGGATCGTCGCGTAGCGCTACGGGATCCCCGCGCAGCGGCGGTCGCCCGGGAGAGGCGCGCCGGGACGGGCAGCGATCGCCGGGAAGCGACTCGCGCAGACAGGGCACCGATGCGCACAGATCATCCGGTGGTGACTCCCGCGGCAATCAGGCCAAGCCGGCGGCAATACCTGCATTGTTGAATGGCAATCGCTGAACGCAATTGGAAAGGACGTTTGCATGAATATATTTGTAGGCAATCTTGCGCAGGAAGTTACCGAGAAGGATCTCGCTGACCTGTTCAATCCCTTCGGCCAGGTGAAGTCCACCGAGGTCAAGCGGGACATGTTCTCGGGCGTCACCAAGGGATTCGGATTCGTGGAGATGCCCGGACGCAATCATTCCCTGGCGGCGATTTCGGCTTTGAACGGCAAGGATTTCAAGGGACAGCCATTGCGGGTGAATGAGGCGCACGAATTTCCCACGCGGGGCAGACGGCGCTGAAAAGTGCGGTGACGGGTGACGAGTGACAAGTGACTGGTAAAAAAGGGCCGCGATGCGGCCTTTTTTTTCGCCGGTCCGCCCGGACAGATGTATCGGGCTCTCGTCTCTGAGAGAATGGCGGCGCTTCTACGAATGTCGCCGTCCGTTTTGAGGGTCATGCACAATCCGCGATTTCGAATTTTCCTCCTGCTGATGCCGGCTGTCGTCCTCTGGGCGTGTCTGACCGCCTCGGCGCAGGAGGAACCTGCGCAGACTGGCGGCGAGGTGACCACAAAGCCTCGTACTGAAGTGATCTGGGAGTGGGGCGCGTATTACACCAGCGTCGGCTTGAATATTCCGCTGACCGATGAGGCGGTGCCAGAAGGCGGTGAGATGAGTGAGACCGAGGTGTATGCCACTTTGCTGGCGAATTCCCTTCGGCCCCGCGTCTTGCTGCTGGAGGCTAGTGTGTATCCGATGCCGATACTGGGCACCTGGATTCGAAGCCATGAACCTGGACTTTACGAGGATGCCTGGATCGCCGGGCATCGCGTCAATCTATTGCAGGCCCTGACTGCGGGATTTCAGGAGCCCTGGGCAGTCTCGGTATTTTTCGGCAACCAGATACGCTTCACGCGCCGCGGTGAACAAGATCGCGATACCAACCGCGGTTACATGGGATACCTGGTGTCTGCCGGCAAGAAACACATTCGGGACGATGTGCTGATCGATGACGACTGGCTCGAACTGGAATGGAAAATGAAGGGTGAGCGCAAGTTCGCCGGCGAGCGTTTGTCCTGGAGCTTCCGGGCGGGCACGAAATTCCATCGCAATCCTGAAATCGCCAACGTCGTCTATCTCGGGATCGGCCGGTCCAATCTCGATTTCGGCTGGAAATATTTTTCCTGGCTGAAGAATTCCCGAGTCTATCTGCTCACCGAATTCACCAGTGACTCGATGACTTTCGCCAGACAGGAGCTGCTGTTCGCAAAGAAGCTGCCGCTGCAGTCCTGCCGTTGTGCGCTGGAACTCGGCGTGGGTCTGATCTATGAAAGCGATGTCAAATACACCGGCAGCCTGGCGAACACGGATCGCAATGCGCTTTCACTGGTCTTGCGTCCCAATCTGGAGTTCTGAAAAGTCGCTGCAAACGGGCGATCAGATGAAGCCGCGCGCAGTCAAGTAGAATCGGGTCCATCGATACGATGGCAAAGGCACACGCCATGCAGACAGTCGCCCAGCGAATTTCAAAACTGCGCATCATTCCGGTTCTGAGGCTGTCGTCCCGGGCGCGGATCCGCCTGGCGATCGATTGCCTGGTCGAGGCAGGGTATGGAACCGTGGAAGTGACACTGACCACGCCCGGTGCGATCGAGGTTATTGCCGAACTCAAATCCACGATGGATGCGCAATTCCTGGTCGGCGCGGGCACCGTGCTTGATCTGGAATCTGCCCGCAGTTGCATCGATGCCGGTGCCGATTATCTGGTTTCTCCCTGTGTAGTGCCGGGGCTGGGCAAGTTGGCAGGGGATGCCCGGCGGCTGGCGATCTGCGGCGGCTTCACGCCCGGTGAGGTGCTCGCTGCCTGGCGGGAGGGGGCGGGACTTGTGAAGGTATTCCCCGCGTCCACCGGCGGGCCGCCACATCTGGGGGCCTTGCATGCGATTTATCCTGACATTCCGCTCTGCCCGACGGGCGGGGTATCTGCGTCAAACCTGCTTGATTATTTCAAGGCGGGGGCCACCGTCGTGGGGGTCGGCAACAACGTCATCGACCAGAAGGCGCTCATGGAAGATGACCGGCAGGCCCTGATCGATCACGCCCGCACGTTCCTCGAACTCGCCGGGCAGCGAGCGGGGTGAGCGCACCAGCACCTGACATCGTCTCGCTGGGCGAGCCGATGTACGAATTCAGCCAGATGGCGGAGCAACGTACTTATCTGCAGGGATTCGGCGGCGACACCATGAATTGCGCCATTGCCGCCGCGCGTCAGGGTGCGAAGGTCGCGTATCTGACCCGCCTGGGCAATGACGAATTCGGGCGGCAACTGCGCGAGCTCTGGCAGCGGGAAAACATCGATGCTTCTGGCGTCGGAACGGATGCCGAGGCGCACACCGCGGTCTATTTCATCACCCATGGTCCCGCGGGCCATGTGTTCAGCTACCTCCGGAAAGGTTCGGCGGCGAGCCAGATGCGTCCCGAGCACCTGAACCGGGATCTGATCCGCGCCGCGAAATTTCTTCACACCTCCGGCATCAGCCAGGCGATCAGTGCCAGCGCGCGCGATACGGTCCGGGCGGCAATCGAAACCGCCCGCGCCGCCGGCGTGCCCGTGGTGTACGACTGCAATTTGCGCCCACGGCTTTGGTCCCTGGACATCGCGCGCACGGTCATCCGGGCGACGGTGGCGCAATGCGATTATTTCCTGCTGAGCGTGGAAGATGCGGAATTGTTGTGTGGACTGACGAAGCCGGACGCCATTCTGGACTGGTGCCACGCCGCCGGTGCGCCGGCGGTGGCACTCAAACTCGGTGCTGAGGGGGTGATCGGCAGCAATGCGACGCGCCGCATGAAGATTGCCGGACATCGCGTGGAATGTGTGGACGCGACCGGCGCTGGGGATTGTTTTGCCGGCACGCTGTTGGCGCGAATGGCGGCGGGAGAGGAGTTTCTGGAAGCCTTGACGTTTGCGAATGCTGCGGCGGCAATCGCCACGACCGGATACGGTGCGGTGGCACCGCTGCCTTATCCGCCACAGGTCAGGGAACTACTCGAACGGGCGTCCTCGCGGGCGCCCGGCTCACCGGCCGAATAATCAGATTTTTTTTCGCAAGAGGATCAGAACCACCAGCAGAACTAAACCGCCGATCAGGTAAAAATCAAGCCAAGTCATGCCTTATCTCCCAAGTTTCCAGGGGCCAGTTTGCACCGGACAGCGGGTATGCCTGCCGGTTCTGCGATGTACCGAAGACGCGAATCACATATTACCGGTTTGAGCCGGGCGTGACAGCGGCAAATGGGTCATTTGTCCGCGTTAATTCCCGGCATCGTTGCAATACTCGAATTCAACGATTTTCTTGTCTTGCACGTAAGGTTTCGATGCCGCGCTGAACTCGGCGAAATGGCGCGATTTCAGGTGTACGTCGAATGCCGGGCGGTTCTGGTAGATTTCGTAGAGCAGCACATGATCCGGCTTGCCCTTTTCAATCATGACATCGAAGCGATTGCAGCCGGCTTCTTCGGCAAGCGACACTCGGGCGTTTTCCTTGATGAGGGTCAGAAACGGTTCCAGAGCGCCAGGCTTCAGCCAGAAATCGACGGTAATGACGTAGCGGTCCATGGTTGTCACGTGCGGGCGACCGGAACAGTAATTTGCAAACCATACCCATAAGTCAGGAACCACGCAACCATGAAGCCATTTGAAAGGGTGGGCAGCCAGACCGACATTCTTGGCGAGAGCCCGGTCTGGGATGTGCAAACCGGGACGCTCTACTGGACGGACATCCGCAATCAACTGGTGCGCCGCTGCGACTGGGCGGCCGGCCGCATCGACGAGTGGAAGCTGCCTGAAATGGTGGGGTCGCTGACCCTCCGGAAATCCGGCGGATTGCTGCTGGCACTGAAAAGCGGCCTGGCCTTTTTCGATACCGACAGCGGAATGCTGGAGCGCCTTGCCGCACCTGAAAAATCATTTCCGGAGCGCCGGTTCAACGATGGCAAGTGCGACCGGCAGGGCCGGTTCTTCGCCGGCACCATGAACGATGTCACGCGGGCACCGGAGGGCACGCTTTACCGATTCGATGGCGCATCCTGCGTGCCGGTGGAAACCGCCATCTGCATTCCCAACAGCCTGTGCTGGGGCCCCGACGGGCGCACCATGTACTTTGCGGATTCCCTTACGCGAACGGTTTCTGCCTACGATTACGATCCGGCGACCGGTACACCATCCCGACGGCGCGCACTGTTTTCGGTGCCTGCCCCGGCCATCCCCGACGGCTGCACCGTGGACGAACAAGGCTGCCTCTGGTGCGCCGAATACGACGGCTGGCGCATCAGTCGTTATGCACCCACCGGCGAGCGACTGCGCACCATCGAGCTGCCTTTGCAGCGCCCGACCAGTTGCATGTTTGGCGGACCGGATCTGGATATCCTGTTTGTCACCACCGCCTCGCAGAAATTGAGCGCCGAAGAACTTGCCAGGCAACCGCTTGCCGGGGCGCTGCTGGCAATGGATGTGGGGGTCAGGGGGGTGGCGGAGGCGAGGTTTGAGGGGTGAATGAGTGAATGAGTGAAGGGCAAAAGAGCCTCGCCTCCGGCGAAGAATTCGGTATGTGCTGCGAGGATCGTGGTTTGGGCCAGGATTGACCAGGACGAAGAGAATACCGGGAACATGCTCACTTCTCCTGGCTAACCGTCACCTTTCGGAACTCTTTGCTACGATCACGAATCAGGAAGGTGTTTCTAAGATTCCATGAAGGGGAAGTGCTGTATCTAACGATGCGGGGGATATGTCTGCCTGGATTGACGAATACCTGGATCGGAGAAGGGTACTAGAGTTAATTCTGTGCCACCATTATTTGGGAGATTTCCGTGAACAATCTGACATGTATTCTTCGATTGGGCGTTGCGATCGGGGTGCTGATGTCCAGCGCAGTTGCCATGGCGGTGGAAGTTTGGCCTTCAAAGCCTGTAAAGATTGTGGTTACTTACGCAGCAGGTACTCCAAACGATATATGGGGCCGAAGAATTGCAGACCGACTCAGCAAAGCAACAGGTCAATCGGTCATCGTCGAAAATAGGGTTGGGGCGGGCGGGACCATTGGAACGGCTGCTGTCGCTCAGGCGCCGGCGGATGGGTACACCCTTCTTTTCGCAGGGGTGGGCGAACTTACGATCGCTCCTAATCTTTACCAAAAGTTGCCTTATAGCGTAGATAAAAATCTAACGCCGATCACCCGATTTATTGTTAGTCGGCCAATTCTTGTGGTCCATCCCGGGCTCGGCATTAAGTCAGCTACTGAATTAGTGGCAATGGCAAAGACCAAACCAGGGTTCTTTTCCGGAGGCTCTGCCGGGAATGGCACCATCACACATCTCCTATTGGCGCAGTTGAACCACGCTGCCGGAATTGATATTACGCATGTTCCATATAAAAGCGGGAGTCAGGCGATCACTGACGTAATTGCTGGGCACACGTCATTGATGTTCGATTGGATGACGACGAGTGCGCAACTCATATCGTCCCGGCAGTTGACTCCGCTGCTCGTGGTTGGCTCGAAGAGAAAGCCTGCGCTTCCGGATGTACCAACTGCCTCGGAGGCTGGCTTGCCCACGATCGATATTTGGGGATGGAATGCCTTCCTTGCGCCTGGTGGCACTCCCCGAGGGACAGTGGATGAAATTTACAGGGCGCTGCAACCCATTCTTAATTCGTCAGAGTTTGCCGAAATGGTGGCTGAAATAGGAGCTGACGTAATTACAACAACCCCAGACGAACTAGGCGCGTTTCTCCGATCTGAAACGAAGAAGATGGCCGCATTGATTCGCGCCAATGACATGAAAGTCGATTAAGGAATCGCGCCGCGGCCAATTCCGCGTGCGGAGGATGTAGTGGCGATCGGAAAGCTTAGTGTTGCCATCGTCGGGGGATCCATTGGAGGATGTGCCGCTGCGATCGAATTGCGACGGCTTGGGTTCGACGTTACTGTGTTTGAGCGTTCAAGGAATCTTGAGGATCGCGGCGCGGGTATTACATTGACTCTTTCAGTGCTCGATTTTCTGCGAGAGCGAGATCTCGTGGGTGCCGGGTTGTCATTCTTCCCGGTCCGAAAACGGCAGTTCGTAGTACGCAGCGACGAGCAAGACCAACGGTTCGGTAAGACTATATGGGAATCACCATCACTTGTAGATTCCACAAATTGGGATGTCCTTTACCGTGAACTACGTCAGCGTGTTCCCAATGAAGTTTTTCGTGCGGGCATACGTGTCGAAGCGGTTCGAAATGCACATGATGGAGGGGAATTGCGGTTATCGGATGGCACGACAAGGTCGTTCGATCTGGTTGTCTGCGCGGACGGAAATGACTCTCTTGGCCGAAAAGCGCTGTTTCCCGACTGTGTTCCGCGCTACGCCGGGTATATAGCCTGGAGGGGAATAGTTCCAGAAAGATTAGTTCGCGACATGGCCCTATTCGAAAATGTTCGACTTTTCGCCGTGTATGAGAGTGGTCATGCGGTTTTCTACATGGTGCCAGGACCCAAAGGGGAAGTGGATTTCGCGAAGCGAAGGCTCAATTGGGTTTTGTACGAGAGGGTCTCAGAGGATAACCTTGAAGCCGCGCTTACCGATGCACACGGCACCAAGCATAGGAGTTCACTGCCTCCTGGCGCAGTAACAAAAGATCAAAGAAACCACCTTCAGCTACTGGCGACAAGGTTCTTTTCGCTCTCTATTCAGGAGGTCATAGAGGCAACGCAACTTCCATTTATTCAAGGAATCTATGATGTAAATTTGCCCGCTTACTACGCGGGACGCATTTGCCTCGTTGGAGACGCTGCAACGCTGGCCAGGCCGCACGTTGGGGCCGGCACTACGAAAGCAATAAAAGATGCCGTGGCGCTTGCCGAGGCGCTTTCGTCAAGTACGACAATGTCGCAAGGCCTAGACACATGGAGTGGAAAACGTTGCCAGGAGGGAAACAAACTTGTGGCGCAAGGGCAGGCATTGGGTCGGGCATTGGTTACAGAAACACCAGATTGGGCCACCGTAAATGATCTCCAGATGGAGAGGATTTACGAGTCCGCAATCGCTGATGTTGGTCGCGCGCGGTAGGCCCACTCCAGTGTTCCTCCTATCCTGATTGGGCATTTCTCGCATTTTCGGATACGCCATGAAAGCACTCCTTGTACAAGCTGTGGTCCTTGCCGCTATCGGCATCACCTGTGCGGCGGCCAACGCTGGCGAGGATACTGTTTTCCGCGAGCCGTTCACCCTCCATCTGCACATCGACAAAGAGAGGTTCTACGAAGAGAAGTTTGGGAAAATTCCTTTTGTCCACGACGGCAATATATATCTCTTCAAGGGCGACGAATTCGGGCTCGACCTCGACATTCAGGACAAGTCCGTTCGCAAGGTGAGTTACCGGCCAGACGTGAAAAAGGTGGATGTGACGCTGAAATTCACTCAGGTGGTGGAGCCGGATGGCGCCGCCATGATGGTGCTTCGCATCCACAACAACACCAAACACACTCTCTATGTGGATGCGCTGATGACCGCGCCTGGAAGAGAGGACATCGCAAAGACCGGAATTCTTCCCGTGGGGCCCGGACTTTCGGGCTTTGAGTCATGGCCTCACCCGATCGTCCAGCTTGTCCTTCGCAACGTCCGAATCGCAAAATGACAGTAATGCCCATGGCGGGCTGTCCAGGTAGCGAAGCAGATTGGATGGGGGTCAGGGAAGTGTCATGTAGTTGAGAATTTCGCAATAGATTAAATCAAGGCACGACGAATGCGGTGCAATGATTTTTGTTTATCGCGATGACTGCATTGTCAACGCATGACACCCACCTCATACCTGTACATGAATCGCCGATCGATCCAGTCCTTCCAACGCCACACCCAGTTTCCCTGAATCGCGAAATTGCCGCGCGACGCGATGGCGTGGCGGCCACCGGTGCTGATCAACGCCAGTGACACCGGCTGGGGAATCCACTGCC
>JBJXFN010000011.1:0-2906 GCA_046155535.1 Burkholderiales bacterium
GAAGACCGCAAGCGCAAGCGCCCGATCGGACGCAATCGCGACTTGTATCATCGCGCCCTGCACGACTGGATCGACATCATCCGGGCGGCCGAAGAGCTGGGCGTCTGGGGGGCCAGCACCATCGAGCACCATCTGCATTCCGAAGGGTATGAAGTTGGCCCCAATCCCGGCATCCTGAACGCCTGGTGGGCTTCGCAATTCAAGAAAATCCACGTCGGCGCCCTGGGCTATGTCATGGCCACCCAGGACCCGATTCGGGTGGCAGAAGAAACCGCGATCCTCGACCACATCACGCGGGGCCGCTATTTCGTCGGCTTCGCCCGGGGTTACCAGTCGCGCTGGACCAACACGCTCGGGCAGTTCACCGAAACGCGGGCGACCTTGTCCGACGGCAGTAGCGATGACGAGCGCAACCGCCAGATTTTCGAGGAACGGGTGAACATGGTCTTGCAATGCTGGAAGGAGGATTCAGTGCGGCTCGACGGCAAGTACTATCAGGCGCCCTATCCGCTGGACACCGGCATCGTCGGGTATCCCGCGCACAAGATCACCCAGGCGGCCGGAGGCGAGGGCGAAGCCGATGCCAACGGCGTGTTGCGCCGCTTCAGCGTGGTGCCGGCGCCTTATCAGAACCCGCATCCACCGATCTTCGTTGCGGTAAGCCGCAGCGAGCCTTCCGTGCGTTATTGCGCGCGCAACGGTTTCCGCGTGGTGCATTTTTCAAAAGGCGATGTGGTGGTGAAGTACGCGAAAATGTATCAGGAGGAAGCGGCCAGGCACGGCCTGCATTTCCAGTTCGGCGAACGCCAGAACTCCTGCCGCTGGACGCATATCGCCAAATCCGAAGAGGACTACAACCGCAAGCTCGTCCAGTACGACCTCGACATCTACAAGAATTTCTATTCGCCGTTTTTCCCGCAACTGCCCGCCAATGTGGACTGGGTGCAGAACATGAAGGATTCCGGCCTGTTTCTGGGTGGCACGCTGGACCAGACGCGCAAGATCTATCAGGACGAATTCGCGAAGTGCCCGACCGAGTACCTGACACTGATCTGGCATTACGCGCAGCAGCCCAAGGACGAGGTGATCTGGGAGCTGGAACAATTCATGAAGCACATCTGGCCGACATTGCAAGCCGCCGCGCCCTCCAACGCCAAGGCCGCATGAGGTACGCGAAGGCGCAACGATGAGCCAGAAGCCTGTCGATCCGACGTTGCTGCGCCGGGACTTGGGGTCCTTCGTCACCGGCGTGACGATCGTGACCACGCGCACTACCGCCGGCGAACCGGTGGGCCTGACGGTGAACTCCTTCAATACGGTGTCACTCGTGCCGCCTCTGGTGCTGTGGAGCTTGTCACTGCGTGCGGCAAGTTACGATGCCTTCGCCCAGGCCTCGCATTTCGCTGTGAACGTGCTGGCGGCAGATCAGCGTGCGCTGTCCGACCGCTTTGCGAAGACCGGCGGTGAGAAATTCAACGGGTTGGCCTGGCGGGAAGGCATCGCCGGGCTGCCCATCCTGGAAGGAACGGCGGCAAGTTTCCAGTGCCGACACAGTGCCCGCCATCCCGGCGGTGATCACATCATATTCATCGGCGAAGTGCTCGCCCACGAATCCTCAGGGCGGCCGCCGCTGGTGTATGCCCGGGGCCGGTACGCGGAGGCCCGAGAAGTTCCGGAGTCGAAGCAGGCGCCATCGGTGTCCGTGTTGCCGGTCGCGGAGCAACGCAGTGCAGGCGGCGGGAAAAAATAACCGCCGCCGGTGAACTGGTTCAGGCGTTTCGCAAACGCGTGGCCTTTACAAAGGCAATCGCCAGGAACGGCAGGAGCAGACCGATGACAGTAACCACTGTCAGCAGCATGCCCAGTTCGCTGTAATCCTGCGGTACTTTCACCGCGCCCGTGGCGTCCTTGACTTCCCGCGTCACGCTGAACATCTGGTTCAGGTACTTGGTACCCAGATTCGATGCGGACAAGGCGAGATTGGTGAACGAGGCCATCACGGCAAAAAAAGTTGCCTTGAGTTTTTCCGGCGCGGAGTTGGCTATCCAGGCCAGCATCGGGATCATGGCGATCTGTCCCAGCGGAGACTCCAGTGCCGTGTCGAAAAGGGTGATGAAGCGTGCATCGACCACCCCGCCGGTGTGGGCGGCCGTCCATTCGTGCAGTCCGTAAAACATGCCCACAATCGGCAGTGCCAATATCGTTCCGGCGATGGTGAGCGCGCCGACGATATAGGCGATCGAATTATCCGCCATGAAGCGGCGGAAAATGAACATGCCGAACAATGTCAACACGGACACGATGAGCGACAGTTGCGCAAAGAATTGCTGGTCGAACTTCAGCACGTCCATCATCCACCATGTCGAGCCAGCCCCCGGCCCAGGCACGGCACGAAAGACAAAAATCACGATCGCTGTACCAACCAGCATGTTGCGGGCATCGGGGTCGAGCTCCCGGGTAATGCGCCAGATCAAGAACAGCACAATCGCCATCGAGAGTGCGAAGACGATTTCTTCCGCGCCACTCACCTGGCCCAGGCCCACCGAGAGAGAGATCACTGTGAATAGCAGGCCACCGCCGAGAATCCACCAGTTGATCGGCGGGCGCTGCGCATGGACTTCGAGGGCGGCCTCGGATTCTTTCCTGGTTCGTCCGCCGGCCATCAGCCCGGCAATGGCGCGATGCCGCAGCCACGTGGCCAGACCAACTCCAAGCACCGAAACGATCGGTATGACGAGCGCCAATTGGTAAACCAAAAGATAACGCCCAGCCTTTTCCGCCTCCGGCAATTCTCCGACGCCTTTCATCAGAAATACATTGGCCAGCGACACCAGCACTGTGCCGCCGATGATGGCCACTCGACCCAGCGTCTGCATGGTGGTATGCATGAGCTTGCGTTGATCTGG
>JBJXFN010000017.1:0-18626 GCA_046155535.1 Burkholderiales bacterium
CAGCCTTCCAGATTTTCAGACTGCCCGTGTGGGCCAGCTTCATTCTGCTGGCCGTCCTTGGCTGGCCTCAGACCGCCAAACCGGTTGAACTTTCCACCGACAGCATTGCTGCGACCATCAACGGCTCATCGTTGGTCTACGTATCGGATTATTTCTCGTTCGTCGGCTCGGATACGCAGGGACGGGTCGCGTTTGCCCTCGACAACAATCGGGGGCGCGATGGCAGTGCTTATCAGGCGGAACATTTTCTGGTCCTGCACGACGAGAACGCGGGGTGGATTCCCGTGCAGGGCAACGGCGCCTATGACAATTCCGGCAAGGAACTGATCGGCATTCCCGACTCGCAACACTTCCGCTTTCAGGGCAGCGCGCTGACCGGCCTTACGATCCATGGCAGCAGCAATGCGCTGACACTGAAAATCCGTCCCATCGTTCCGCATTCGGTTAAATCCGATCAGAGTGGCAGCTTCTGGCTGGGGTCCGCGCCCGCTGTGCTGAGCTGGCAGGGCCGCACCCTGGTTGGGCGGGTCATTTTCGAATATTTCATGAAACCGGACTTCAATCGACTGACGCGAAAGTATTTCGGTTACTGGAAGGATTTTCACGGCCTTTATCTGCTAGCCGGGCGGGACGCCGATTTCTACATGCACACACATCGCAATGAAAAAGGCGCGGACCTGAGCGGCAACCTGCTCGGGTTTTTCTCCCTTTCAAGCGGGACGCATTCTCTGGCCGGATTGACCGTCGATGTGACGGCCCGCGAACAAGCTTTGGGGATTTATCGATGGCCGGTGGCATGGTCGATACGCTGGCAAGGAAAATCCGGTGCTGGCGGTGCCACATTGCGGCTTTACGAACGTAACCAGATATCCAACTGGGTGATGGGCGGGTTCTCGATGGGAATCGTCAAGGGAGAGATTACGCTCGACGGCCAGGCCTATGAGGTGTATGGGTTGGGCGAATTGATTATTTGATCCACCTCTGAAGAAAAAGGCGCGTCAGGCGACCAGGGCCTTGCGCCCGGCCAGCACGCGCCGGGCTTCGGTCAGGCGCCGACGTCCCCACCCGCCACGACCGATGGGTTCGATGCCTTGCGCGTCCAGCGCGGCACGCAAATCCGCCAGTGCCGCGTCCCGGCAACGCGTGAGCGTGGCGGAGAAGCACCGCCAGAAAACCCAACCCAATCTTTCCAGCGCGCGCTGCCGGCGCATGTCTTCGACCCACTGCTCGGGCCCCAGATAACGGTCGCCGTCGCATTCGATTGCCAAACGCGCATCCTGCCGACCTTCGACCACCAGATCGATCCGGTAGGCGCCTACCGCGACTTGCGGTGTCACCTGATAGCCCTGCGCGTTGAGCCAGTCGAACAAATCGCGCTCCATGGCCGATTCGCAGACCTGGCGCATGTCGGTCACGCGGGGCCGCTCCTCGCCGAAGGGTTTGGAAAAATGTTGGATCAAGCCGCGGCGCAGGCGGTCCGCCTCGCTCAGGTGGTGCACCTCCACCGAACGCACCAGAATCATCCGGTCCCGCGCCCGGGAAGCCGCAACGTTGAAGCGCTGTGCGTAACCGTCCGGCGAGAGGGGTGCACCCACCTCGTTGGGCGCCGCCACCATGGATAGAAACATCACGTCGCGCTCACGTCCCTGGAACAGGCGGGCATCGCCGCAACTCAACGCATGGCGGCGAATCACCTCGGGGCCGAGTTCCTCGGTCAGACGCTCCCAGATGCGCAGCGCCTGTGCCTCGCCCAGCAGAGAAACCACGCCAATCGAGCGCCGCCGCATCTTGGGATCGGAGGTCAGAAGCCCGATTTCACCGACGATGAATTCCACCTCATCGGCGTTGATGTCCTGCTCGCGACGGGCGTTTTCGATGAAACAGTCAATCAACGGCGGGTCCAGTCGTTGCGAATTGCCGGGCAGGCGCAAGGGTCGCAATTCATGCCCGTAAAATTCGCGTTTGGAGTATTCAATGATCGGGGCAATGCAGCGGAAATGTTCCTTGAGCATCACACCTGCATCGCCAAATACCACCTTGGCCAGATCGTAAATCGATCGCTCGGGCGACATCTGGGCCCGGTACAAGGGCACCTGCGTGTCCAGATGACGCCGCATGAGGTTGCGAATGCGCTCTTCGTCGACCCCGATGACCTGGGGCGAGACCTGCCTGTCATCCCCCACCACCAGAATCTTTCGGGCGCGAAGCCACACGGGCAAAGCGGACAGGTCTGACTGGGACGCTTCGTCGATGACCACCAGATCGAAACATCCCAACTGCGCCGGCAGCGTTTCCGAAACCCGATAATGCGGCATGATCCAGCACGGCACCGCCTGGTGCGCGAGTGCGGCAGCACGCCGGGCGTCGCGGCGATAGCGCAATGCTCGCCTGTCGGTCCCCTTGCCGATGTGCTGAATGGCATTCAGATAGGCTTGCAGCGCGGCGCGCACTTCCGGTGTGGCGTTGCCGGCCAGTTTCAGCCACGAACGACGCACTACGAGATCTTCGTAAGCAAGCGCCAGATCGTGCTCGACCCCGGCGCGTACGGTAGACAATTTTTTGAATTCTTCGCGCGAATCGATGGCTGCAAGATGGGTCGCCATCCGGCGCAGACGCCAATCACGAAGAAACGTTTCCGGAACCCCCTGCTGCGGATCCGCCGGCGTCGGCTGCATCAGAAGCCGCGCCAGCCTGGGCGCACCAGATTGGGTCACCAGGGCCAGGACTTCCGCCACCGCCTGCAAGGGCGCGGACAGGGATTGAAGGCGCACCAGCTCGGCAATTACCGTGGCCCACTCGGCACGCAATGCACCATCACTCACCTCAGGATTGCCCAGAGTGTGCGAAAAAAACCGGCGCAACACCTCCACGACGGAACCGCGCTTGCCATCCAATATCCGTTGCATGCGTTCGAGCAATTCTGCCGATTCGCTCACACGGAATTTCTCGAGGTGATGCGCAATCACCCGTTCGAGCGCGGCCAGCGCCGCGCGATCCTTGATCGCCATGGCCGCTGGCGCCCAGCCTAGAAACAACAACATTGCCCGGCGGCGTAATTCGTCTTCCATCGCCGCCAACTCCCTGACCCGCGAATACAGCGCGAGCTGGGATTCCGCCGACAGGCGGCCTTTGGCATCCGCCGTCAGAACGGAGTGGAATCCGATTTCAGGGGCCAGCGCGTTCCATCTTGCAGTGAGTTCGCGGCGTTTTTTCTGCAAGGATAGATATTCCGTGACACGTTGCCACTCTTCGGGACTGGCCGGCGGACTGCCCGCAACGCGCACCTGGTCCAGGTATTTTCGAATTTCCGATTTGCCAAGCGCCGCGACCATGCCAAAGGCGCGACGGCCTTCGGCAAGATTGGCCACCCCGCGCAGGAAATCAGCCTCGGATTCGGCGGCCTCCGGCAAAGTGACGGGCTGGTCGAGAAGGCGGGTGCGGTATACAGCCAGCTGTTCGATCTCCGCCGCCAGACCATGGAATACCTCGAACAGAGCACGCGGCTCACCACGCTTGATGCGCTCGAGCACCTCCCCGCTCCAGGGCAGGCGCGCCGTGTCGAGTTCCGCGCGCAGCCAATTCAGGCGCGCAAGCAATTCTGTCAAGGCCCGCGCCTCGGCAATGACGCCGGCCCCGGCGCCGCTCATCGCCGGCAAATCGGCGGAGCGCGCGGTTTCCATGAGTCGGGAGACGCGCTGCAACTCTTCATGGGCCTGGGACATTCTCGGCGCAGAAGGAAAATCTTCCAGCGCGGGCAATGGGCAACCGAGGTACTCGATGTCCCGACCGAGCTGGCGGCGCGCCTCGCGCAGCCGCACAAGATCGGCAACACCAACACGCGGCGCGTAGTGCGGCCCGACTCCCAGCGGATCCGGGATCCATTCGAAGGAACCGGCATGCCGCACCACTTCCTGCGCGGCATCCTGCGGCGCGATATCGTCGCCTTCCATGTCGATGCGCGACAGATTGAGTTTCGCCCAGCGGCCCATGTCGGTATCGATGCGCTTCAGATGGGTATGCAAGGCATCGATGGTTTGTTCGGCCCGTTCCACTTCGCGCGCTGCCGACAACAGGTCCATGCTTTGCACTTCGGTGGCAATTTTTCGAATCGAGCGTTCGAACGGTTCTGCGTCGCCAGGCTCAGCAGCAAGAAGGGAGATTGCCAGCGGCCGGATCGCTTCCGGCAGTTGATCACGCAGCACTCCCAGTGCCGGATCGCGCATGGACGTCACCAGCACCCGCCGGCCATTGGCGAGCCAGTGGCAGACGATATTGGCAATGGTGTGGGTTTTTCCGGTCCCGGGGGGACCTTGCACGACCACACCGTCGGAAGATTCGAGCAACTGCGCGATACGCGCCTGCTCATCGTTGTAGGGTTTCGGGAAATACAGATCGCGCACCGCTTCCTGGCTTGGCGTCGTTTTTTCATGATAGGCCGCACTGACGCCGCGATAGGAGGTCAGAGTCAGATTTTCGCGCCGGGCGGCGGGCTCTGTCACCAATGCGCTGACGGCTCCCGGAATAACAGCTTGCTTGGGCAACGCATTGAGCACGGACCGGAAACGCTCCAGATCCAGCACGGTTTCGCTGGAACTGCGGGCTCGCGCAAACACCGCCCAGGTGTCCAACACCTGAAATGCCTCCCCTGATGCTTCGGTCGCTCCAATCGGCGCGCCAGACGGCGCCATCCCGATCGCGCGTCTGGCAATTTCGAGCAGAGGCGCGTAACTGGATGGGTCAAAGGGACTGAGCGACACGGTCGCATTCGAAAGAAACGTCTCTGCAGACTTTTCCGCCGTTGCCAGTACGGTCCTGTCCGATTGGGCGAGAAACGCCAGCTCCAGCCTGGGATCCGCATTCCGGGGTCGAATTTCCGCGGCATGCGTCTGCGGATGAAAAGTCAACTCGACCGCGTTGGTGACCAGCGGGTGCACGAATTTTCGCCCGCCGACAGACGCAACAGCCATCCCCATTGCCCAGACCAGCTCGATTTGTCCCTCTCCCAGAGAGCCCGCCAGTTCCTGATGCAAGGTGAACAACTTCACATAAAGCTGCGCCAACTGCCGACGGTTGCGCTCGGCTTCCGCCCAGGGTTGCCAACCCTCAGTCACGTACTGGGCGTGCAACGCGAGAACCTTTTCCCGAAACGGAAAAGCATCCAGCGTCACGCGTGCATGGGAGGCGATGGCAGGTGTCGCAAAATCGCTTGATGTAACACTTGCGTCACGGTGCGTGCCAGCGGCGATCAGCGCAGAGGCATCGATTTCCCTGGCCAGCGCTGGAGCCGAGACATCACCATTGCCCACATTCAGCCAGGGCGCAAGCCAGACACTGTCTGCCAGCGGCGGGACGGACGGCGCGGGAGGCTGGGCGACGGAGAGCCAGATGTCATCGTTTTCCTGCGGACCCGCGAGGTTCTGACGCACCCCTGCAATACCGTGCGCCTGATGATCGAAAAGCAGGAACCCTTCAGGATTGGCAAGATTGGAAACCGGCTGGCTTCGTATGCTCAGGGCCTGTTGCGCATAATCGACCAGTGCGCCGAGGCGTTGCAGGGATATGGACATGTCAGAAAAAACGAGGGTTCTGGGTGGATAGGCAGAAAAGGGCACGGTGTCCGCAGGGGACTACGACCTGCGTCGCCCGGGCTTGAACAGGACGCGGCCCAAATTCCGCCACGATGCATCCTTGCGAACCCTGGTGCGGGAAAACTCCTGTATCAGGGCAACTTGGTCGCCTGCCAGGACACGAACTGCACACCGGCGGCCCGCTTGGCCCACACCGCGTGAAACAACAGGTCCAACGTGCGGCCTTCCCCTTTTACCGTGACTTCGAACGTGCTGCGGCCGCTCACAATGGCAATACATCCGTAGGTGCGCACCTTGATCTCACCCTGGGACATTTTGCGGTATTTGACGTTGCCGGACCGGATCGATTCTATAAAACTCGCCTTGGTGTCCTGCACGGTACTGGAGTGGATATAGACCAGATCGTCCCCGAACAATTTTTGCATGGCGGAGACGTCACCGGCCATTTGTGCCTGGAATCGCGCACTTTCCGCCTTGCGGGCCTCATCAGCAGTAATGGTGCCACTACACTCCTGCGCACCACTGCCGCCGGAAACGGCGTTGAATTTCAAGAATTGCAACAAGACGCCCGACAAATTCGCCAACATGATTTTCTCCCTTTAAGAGTTCTCCAAGATTTTCGCCAGGCGTAGCCAGCCGGCCGCAGTCCATCACGCTGGATTCTTATACACTGTTCCAGGCGCAGTTGATTTCCGGAATGCGGTTTTTTCGCTTCAGACTGAGGCGGCGGTCTTTGGTGCCGAGCGGGCCTACTTCGATCGATTCGGCAGACCAACGATTTTTCCATCTTCCCTCGGTACAGCCGAGCAATACACGACTTGCGCCCAATTTGTGTGTCATCAAGGCGCAATCGTCCACTGAGGTATCTCCAGGCACCAGACGCGTGAAATTTTTCGGATTGCCGGTCTCGTCTCCGAAAATGACCAGGCACAGTTTGCCTGCGTCTTCGATACGCCCGGTGGTGAGCCATTTTTTGATGCCATCGTCCAGCAGTTGCTGGCGGAGGGCCAGGTAGTTCACCCGACGCCGATCCAAATCGGGCTTCGCCAGGGACTTTGCCTCCCAGGCTTTGCAGGATTCGAAAAAAACTGCGTCCACCTCGCCATAGCCGATTTTCCACTCGCGAACCTTGGGCATCCATTCCTCGGGCTTGCCATCGGCCAAAAACAGTTCACGCAGCCGGGCGGCATTTTCGGTGTCGCGCAGCAGGTCGAAATCGGCTGGCTGCACACATCGGCTGCCGTCGGCCAGCGTGACCACCGGACGACGGTCCGCGATATCCGGCGATTTGGGCGCCGGGGCCTTGCATCCTCCCATCCACAACAAAAGGCAACAGGACAGCAAAGTTTTTCTCATCAGGATTTTCCGCAGAATCGGCGCCGGAATCACTTTGGCGCGTAGCAGAATTTTACTGACCTGCGACCATTGCCACAAACCGCGTAAAAACCGGATGCCAATCGACGCCGTCGAGGCAATTTTTTTGCCGGGCATCACGAAGTGGCTTACTGACCGGGAAGTCAGAAAAAATCCACGGTCGGCGGGGCATGGAAACTTGACGCCTGTGGGGATGCACATTTAGTCTTTGCTCCGGTCCGCTTGTTGTACTGGCTCGGATGCGCGCAACAGACGTGGCACCACGCGGAGCCGGTACCGATCAATTCTGAGCTGCATTACCCGATACGCGCCCCGATGGCGAAGTTGCCGGGCACGTGCGACGCCGTTGCGTCGGGCGGGACGAGAATCAGAAAAATACGTGTGAAAGGCACCGCGCCTCAGACAATCAAAACATCTGGCACTCATAGCCGGGGGGGGGAGCAAGACGGACGACGCAATGGCAGGCAGTTCCGACTGTTGCGCGATCCGGTAGGATGAAACAGACTCCGGCCCCGGATGCGATTCCCTAGAGAATCGCATCCGGGGCCGAATTGTTTTTTGTACGGCGTTGTTTGATCAGATCATCGCCACCGCCAGAGATGGCCACGCCACGTAACCCACAAGGCGCTCAGGCTCGATCAATACCACCGCCTTTTCCCGCAGTTCCCGCGCGGTCGGGGTTTCGCCACTCTTGAGGTATTGCTGCAGCGTTTCGATTGGATTTTCCCAGGCCAGGCACTCCAGGGAGCGGCCATGCAATTCCACGCGCCTGCCTACGTAAGCCTGAGGATTGTCCGGGTCCGCACCAAATTTTGACTTGCCGAAGTCCCGCCTGGAAACCTGTTTGTAGGGAAACGCCGCATCAGCATGCGCAGCAAAAAAACTCCAAACCTGAAAATCACGCACTCCGGTCGTGCCGTTGAAAAAATGCAGGGCCGAGTCCTCACACAGGGCGGTACAAATCAGCCGCTTGCGATAGAGCAGCGCCCACTCCGGATGCCGCTCGAAAAAATCCTCGCGTTCCGCACTGGCCAGGCGCGCCAGTTTCTTCAAGTCGGTCTTGGTAATACGTTCGAGAGAGCGCTCGGACATGGTTCAGACCCGGAATTTTTCCAGCACCGAACGATCGACTTCCACGCCCAGGCCGGGCCGATCCGGCACAGCAACCCATCCCCCGACCTGCTCGATCGGATGACGCACCAGTTGCCCCCGAAACGGATGCGAGGAGCGGTCGTATTCCAGGATGGGTTCCTGTGCGAATAGCGAGTGATTCGCCACCGGTACTGCAGCGAGAAACTGCAACGAGGCCGCCTGGGCCACGGCGGAACCCCAGACGTGCGGATTCACCTGCACGCCGCGCGCCTGAGCCAGCGCAATGACATGTTTGCCGGCGGTCAGACCCCCGCAACTACCCAGGTCGGGTTGCACGATGTCCACCGCCCCGCTGCCCAGGAATTCCCCGAAACCGTATACCGAGTGTTCGTTTTCACCGCCCGCAATAGGCATGGTCAGTTGCCGGCGCATTTCCAAATATCCTTGCACATCCTCGGGAACCACGGGCTCTTCATACCAGCGCAGGTCGTATTCGCCCAGCGCCCGCCCCAGCCGCAGGGCCTCGGCCCGTCCATACGCATGGTTGGTATCCACCATCAAACGCACCCCCTTGCCCTGGATTGCGCGAGCAATTGCGCGCATCACGGCAATATCGTCCTCCACGCCGAATCCCAGTTTGATTTTCATCTGAGAGAATCCGGCCTCGAAATGGCGAATCGCTTCGTCCGCGAGTCTGGACGCCTCGCCCTGGCCCCCGATCCGGTAGAAGCCCGTCGCATAAGGCTGCACCCGGGCACGGAACGCCCCACCCAGCAGCTTGTGGACCGGCACCCCGTAATGCTTGCCCGCGATGTCCCACAGCGCCATGTCCACGGCGCTGATCGCCGACATGACTGAGCCCTTGCGTCCATAGTCCCGGGACATGTGGTACATGCGATGCCACAACACCTCAATATCCAGCGGGTCGGCACCGGTGACCAGAGGACGCATAGCTTTGTCGATTGCTGTGGCGGCAATTTCCGGCGGTTCCAGCCCTTGCGCAAAGGCTTCCCCCCAGCCATTAATGCCGGTGTCGGTCAATACTTCCAGCAGGGTTGCCGAGCGACTCCGCACCCAGCCCTGGGAGAACGCGAAGGGCTCTGCCAGCGGGCTCTTTAATACGTGAATCTTCAGATCGGTGATTTTCATCGTCCATACTCCCGCAACCGGGGAACTCCGGGTATTGATGGTCCAAATCAATTATCCAATACACGGCCGGAATCGGATATAAATATGGCGCCTGGACTTTTGGAAAGGGAGGACAGCCATGTACCGGAAAATCCTGTTGCCAACCAATGGGTCAGCGTTGTGCGCTACCGCCGTCACGCAGGGCATTGGCTTCGCAAAGTCGACGGGCGCGAGTGTCGTGGGATTTCACGCCATGCCGGCAACCTCTTATCTGATTTACACGGAAGCCGGGCCGAGCGATTTGCTGGCGGAGCAGTTTGAACGGGATGCCCGCGCGAGGGGGGAAAAATTGATGCTGGCCATCGCAGAGGAGTCGCGCCTGGCAGGCGTGCCTTGTTCGACACACCTGGCTGTCAATGATCATCCCTGGGAATCCGTTATCGCAACCGCCAACCAATTCAGCTGCGACTTGATTTTCATGGCCTCGCACGGCCGCCGTGGGCTATCAGCCCTGTTGCTGGGCAGCGAAACCGCCAGGGTCCTGACACATTCCAAAATTCCGGTGCTGGTGTATCGCTAGGCGTCGGTGCGCCCCACCGTACTAATTCCGGTCTGCACCACTTAATTGCCGGGACAGGGAAAGGCCGCGCGCAATCCCTGGACGATCAGGTACCGCCGCGGTCGGTGGCGTTCGCCGGGGTTCGCCTCGAGATAGGAACGGACCGCCTCGAATGCCGCAGAACCCTGATCATCCCCTGTCAGGCAAAACGCCGTCTCGTTCCATTTGTTGCGCAAATCATCGATGTGGCGCATCGCAACGTCGCGAGTGGCCGGTTGTTGCATGAATCCGAGCAATTCTTCGCCGTCCTCCTCGGCATGCGCCGGCAAGGCAATCGACAGGAACGCCAACATGACCAGGTGTTTTTTTTGAGATCCGCGAAGCATCTGCAAGGTGGTGATCACAACAACAGAGGGGTTGAAGATTTGCTGGTGCTGTTGAGAGGAGTCGAACCTCCGACCTACTGATTACGAATCAGTTGCTCTACCAACTGAGCTACAACAGCACGCGGGCGCGAATTATACGGCGCAGGCCCCGCCGGCCGCAAACCGAAGCCGCAACAACTCAGGAGCTTGGTCAAAACATGCGTGCCTTTGGCTTCACACCAGGCAGCCTCCAGATAGTTCCCAGACCGTTCAGCGATTCTTGAATACCGGCTTTCTCTTTGCCACAAACGCGGCCATGCCTTCCTTCTGGTCTTCCACGGCAAATGCTGAATGGAATAAACGGCGCTCGAAGCGCACCCCCTCGGACAAGGTGGTTTCAAATGCACGGTTCACCGACTCCTTGGCCATCATCACGATGGGCAGCGACAGTTCGCAAATCTTGTCTGCGGTTCGCATGACATCATTCATCAGCTCCGCCAGCGGTACTACCCTGCTGACCAGGCCGCACCGCTCCGCCTCGGCGGCATCCATCAAGCGCGCCTGCCCCAGCAATACCATTTCCATGGCCTTCGACTTGCCCGCAAAACGCGGCAGCCGCTGCGTGCCGCCGGCACCGGGTATCACGCCGATATTGATTTCCGGCTGACCGAATTTCGCGTTGTCCGCGGCAATGATGAAATCACACATCATTGCCAGTTCGCATCCTCCGCCCAGAGCGTATCCGGCCACCGCCGCAATGACGGGCTTGCGACACCGCAAGACCCGCTCCCACTCCGCGGTGATGAAATCGGTCTTGAAGACATCCATGTAGGTCTTTTCCTGCATCACCTTGATGTCGGCACCGGCCGCAAACGCCTTTTCGCTGCCGGTCAATACCATACAGCCGATGTTTTCGTCCGCTTCATAGACATCCAGTGCAGCAGCCAGCTCTTGCATCAAGGCCGGTGACAACGCGTTGAGCGCTTTCGGGCGGTTCAGCGTGATGAGGCCGACCTTTCCGCGGGTTTCCACCAGAATGTTTTCAAATGTCATGAACCGTCCCTCAATATGATAAAAATACTGCATGCTCGAAAGCGCGGCGGATCGAAAACCGCACCACAGTTTCGCGCGCCATTTTATTTGATAACCCAGCGGGCAGGGCGTCGGCAAAAAACAAAACGCCCGGCATACTTCGCCGGGCGCTTGTCGATTTCTATCGGACAGGAACTACTGGACCGATTCCGCCTGCCGGACGCGAATCACGATGTCCATACCTTCCGTTACCATGCCCGCGGGAAGTGTCGGCAACCCTGTCACGCGGATATCCGAGGCATCAATGTCGGTCAACTGGCCGGACTGCACGTCGTACAAATGATAATGCGGCGCCGTGTTCGGATCGTAGAACACCTTGGTCGGATCCACGATGACCTCACGGACCAGATTCCTTTCCAGAAACAGGTTCAAGGTATTGTAGACCGTCGCCTTGGACGTTTCCGAATGCCGTTCGTTGACAATCGCCATGATCTGGTCCGCAGACATGTGCTCCTGTCGGGAGAACAGCGCATTGGCGATTTCGATCCGTTGATGGGTCGGATTGATACCGTGGGTGCGGAGTTTTTCCGCCAGGTTTTCTCGCGTCAATTGCATGGTGTCCACTCTGTCAAATTATAGGTTGAGAACTAAACTCTGTCTAATCCGCTCCGTTGCGTTTCAGGGACGCACTTTTTGAGGGTGCTTCCACAATCTGGCCCGGCATCGGCCACTGTCGCGAGGCGGTCTTGCCGAATTGCGTCACACTTGCCAACCTGAGTCCGCGTGGTGGCCGCAATTCGTCATCCCGGACCTGTGGATCGTTCGCCGAAGAAATGCCGCGTTTTGGAGATAACCACATGTTTTTTCACCCTCTCCGCGACATCCCGGTTTTTTCGGCAATCATCCGCCGGTTCGTCCACCGAGCCGCTGTACCTGCTTCTATGCAGTAGCCATGCCAAATCAAACTTCCTCGCGGACTCGGAAAATTCCGATTGAGTGATTGCGGCGGTCGAACGCGAGCGCAGAACTGGAAAGAGAACGTGAGCAAATGAAGCGGAGGAATCCGCAGATACACTCTATTGGCGGGGAACCGGGGCCGGCGACCTGTTTAGGTCCACGGCACCTGCGGTGCCCTCCGATGCGGACACGCCGCCCGCGTCAAATTTGACCATCACAAATTCCACGGCTTTGACCGCGCGACCATCCTGCATCGCGGGCATGAACACAGAACCCCGAAGATCCGCAGCAACCTGTTTCGCATAGGCCGAAAAAGACTCGCTGGCGTCCACTGCAGCGGCATCGGCCACCCTGCCATATTCATCTACAAACAGGATCACGACCACTGAACCGGAAATCCCATGCAAGGAAGCCGTCAGGGGATACCGGGGAATGCTCAGAACCTGTGCCTGAGGTCTCTGGCCCAGAACTTCCGGTCGAAGAAACTCGCCACTTTCCAACAAGGCCCCGCCAACACGTGCGGGAATCGGTTTCTGGTACAACAATTGCGACACGGAGACGCCGGGGTGCGAAACCGAAGGTGTGTCCTGCGCAGGTACAGACTTTGACACCTGCCTGGCATCGGGTGATTTGTTACGTGGAGACGCGGATTTGTTGCGAACGACCATCGGCACGGCAATGTTCGACTCCGGAAGTTTTTCCATCCGGATGATCAAGGGTGCATCCAGTGGATAGTCGAAAACCCTCTCATGGATCGAGAAATCACGCAGGGAAATCACCGCAAGCGCATGCAAGACCATCGATACCAGAAGTGCCACGGCCAGCTGCCGCTGAGGCCGCGCGGACCGGGCCGATGCATATATTGTTCTGCTCGTCATTGCCTCGTCGAATCGCATCCCGCAGCAGGCTGCGGAATCGGCTTCCTCTTCAAATGCCATCCTGTACACAGGATAACGCGATGCTGCCGGCATCACCATGGCCGGATCTGCCGTTCGTTCCGCAGAACCAACCACCGGTCGGATGGCAGTGGCATGGCGGATTCGCTGTCGTTAATCTCGCATCAACATCAATAAGGGGTATTGCATGAAGAAGCCTGAAGGATTCACCTTGATAGAACTGATGATGGTCGTCGCGATTCTGGGCATTCTCGCGGCCGTCGCGTTGCCGCAATACAGTCAATATGTGCAGCGCTCGAAATTGACCGAGGCCAAGGCCAATCTGCTGGAAGTCCGTGCGCGCGCGGAGCAGTGGTTTCAGGACAACAGAACTTATGCGGGCTTCCCTTGCACGCCTCCCAACTCCAGATACTTTACGTTTTCGCCACCCGGCGGATGCACGACGCTAACCGCCAATACTTATGTGGTGACGGCAGCCGGGATCGCAGGAACCGATCTCGAAGGATTGTCCTTGACCATCAGTGAAAGCAACGTCCGGACGACAGTCGTGGCGGCGCCCGCGACAACCAAGGGCTGGGTAGGCAATGCCACCTGCTGGATTTCGCGAAAAGACGGAAGCTGCTGATGCGCTCGCGTGCCACATCCGGGATGAGCCTGATCGAATTGTTGATCGGCTTCGTATTGGTGGGGGTCCTGCTGGGGTTCGGCGTTCCCAGTTTCAGCGCCTGGCTGCAGAATCTGCAGATCCGCAATGCGGCCGAAGCCGTTCAGACCGGTTTGCAACTGGCCCGCGCCAACGCGGTCCAGCGCAACAAATCGGTCACCTTCAGCATGCCTGGACCGGATTCGAGCTGGAGCGTGACCATTGACTCGCCAGATGTCTTCACGGGCGAGGCGGCAAGCGTGGAATCGCGAACGGCCGCGGAAGGCACTGTCAATGCCGTGGTGGCCACGACCAACCCGACCATAACGTTTGACGGCCTGGGAAAAACGAATCTGGCGGCAGCCGCCCTGATCCGGGTGACCAACCCCACCGGCGGCGCCTGCCAGGACACAGGACCGATGCGTTGCCTGAATGTGGCGGTGTCCGTCGGCGGCCAGATCAAGATGTGCGACCCGAAAGTCGTGACAGCCGGCGATTCCCGGGCCTGCTAAGCGGAGCATTGACATGAAAACGACAAAGAGAATCTCCTTACGGGCCCCTCAGTCGGGCGTCATGTTGCTGGAAGCCCTGATCGGCATCCTCATCTTTTCGCTGGGCATTCTGGCCATGGTCGGCATGCAGGTGATCGGTATCAAGGTCGCCACCGAATCGCGAGATCGCACGGAAGCCAGCAATCTGGCCAGCCAGTTGATTGGAGAAATGTGGACGCAACGCGGCGCCAACAATGTCAACCTGCCCGGTTTTGCCTATGCTGGCGCCGGTGCGCCCCCGGCGGCGCTTGCCACGTGGATGGCCCAGGTCAATGCAGCGATGCCGGATGCCGCGAACTTTCCTCCAATTGTGACGATCGCCGCGCCAGCCTGGACGGCCTTGAATCCGGCCGTGCCCGTCGCGGCGTTGGGCACCCAAATCACGGTGACTGTGCGCTGGAAGGGCCCGTCCGATACGACGACACACCAGTATTCCATGGCCGCTTACATCAATTGAGGCCCATCATGCGTCCGCAAATCCACAAGACCTACCATGGCCCGCGCAGCATTCGAGGCATGAGCCTGCCGGAAATTCTGGCCGGCGTGCTGATTGGCTTGATCGGCATGGTCGTCATCATGCAGGTGTACACCGTTTCCGAGGAGCGCAAGCGCACGGCCTCCGGGACAGGCGATGCGCAGATCAACGGAACGGTTGCCATGTACACCCTGGAAAAAACCTTGCGCAGCGCAGGATTCGGCATGGTCTCGCCGAACAACAATGTTCTCGGCTGCAATACCCTCGCCTACAACAGTGATCGGACGACGCCCGATTTTAATTTCCTCATGGCCCCGGTGGTCATCACCCCCGGTGCGGGCGGCGCGCCGGACCGCCTCACGGTGGCCTACGGCGATTCGCCCAACGTGGTGGAAGGCGGCGCCTTGACCGGACCCGCGACTTCCGGTCTGGACTTCCCGATGAAAAATGCCGCCGGCATCCTGCCGGGCGACCTGGTGGTGGCCAGCGAGACCGGGCTCAATTGTTCCTTGGCCGAAGTGACCGGTTTTTTGCCCGCATCGATCAATACGGTACAGCATGCCGTCGGCGCATACAGTTACACGTCCGGGGCTGTCGTTGTGAATGCCACGAGCCGGTTCAACAAGGGCGGCGGCTTGGGCGTCGATTATTCCGTTGCCGCGCTCATCTTCTCCCTGGGCCGCTCGCCCACGGTCATCACCTATCAAATTGGCAACGACAAACTGCAGTCCAGGACACTGATGCCCTATGTGGCGGCGCAGGACGCGGACAACGACGGCACCTCCGATGCGGACGTCGGCGATGGCATCGTGCAGATGAAAGCGCAATACGGCAAAGACACAGACGGCGACAGTGTGGTGGACGCCTGGAACACCACATTGCCGGCCACCGCGGCAGATTGGCGGCAAGTCCGCGCCGTCCGCGTGGCCATTCTGGCCCGCAGCGGAAAGTATGAAAACAAACCCGGTGCCCCCGCCCCCACCGCCGATTGCATCGCGCCCAACAACCCGCCCAATTCTCCGTTCTGGTCTGGTGGCTGTTTCACCATGGTCGACCCGGCGGATGGCACCGACTGGAATTTCTACCGTTACCGCACCTACGAAACCGTGGTGCCATTGCGCAACATGATCTGGAGCAACTAATGAGCATCCTGATATCTCACTCAGTGCGGGCACGTGGGCGGCGCGGCGCGCAACGCGGCGTGGTGCTTTTCATCGCCTTGATTGTGCTGGTGGCGATGACGCTGGCAGGAATTTCCATGATGCGCTCGGTGGATGCCAACAACCTGATCGCGGGGAATCTGGCCTTCAAATCCGCCGCGACCACCGCCGGCGATGCCGCTGTCGAGGCGGCGCGCACCTGGATCGCCGGCCAGTCCGCCGGCGCACTCCAGAACGACCAGGCCCCCGGTTATTTTGCCAGCTGGCATGAGAACTTCGACCCCAAAACGTTCAACTGGCCGGCAAACGGCCTGAGAGTCGGGGTCGACGGACTCAACAACACGATTTACTACGTGGCGCATCGCATGTGCCAGGAATCCGCCAAGGCGGTGACCGCCACCAATTGCGCGAAAGTGGCCACCGTTTCGGCGGGCAGCACCAAAGGCGGCGCATCGCCCGCATTGTCCGGATCTTCGCTGGCGTTCTATCGCATCACCGCAAAGATTGAAGGACCCAAATACACGGTCAGTTACATCCAGGCCTTTGTCTATTGATTTTGTTCAGTCCGGAAAACCTTCGGGAGTCATCATGAAACGCAGATCCACGTCGAATCGCATTCTGGTCAACACAGCTTGTGTCCTGGCTCTGGGCTTTGTTGCCACCACGGTCAGCGCCGCCTTGACCGACATCGCGACCGCGCCGATGGCCACGTCGAGCACCGCGGTCGTCAAACCCAATCTGATGTTCATCCTGGATGCTTCGGGCAGCATGAACCGCGACTATATGCCCGACTGGGTGGATGACGATGCGGCCTGCAAGAGGGCCAGCGCCACCCTGACCGATTGCGACTATGCCGACCCGCCTTTCAACAGCTCGGCCTTCAACACAATTTATTACAACCCGGCCACCACCTACACGCCGGCCGTTAACTATGACGGCACCAGCAGGACGAGTTACACCACCTGGACGGCGGTGCCCAACGATGCCTACGGCGTACAGTTCACCGGCACCATCGACCTGACCACGGCTTATCCAGACAACGTCTGGTGCAATACCGGCTCCCCGAGCACGGCGGATCGCACCCCGCCGTTTGCCAGCGGCGTGTGCCGGTTGCCGATCGTGGCCGGGGTCTGGACGTATCCGAACGCCACCCACAACCAGCGGTTTACGGTGACCGGCACCCGCAATCCCTTTTACTACACGATCAGCAGCCTGGCGTGGTGCAGTACGGCGAACGCCACCGGCTTCGGCAATGGCACCTGCCAGCCCAAGAAAACCGCGACCTACCGCTTCCCGAAGTACGGCACCGCCAGCGACGGATTCACCCGAGTGGACATCCTATCCTCCACCGCAAATTATCCGCGCGCGAATTCCCGTACCGACTGCACCGGCACTGTCGGGCCCACTGGCTGCAGCTATGCGCAGGAAATGACCAACTTCGCCAACTGGTACGCCTATTACCGCACCCGGATGCAGATGATGAAAACTTCGTCTGGCCTGGCCTTCAAGCAGGTGACCGATAACTTCCGGGTGGGCTTTATTACCATCAATCCGGGCAGTCCGGTGGCATCCGCCAATTATCTGCCGATGGGCGACTTCGCTGCCGGCGCTGGGGGGCAAAAAAACCTCTGGTACAACAAGTTCTACGCCCAGGATCCGAATGACTCCACGCCACTGCGGGAAGCGCTGGCCCGCGTCGGACGCTACTACGCCAAAGTGACGACCGGCATCAATAGCGGTATGAGCGACGACCCGGTGCAGTATTCCTGCCAGCAGAATTTTGCCTTGCTCTCCACCGACGGTTTCTGGAACGGCAATGATGGACAGAAGCTGGATGGCACGGCCGTGGGGAATCAGGACAACGACCCGTCGACCACAGTCCGGCCGATTCTGGATGCGTCGGCCGACATTACCACCGTCACGACGAACAGCAGCCTGTCCCAGCAGATCTGCACCGGCAATAACACGGTGTTTGGTGCGACCACCTGCGGCTGCACCGGGGCCGACGCCGGCAAAAGGCGGGTGAAGCAACAGACGGCGTCATCGGTCCTTACCGTGGTCACGCGCGACTTTGTGGTCGTCAGTTCCACGCCTTCGAACCCCACCACCTACCAGAACATCACGTCCTGCGACGCGACCGTGGTCACCACGGTCACTCCAGTGACCCGAGTGGAAGAACAGAAGGTGGTCGGCACCAATAACACCACTTTTGCCGCCGTCAACGGCGTGGCCGCCGGCGCGAATGCGACGGGAAGTTGCGCATCGGTCGGCCTTGCGAACATCAAGCGCCGCACGACAACTTATGATCAGACGGTCATTTCGATCGACGGCGTACCCGGCGCGCCCACATTCAGCAACACGATTTACGCGTTTGCCGATGTCGGCGCCTGTGTGGCGGTCAATACCGTCCAGAACTTCTCGGTTTCCGAGACGACGCGTTATGTGGCCCCGGAGGCCAACCCCGGCCCAACGGCATTTGCAGCGGCCGCAAATGGTGCGAACCCGCAAACCACTTACACATGCTCCGGTTCCGGAGTCCGGACCACCCTTCTGGAACGCACGATCGGGTATAACAAGACGGTGACCACCAATGGCGCCGCGGCACCGGTGACTACCTTTCCAGGTGCGCCGGCCTTGACCAGTGGCCCGACTTACGTGCTCAACAATACGTGCAGCACGACAGCCAAGACGACGTCCAACACTGTCACACCGACGCTGGTGTCGACCACCATCACGGGCGGACCGGTACCCGCCGCGACGACGACGATCAACGGTGCGCCGAGTTCGACCACCACGGGTTCGACCA
>JBJXFN010000033.1:0-5409 GCA_046155535.1 Burkholderiales bacterium
GTCTCACCGCCCTGGTCTGGCACAACGACCGCAGACAGTATTCCGCACTTGGAGCTGATGGGTTTGTAGGTGGAGTCGGTATGCCAGGATTCGTTGCCGACATTGGTCCGCATGCGCTGCGAGTCGAACGGGATGAGATCTCCGAAACTACCGTCTTCCTGCTTCTCGACATTGGAGAACAGGATTCCACCGAACTCAAGCTCGCCAAAGCGCGCACCAAACGCAGCACTTTGTTCTTCTGACAAGTACTGAGCCGGGAATATCAGAAACCCGTGCTTGAGAAAAGCAGCCTTGACTTGAGAAAACGCACTCTCCGACATTTTCACAAGCGAAATGTCTGTCACAACTGCGCCGAATACTTTGTTTTCAAGGGCGGCGATTATCATTGCACTCGCGGGACCGCGCCCGGAAGGAGTCAACGAAGCAGAAAGTATATCTCAGGAGAATGAGAGCCTAAAGGCACTCCCAGAGTGCAAAAGGTGATCTTCAGTGGCACGGCCAGTCCGCATTTCTCACAGGGGCGCGGGATGATGGCGAAGAAGCCCTCAGTACCGGGATTTTTTTGATTCCATGTTCGATTGCACGTCGATCAGCACCGTCTTGCCGTCGGCGTTCAGCTTCTTGGCCTGTTCGAGTGCGGGTGCCATTTCCGCCACCTTCTTTACCCGCAATCCCACCGCACCCATTGCGTCGGCGATTTTTGCGTAGTCGCCCTGCATGTGGGACACGCCGAAATTCTTGCGAGCAGTGGGAAAGCCGCCTGGATAGGTGGCCATGCCACTGTTGTTGAGCAAAACCGTCGTGATCGGAAATCCGGTGCGCGCCGCTGTTTCGAGGTCGGTGCCTGACATGCCAAAGGCGCCGTCTCCCATCAGGTTCAGACAGAACTTGTCCGGATTGGCCATCTTCGCGCCGATCATCAGCGGAATCCCGAAACCCAGGTGGGTGGTTTTGCCCCAGCCGATGTAACTGTGCGGCGAGGTCGCCGTGTAAAACGGAATGATCGAATCGCGCGGCGCGCCGGCGTCGTGTGTGACGATGCTGTTTTCCCGATCCAGCGTGCGATCGATTTCGTGAATGACGCGGTAGGTGTTGAGCGGCTCTTCGTCCGATTCGAGCAACGGCGCCCACTCCTTGAGCCACTCGATGCGTTTCGCGGCGATCACGGCGGCATTCCGGGCCGCCAGTTCCTTGCGAGGTTTGCCAATCTGCGAACGGACTTCGTCGAGCAGAGCTTCCAGCGTTAACCTGGTGTCACCGATCAATCCGATGGCCACCGATTCATCCTTGTTGATGTCGGCCGGATTGTCTGTATTTTGAATGAGCAGCTTTTTGCCGCGAATCGGTTGTCCGTAAAACGACCGGGTGAAGCTCGAACCGAGGGCGAGGATCAGGTCGCTTTCCTCAAGCCATTTGGCCGCAGCCAATGTGCATGTGTTGCTTCCCGCACCGAGGCACAGCGGATGGCGCTCATCCATTGCCGATTTGCCCGGCATGGTGCAGAAGACCGGAATGCCGGTGAATTCGGCCAGCGCCTTGAGTTCCTCGGTGGCGCGCGATGTCAACACGCCTTGCCCTGCCCACAACAGCGGGTTCGATGCCGACAGCAAGGCCTTGACGGCGTCCTTGATGTCGCCGGCGGCAGGTTGTTGCTTGCTCGGGCGTGGCGATGTGTAGTTGAGCGCTTGCTCCGGAATGTTCTGCGCACAGACGTCTGTAGTGAGTTCGACGACCACTGGGCCTGCCGGACCATTGCGCAGCGCGTGAAAAGCGCGTCGCATGGCCGCACCCACATCTTCAGGGCGGTAAATCGCCTCGACCTGCTTGACGATGCCGCGGTAGTTGTTGACCGCAGAAAAGTTGGGCTTGACGGCGATTTGGTTCAGAAAAAGACCGCCAGGAAGGACCAGAATGGGTATGTTGTCTGCGTAAGCCTGGGCGATACCACCCATCGCGTTTTCCGCGCCTGCCTGCGCCTGGATGGCGACTACGCCGAAGCGTTCCCGATCGCTGGTGCGGCTGATGCCATCTGCAGCCATGATCGCCCCACGTTCATGGCGAAACGCGACCGGACGAATGCCCGATTTGGCAACTTCCTCAATCAGTGGATTGCTGGGGTAGCAGGGCATCAGCTCCACGCCTTCCTGCTTGAGAATTCTCGCGATGTATTCGTTACCGTTCATTGCTTGAATTTCTTCCTTGCCGATTTGTCATTGCAGTGCTTGCGTGAAAAGTATTTGCATCGTACGGCATTTTCAGTTCCATGGGATCTGACCCCCAATGCCGGGAGCGGCGCAGCCGCCAGGCGCGTGCGCCGGGGAGCACACACACCCATCGGCGCACATAGAGAAAAGGCGGTTTGAATTTTCTATGCCTGGAGCTTGAAGTCCATTGCTTCATGCCAGGCTTGGTATCGCGCCCAAGGCTGTGATTGGCGCAATCATGCGCAAACTCGCGCATTTCACCTACGGCGTGATCAAGTCCGGCACACCGTTCGATTTAACCAAAGCGATGCCAAAACTGGATTGGCAAGACGGTAACGGACCCTGTAATTTTCGAGCGGCTACTCCGCCATTGAATCGTTTTTCAGAACAATGGCAATCGCTTGCGTTCCGGTATTTCCGGAAATACACTCAGTCGACGCACAAAATGTAGTCGAACTGGCAGCAAGCTGACAAGGGATGGAAAAAATGAGTGATGCATGTTGTAGCGGACCGGGTTACGCCTCACCTGCCGAGGCCATGCGGGCTCCGCGCGAAAAACTGCTCTACTCAATCGCAATCTACACCGGCACCGGCATCCAGAAACCGGATTATCTGGTGACAATTGATGCAGACCCGGACAGCAAAACCTACAGCCAGGTTGTCAGCCGGCTGGAGATGCCCGGCATCGGTGACGAACTGCATCACATGGGGTGGAATGCGTGTTCGTCCTGCCACGACGATCCGTCGATGGAGCGTCGTTATCTGATTGTTCCCGGCGTGCGCTCGACCAACCTGCATATCGTCGACTGCGGTACCGATCCGCGCAAACCGCGTCTGCACAAGGTAATAGAGGGGGCCGAAATCAAGGCCAAAACGAACCTCAGCGCACCGCACACCGTGCATTGCCTGCACAGCGACATCATCATCTCGATGCTGGGCGACGCCCAGGGCAATGCACCGGGCGGCTATCTGCACATCAACAAGGATTTCGAAATTGTCGGCCGCTGGGAAAACTCCATGGGCGACATCAAGTTCGGCTATGACTTCTGGTACCAGCCGCGTCACAACGTGATGGTGAGTTCCGAGTGGGCGGCGCCCAATACATTCATGCCGGGTTTCGATCTGGAGGAGGTCGGACACCTCAAGTACGGGCGCGAAATCCATTTGTGGGATTTCAAGAAGAAGGAACCGAAACAGACCTTCTATCTGGGTGAAGACGGGTTGATTCCGCTGGAAGTGCGGTTTCACCACAACCCGGACAGCAGCCACGGATTCGTCGGTGCGGCCCTGAGCGCGAATGTCATTCACTGGTGGAAAGACGATGCCGGTGACTGGCAATGGGAAAAGATCATCGACGTGGAAAATCAGCCCCACCCCGAATGGCCGATCCCGATTCCGGGCGTGATTTCAGTGATCCTGTTATCGATGGATGACCGCTTTCTGTATCTGTGCAACTGGCTGCACGGCGATATCCGCCAATACGACATCACTGACCCACACAAACCCAATCTGACAGGACAGGTCTGGATGGGCGGATTGTTGGGGCGCGCACCAACGGTAAACGGGCTCAGGATTACCGGCGGCCCGCAAATGATCCAGCTCAGTCTCGACGGCAAGCGTCTCTATGTCACAACCTCGCTGTTCTCGACCTGGGACAACCAGTTCTATCCCGAAATCCGAACCAACGGCGGCTGCATGCTGATGGTCAACTGCAACAACGCGGAAGGCGGAATGGAAATCGACCCAAGGTTTGTTGTCGATTTCGGAAAGGAGCCCAACGGCCCCAGCCGCTGCCACGAGACCCGCTATCCCGGCGGCGACTGTACGAGTGATATCTGGGTATGACAGTTCGCAAAATCACGATCGCCAACCGGGGCGACGCAACCTACCTGGTCGACGATGGGATACCCTTGCTCGACAGCTTGCGCGCGCAGGGCGTCGATCTGCCTTATGGGTGCCGATATGGCGGTTGCATCACATGCGCAGCCAAAATAAAAAGTGGCAAGGTAGACCAGACGGGGCAAGTCGCGCTGAACAACCGGCAGATCCATAACGGCTATGTCATCCTCTGCGTTGCGCGGCCAAAGACAAACTGCACACTGGAAGTCGGAGTCGAAAGTCATGACAAGCTGTATCGCAACCCTTTCCTCGATCCGCTTGCACCCCATGAATTGAAAGCGGATATCGCGACGCCACGGGAGAGTTAAACATGCACCATATGAACCACAAGGATGATTATCCGGAAGGATATCTGGCGGACATTCTGAAAACGGTCAAGACCATCGCCATGGTTGGCGCCAGCCCGGACAAGACCAAGTTCTCCTATGGCGTGCTGCGGGTCTTGCACGAAACCGGCTACAACATGCTCCCGGTGAATCCGGGGATGGAAGGCGAAACGATTCGCGGACTGAAGGTTTATCCGACGCTGGAGTCGATCGATCAGCCTGTGGACATGGTGCAGGTATTTCGCCGCGCCGAGGAACTGCCGGCGGTCGCCCGCGAAGCCGTGGCGATCGGGGCCAAGGTGCTGTGGGGCCAGATCGGCGTCTATAACGAAGAGGCGGCCCGTATCGCCGAGGACGCGGGACTCAAGGTGGTCATGAACCGCTGCCCGAAAATCGAACTGTTCCGCCCGTTCTGGAAGCCCAAACTGCATTTGACGATTTAGAAGTCATTCCGGAACGCGCCGGAGTGGGCTCGTGGTCAGGTCTAGCATCGTATGATCCCCGATGCTATCCATCCTTTCCCATGTCCCGCCCCGTCCGCATCGAATTCTCCAGCGCCCTCTATCACGTCACCGCGCACAGCGACCAGCGCGAGGAAATCTTCGCATCTCAAAGCGCATACCCCCACCGACATATCGCCGAACACTTCGGTGTGAATTTCACGACAGCGGGAAGAATCGGGAAGGGCGGGAATTGAATGCTACGATGCTAGACCTCGTATCTTTCCAAAACCGAAGAACTGACCCCTGCGGCTTTGAAGATGGAGCTGGATCGAAAAAATCAAGTCGTTAGGATCGGAATGAGGGGAAGAGGGCACTGGAAGAACGGCGCGCCGAAGGCGACGCTTTACGGAGCGCGTTGCAAAGGACTTAGCCTCGCAACTCGCGTTCGCAGCAAATACTTTTATGCGGCGTGGCGTTTTGTGGCGATCAAGCGATGCTTGGCTGCTTCGGTAATGGCCGCAACGCAAGGGTGGGTTA
>JBJXFN010000034.1:0-11530 GCA_046155535.1 Burkholderiales bacterium
GTTGATCAGCGACGGCCTGGACCGCGATGCCGGCGAGCAACTCAGCATACAGATCGAACGACTGCACAAGTCCGCGCACCAACTGGTCTGGCTGAACCCGCTGCTGCGCTTCGAAGGGTTCGAACCCAAAGCAACGGGCATGCGGCTGATTCTTCCACATGTGGACGCGTTTCTGCCCGCACACAACATTCAAAGTCTGGCCGATCTGGCCAGCTGGCTGCGCTCGGCGCGCAACCTCACGCGAATTGCGCAATCCGCACTGGCGCATACTGCTGACATCAATATCTCCGGAGGCCATACAACATGGAAATGAGCGGCGAACAGCGCATTCCCCTGCCACAACAGCGCGTCTGGGAGGCGCTCAATGACCCGGAGATTCTCAAGGCCTGCATTGCCGGCTGCGAGAGCATCGAGCGGGTGTCCGACAACGAATACAAAGTTGCGATGATGGCGGCCATTGGCCCGGTCCGGGCAAAGTTCAGCGGCAAACTTCTGTTATCGGACATTCATCCCCCGCATTCCTACTCGCTTGCTGTCGAAGGGTCAGGCGGTGCGGCTGGTTTCGGCAAAGGCAGTGCCCGAGTCGGCCTTGCTTCGGACGCAGAAGGCACACTGCTCACCTACCAGGCCACTGCCTCAGTCGGCGGCAAGCTCGCGCAAATCGGCTCGCGCCTGATCGACGGCGTTGCAAAGAAAATGGCCGATGAATTCTTCGCGAAATTCAATGCGACGGTCACAAAACCCGACGCCCCAGACAGTGCCCAAACGCCCGCTGTCGCGACGAAACCCTCCCCGCTGCCACCCTGGGTTTGGATCAGCGGCGGGATCGTCGTCCTGCTCATCATTCTGTATCTGGCAAGGTGAAATTCAAGAAAACAGATGCTCGACGCAAATACCCTACGTGCATAGCACGTCGGAGTACCCTTTTAGGCGCAAAGAACGCAAAGTTTGAGAAGAATGAGGCCATAAATTTCGGGAAAACGTGGGTTGCCAGTCTCCTTTGATAATTCTGGATCCCGTCCACCGATAACTTTATCGAGCGCAAGGTCCAAGGGAACGGAATTGGGAAATCGCCTCAGCATTTACTGGCCTTGATTTTCTTGGCGCCCTTTGCGCCTTCGCGTCGAGCTTGTCTTTTGACATTCAGAAAGTTGCATTTGGCCGTCATCCGCCGCCTGCACTAGAATGCCGGTCTTCCGCGCGCGGCAGTTCCACCCGCCCGCCATATCCATCAGCACAACAGGGGGCACAATGAATCAGTTCGACATGAAGGGGCGCAATGCGATCGTCACCGGCGGGGCTTCCGGAATCGGCCACGCCATCGCGAAGCGGCTGGCGCAGTCCGGCGCCAGTGTGGCGATCTGGGACATGAACGAAAAGACCATGGCGGATGCAGTCAAATCGCTTGGCGGAGTCAAGACCCATACCGCAAAAGTGGACGTGACCAAACTCGATCAGGTCGAAGCAGCGTTCAAATCCACGCTCGCCGCCTTCGGCAAAGTGGACGCTCTGGTGTGCTCCGCCGGCATCGCCGGGCTGAATGCACCGGCCTGGGAATTGCCAGTCGACGATTGGCTGCGCGTGCACGACATCAACCTGAATGGCGTGTTCTACTGCTGCCGCACCGTGCTGCCGCACATGATCAGGAACAATTACGGCCGCATCGTCAACATCGCGTCGATTGCCGGCAAGGAAGGAAATCCCAACGCCGCGGCCTATAGTTCCTCGAAAGCTGCCGTGATCGGCCTGACCAAATCGCTGGGCAAGGAAACGGCAAAGAACGGCATCACGGTAAATTGTGTGACACCGGCCGCTGTGAGAACCCCGATTTTCGATCAGGTGCCGCAAAGCCATATCGACTACATGCTCTCGAAAATTCCGATGGGCCGCTTTGGTCTGACCGAAGAAATTGCCGCCACGGTGGTATGGGGTTGTACCGAGGATTGCTCGTTCACCACCGGCGCGGTGTTCGATCTGTCCGGCGGGCGCGCAACTTACTGAAGACAATGGAACCACGGAGGACACGGAGAGCACGGAGAAATGCAAATTGGACAGCGGTATGCGGTCAGCCTGCACACGCAGTTCATCTGGCTCCATTTTCATATTGCTTGTTGTCCATTGTTTTCCTCCGTGATCTCCGTGTCCTCCGTGGTTCATTCCTGATTGAAGGTGTGACGATGAAAATGAAAGCAGCAGTGATTCGGGAAATGGGTTTGCCGCAACCGTATGCGGACAGCAAGCCCATGCGCATCGAGGAGGTTGATCTCGATCCGCCTGGCGAGCGCGAGGTGCTGGTCCAGATCAAGGCGGCGAGCCTGTGCCACTCCGATCTGTCCACGGTCAACGCAGACCGCCCGCGGCCGATGCCGATGGTGCTCGGGCATGAGGCATCGGGCGTCGTGCAGGAGATCGGCCACGGCGTAAACGATTTGAAGCCCGGCGACCATGTGGCGCTGGTATTCGCGCCCAGTTGCGGCCAGTGCATGTCCTGCATCGAGGGTCATCCCGGCCGCTGCGAGCCAGGCCAGCAGGCCAACGGTGCGGGAAAGCTGCTCAATGCCGGGATGCGCCTTCATCAGCACGGCAAGGATGTCTATCATCATGTTGGCGTCTCCGCGTTCGCCGAGTACTGCGTGGTGAATCGTGGCTCGCTGGTCAGAATAGACAAGGATCTGCCTTTCGACGAAGCGGCGTTGTTCGGTTGTGCGGTATTGACCGGGGTGGGCGCGGTGTTCAACACGGCGCAGGTGTTTCCGGGAGCGAAAGTTGCGGTGCTGGGATTGGGCGGCGTGGGCCTCAATTCGCTGCTGGGCGCCATTGTCGCCGGCGCGCAGCAGATCATCGCCATCGATCTGCACGACGACAAGCTCGCGCTGGCGAAACAACTGGGTGCCACCGACACCGTTAACGCGAAAGCCCCGGACGCGATTCAGCAAGTCAAAGACCTGACCGGCGGCGGCGTGCATTTCGCCTTCGAGATGGCCGGCTCCGTGCAGGCCATGGAACTGGCCTACCGCATCACCCGCCGCGGCGGCACCACCGTCTCGGCCGGCCTGCCGCATCCGGATCACCGCTGGCCGTTGCAGCATGTCAACATGGTTGCGGAAGAACGCACGATCAAGGGCAGTTACGTCGGCTCCTGCGTGCCGACCCGCGACGTGCCGCGCTACATCGACCTTTATCGCCGCGGCATGCTGCCGGTGAACAAGCTCATGAGCGACCGCATCAAACTCGAAGAGATCAACGTCGGTTTTGATCGCCTGGCATCCGGCCACACCGTACGCCAGATCATCATGATGTAATGTTCCTGACAACCTTCCACGCGAATTCCCTCGACGCAAAGACGCGAAGGCGCAAAGAAATTCAAAACAAGTTCAAATTGTATGGATTCAGGGGAAGCGCGATGAGAAGACGTTCTCCGTTTTTTCTTTTTGATTCTCTTGGCTTTTCTCTGCGTCTTTGCGCCTTTGCGGTGAAGAGGTAATGCCTTCTTCCAGCGCAGATCACCGCAGAGGCATCGCGTTCATGCTTGGCGCAACCTTATGTTGGGCCACAGCCGGTGTCCTGGTGCGCAACATGGAAATCACCCACGGCTGGACCATCACATTCTGGCGCTCGCTTTTCATGAGCGCGTTCCTGCTCGCCGTCTTGTCGTTCCAGCACGGCACCCGTCTGCCGCGCCGAATTCTGGCCATGGGCTGGCCAGGCGTCGTGTCGGGCATGCTGTTCGCCGGCATGATGATCTGCTTCATTCTTGCGCTGTCGTTGACCACGGTGGCCAATACGCTGGTCGTGGGCAGCATCTCGCCTTTTGTGGCCGCCCTGTGCGGCGGCCTTTTCCTCGGCGAAAAAGTCGCACTGCGCACCTGGCTGACCATGCTGGCCGCGATCGCCGGCATTACGGTGATGTTCTTTGACGCGCTGAGCAGCGGCGGATGGGCAGGAAATCTGATCGCCCTGTGTATTCCCCTGGGCTTCGGAATCAATGTTGTTCTATTGCGTAGATACCGCGCCGCTTTCGACATGGCCCCGTCGGTTCTGCTCGCGGGAATCTTCTCGATGCTGATCGCACTTCCCTTTGCAATGCCCGGGTCGGTCAGTGGCAGCGACCTGGCATTGCTGTCCCTGATGGGTGTCTTCCAGCTTGGCCTGGGATTGTTGCTGATGCTGGTGGCGGTTCGTCACCTGTCCTCCGCGGAGATCGGTCTGCTGTCGCTGCTCGAAATCGTCTTCGGCACGCTTTCTGTCTGGGCGCTGATCGGGGAGCGGCCCAGCCCAGCCGCCCTCTTCGGAGGAACCATGGTCCTCGCGGCCCTCGCCGTCAATCATCTCGCCGGGATGCATGGCGCCGCCGCCGTCAAGGCGTAAGGTGCGTGACGTGCTTGCCGGCCTGCGTGCCATCCCTCGAATCGTGTACCTTGAGCGCACCGTGTCCACCGTCTCCCGGCGTTGAACACTTCTTGGATTCTGGAGCCCAAATATGCATCTCGGCGAACGACTGGAAAAATGTTATGCCTCCGCGGTCCATGATGTCCTTCGGGCCATGGGCCATCCGCACTGTGTGCTGCCCGCCGCGATCAAGCCTCTTGATCCGGCCAGAAAACTCGCCGGCGAAATTTTCACGGTAAGCGGTCACTTCGATGCAAACCTCGATGCGCACAAGACTCTGCTGGAATGGACCGGACTTCTGTCAAAGGCTCCCGCCGGCAAAGTGCTGGTCTGCCAACCCAATACCCATGCCGTGGCGCTGATGGGAGAACTGTCCGCCGAAACGCTCAAGAACAAAGGGGTGCGCGGCTACGTTGTCGATGGCGGCTGCCGGGACACGGAATTCATTCTGAATCTGGGATTTCCGGTGTTTTGCAGCTTCAATACACCCGCGGACATCGTCGGAAGATGGGTGCCGGACGGGTTTGGCGATCCCATCACCATCGGCGAGGTTGTGATTCGCAGCGGCGACTGGTTGCTGGCCGACCGCGACGGCGTGGTAATCATCCCGGGGAATATCGCCCAGGAAGTCGTCGCGCGAACCGAGGCGGTGCTGCAAACGGAAAACAGCATTCGAACCGCCATCCTGGCCGGGATGGACCCGCAACAAGCCTATCTGAAGTTCGGGAAGTTTTGAATTCGTCCGGGCACCTATCGCTCCCGAGAGCAAGTAAGGTTGACCAGTTAGACTGGAACGTCTAGTCTTTCGCCCCTTTCCCGGCCTGAGAAATCGAATCGTCCGTGCCGCTCCCTGTTGCTCCCGATAGAAACTCGATGATGCAGTCTTCGGTAGAGGTCGGGTCAGCGCTCAGCGTGTCATGGCGAGACCGCCTAACGCACATGCTCTAGGTCGCGATAGAAGTATTTCTTTCAAAGGGTTATCACGCGAGCATGCGGTCGATTTTTTCCTGCGGGCCTACACACCCCTTGACCCCGCGGAAAACGGGGTAAATCCGTGATACCCAGGCAATAAACACTCATAACGAGGAGAAACATCGTGATGCGCAGCTACATCGAATTCATCGTCCGTTTCCGCTGGGTCGTGATCGCGCTGGTGGCGGTCGCAACAATGTTCCTGTCCATGCGCGGCGGCAATCTGACGGTCATTATCGATCCGAACAACATCGTTCCGCGCTCGCATCCCTTCATCGCCACCACACTAAAGGTCGAGGAAGTGTTCGGTTCGCGGTACGTGGCAGTGATCGGTGTCACGGCCAAACAGGGGGACGTGTTCCAGCCGGCCATCCTCGAAAAAGTTCAGCGCATGACCACCAAGCTGCGCGAAACGCCACGCATCGTGAAGACCAACATCCTGTCGTTGTCCGCCCGCCGCGCCAAGGACATCCGCGGCAACACGGAAGGCATGGAGGTCAAGCAGATCATGGCCGACGTGCCGTTGACGCCGGAGGGACTCGCCGCGATCAAGAATGCGCTCGAGCGCAACACCTCCTACATGAATGCGATCGTCTCGAACGACTGGAAGACGACCGTGATACTCGCGGAAGTGCGCGACCGCAAGAAAACCGACGGCCCGGAAGTGCGCGGCGGCTTCACCTTTGTCGCCGACAAGATTCTCGCCATCGCCAATGCCGAACGCGACGACAGCGTGGACATCATGGTGAGCGGTTATCCGCCCTTCCTGTCGATGTTCGAACGCTTCGCAGGCCGGACCCCATTGCTGCTCATGGCCGCGCTCATCATCATCGGGATCATCCACTGGGAGGCATTCCGGACGGTGCAGGGGCTTCTGCTGCCGCTGCTCACCCCGCTGGTGGCGGTGGAGTGGAGCAAGGGATTCATGGGGCTGGCCGATGTGCCGCTCGACATTTTCAACATGTCCACACCGATCCTGATTCTTGCGGTCGGCGCCGGCCACGCGGTGCAGCTGCTCAAGCGTTATTACGAGGAGTATCACCGGCTCAATCCCGTGCCGGACACCGGCATCGAGTCGGCATGGAAAAAGACCGGGGGCATGGAGCGAATCGCGATCTTCGCGTCCTTTGCGGCGCTTTACTCCTACCTCTACTTCAACATCGTCGGCTGGAAGGACGTCATGATCGCCGGTGGCAAAGGCAATCTGACGATCGGCGGCTGGGGACCGGAACTGTTGACGTTCCTGTCGAGAACCATCTCCCCGGCCTTCGGCTCACACCCGGCGGTGAAAGTGGGCGCTTTTCTGATCCTCGGGCTCGTCCTGCTGTGGGCCTACAACGGCCTGTGGCGCCTCATCCGCTACTGGCGCCGGCCGGCCGCCCACACGACGGCCGCGTCGATCGATGCCAACCGGCAAGCGGTCATCGAATCCATCGTAAAAATCGGCCCGGTCATGATCACGGCCGGCATCGTGGCAGTCAGCGGCTTCCTGTCCCTGATGGTCTTCGACATCGTGTCGATCCGGGTATTCGGCATTTTCTCGGGCGTCGGCATCCTCTGCGTGCTGATAGTGGAAATGACGCTCATCCCGGCGCTGCGCTCGGTGCTCCCTCCGCCCGGCAAGAAAGAAGCAAGCATGGAAAAGGAGGAGCGGGTCTGGGACCGTCTGACCACCTTTTACGCGCGCACCATTACCGGGCCGAACCGGGGCCGTCTTTTTGTCGTCGCCAGCGTGGTGGCGGTCATCTCCGTAATCGGCATGAGCCGCCTGGGCGTGGAAAGCTCCCTCAAGAAGTATTTCGATCCGGATCTCCCGCTGCTCAAGGATGACCGCACGCTTAATTCGCGCATGGCCGGCACAAACAATGTGTACGTGTTGATCGAAGGGGACAAACCCGATGCGATCAAGGACCCGGCTGTCCTGAAGGCAATGGACAAGCTGCAGGCCTTTATCTCCGAACAACCGCATATCGGCAAGGTGATGTCGCTCGCGGAGTTCATCAAGCGCATGAACCAGTCGATGAACGGCGACGACCCGGCCTATTTCAAGATTCCGGACAGCCAGGCCACGATCGCCGAATTTCTACTGCTGTATTCGATGTCCGGCGAACCCGGCGATTTCGATACCTATGTCGATTATGACTACCGCCTCGCCAACATGGTGGTGTTCTCGCACAGCGACAGCACAGTACACATGCTGGAGATGTGGAACAAGGCAAAGGAATTTGCCGCCAAGGAGTTTCCGCCGAATATCAAGGTCAACATCGGGGGCAGCGTGGCACAGTCGGCCGCGATCACCGAGGTCATTGTGCGCGACAAGGTTCTCAACGTGGTGCAGATCGCCGGCGTGGTATTCCTGATCGCCTCGCTCGTGTTCCGCTCCTTCGTCGCCGGCGCGCTGGTCATCACGCCGCTCCTGCTCTCGGTGCTGGTCAACATGGGACTGCTGGGGCTGATGGGTCTCAAGCTCAACGTCCCCGTAGCGCTCACTTCGGCACTGGCCATCGGCATCGGAGCAGACTACGCGATCTACATGCTGTTCCGGCTGCGCGAAGAACTCGGAAAGGGCACCGAGTTCAACGAAGCCTTCCACAACGTACTCGGCACCGCCGGCAAGGCCTGCCTGTTCGTCGCCTCGGCCGTTGCCGGCGGTTATGCCGTGCAGGCACTGTCGCGGGGCTACTACCCTCACACCTGGAATGCCATTCTGATCGGCACCGCCATGGTGGTCAGCGTGACTGCCGCCCTGACCGTGATGCCGGCATTGGTTCACAAATTCCGACCCAAGTTCATTTTTAATGGAGCTGTAAACATGAAGCCGTCCTACGCCCCCGCCGCAATTGCCGCCGCCGGCCTTGCCTTCATCGTCGCCCTCGGATCGTGGTCGCAACCTGCGCACGCGCTTTCGCCGATGGAAATCATGGAGAAGAACTTCATCTCCATCAAATATCAGGACTCGATTTCGCAGACGACGATGACGCTCACCAACAAAGAGGGCAAACAACGGGTGCGCAAGACCTTCGGCACCTCGAAGCTCCAGGCGAATGGCATCGACAACATGCGCATGACCCGGTTCCTGGAGCCCACGGACGTCAAGGGCACGGTATCGCTGCTGATCGAACAATCGGAAAAGGACGACGACATCTGGATCTACCTGCCAAGCACCAAGAAGGTCCGCCGGCTGATCTCCAGCAACAAGAAGGACAGTTTTGTGGGCACCGATTTTTCCTACGGCGACATCATCGGCCATAAGCCGAAGGAGTGGACCCATACGCTCGTCAAGGAAGAAGCCGTGGATGGTGCGGATTGTTACGTGATCGAGTCCACGCCGATTAATGCCTCCGTCAAGTCAAACAGCGGTTATTCGAAACGTATCCTGTGGATACAGAAAGACACCTTCGTCAGCCTGAAAGTCGACTTCTACGACGAATCCGGCGACCTGCTCAAGCAGGCGAGGTTTTCCAACATCAAGCTCGCCGATGCGGTGAAGAAGCGTTATCAGCCGCTGTTGCTCGAAGCGCACAATGTGCAGACCGAACACAAGACCCAGATCCGCATCGACGAATCGAAGTCCAACACAGGGGTGAAGAGCGATTACTTCACCACGCGCTACATGGAACAACAGTGACCGGGGGAAGGACACGTCGCGCGGCACTTGCCGCGCTGATGTGGGTGCTGTGCGCCGGATGTGCTTTCGCCGCTGACGAGGAGCCCGCGATATCTCCCCCGGAGGCGACACCGCCGGCAATTGCCGATGAACCAGCTCTTGCGCCCGCCGAATCGGGCGAGCCGGACGAAAAAAAACCCTGGAGCCTCGCCGCGATCGGCCTGACAGGGTCATTGCGCGCCGCTTACTGGTCCTCCAACCGGCGCCAGGACAACAACGAAGACGTTGGTGTGTTGTCTTCATGGCTAAGGTATGACCATCGCCTGGCGTCCGGGCTGGGACTGTTTGCCGAAGGATACCTCGCCAATGAAGACACTTTCGGCGGCGACCGGCACGACGTCAGCCGGCTGCGCGAAGCCTATCTGGAAGGCCGCCGCGGACAATTCGATTACCGCGTCGGCAAACAAATCATTGCCTGGGGACGCACCGATCGACTGAACCCGACGGACAATCTCACACCGCGCGATTTCACTTTGCTGGCCGCCGACATCGATGAAGACCGATTCGGTTCGGTGTCCGCAAAGGGGTCCTGGAACTTCGACGCATACACCAGTGTTGCCGGCGTCTGGATTCCCCAGTTCCAGCCTAACAAGATCAGCCTGCCGGAACGACCGGGCACCGTATTCGAGGAAAACATTCCGGACAGTCACCGGCAATGGGCGATCAAGCTGGATCAATCCGGCAAGGCCATCGACTGGTCCGTTTCCTGGTTTGACGGTTTCGATCTGAATGCGGACATTTCTTCTGGCGGCACCGCGAGCGGCAACGTCATCGTACGGCTTGATCACCATCGCATCCGGGTCATCGGCGCGGATGTGGCGACCACGCGCGGCGCCTGGCGTTTCGCTTTGGAGGGTGCCTACACACACACCGAAGATCCGGACGGCACCGATCCCGCCATCAGGAATCCCTTTTTCTATGGCGTGTTCGGGGTCGAACGCAGCTTTTCCGATAACCTCACCACTATTGTCCAGTTGTCCATCCGTGAGGTGTTCGAATATCGCAATCCGGAAGACATTGCCGACCCGTCCATGCGTACGATTGCCATTGAACAAGCGGTCGCCAGCAACCAATACGATCGCCGCCAGTACGGGGTCAGCGCGCGCATTGCCAAAAAATGGTTCAACGAAACCCTGGAAGCGGAGCTGGCCGGCGCAATTCTTCTGAGCCGGGACGGTTACTCCCTGCGGCCACGCATGACATACATCCTGAGCGACAGTCTCAAGATCATTGGTGGCTATGAGTGGTACAAGGGCTCCGACGAGACCTTGTTCGGACGACAGGAGAAGAACAAGACTTTATTTGCGGAAGTTCGATACTTCTTCTGAACACGAGGCCGCCTGCAATATGCCGGCCTGCGAATACAAAGAGGCCCCTGCTCAGGGGCCTTTTTTGCGGCAGTGTCCGCGGATTACTGGTTGCGATTGGCCACGATATCGATCTTGCCCGGATTCGACCCGTCGTCCTGTACCCAGACCGCGATCGCGCTGCCATTGGCCGCCAGCACCACATCCGGCGAATCCGCCGGACCGTCGGCCGTTTCGACAAACTGCACTGTCCCCCAGCCAGCGCCAGCAGTAAACCGGTTTGAGCGGATGTTGACGCGCTGCTGGTCAGATTGCTCCCAGACGGCGAAACCATTTCCGTTTGCATTCATCGCAACCTGGGCTGCGCGCGCGTCACCTGTGTTGTCGGTTTCAATCAACTGGGCGTTGCCCCACGCATTGCCAGTGGCGTTGAATCCGGCCGACCAGATATCGAGTCGAGGAGGGTTCACGGCCTGTTCCCACACCACCAGGGCATTGCCAGCTGCATTCATCGCAATTTGCGGCGCGGCCGCATCTCCCGCATTGATTTCTATCTTTTGGGCACCCACCCAAGCTGCATTGGCATAACGATTGGCCGATATGTGTGTCGTTCCATCGGATTGCGTCCAAACCGCTATCGCATTGCCACTTTCATCTGCCGCAATCCTGACTTCCGCTGCTTCCCCGTTGATGTTCTGGATGGGAACCGCCGTACCCCAGCCCGGCGTCGGCGACATTGGGTCGTTATCAAAGCGGTTGGACCGAACCAATTGGAGACCGCTGCCATTGTCGAATTGGATCCAGACGGCAAACCCATTGCCCAACCCATCCAGGGCGATCTGCGGGACGGACGCGTCTGCCAAACCGGCATCGTCGATGGAAGCCAGAGGTTCCCAGCCGACACTAAAGTTGTAGCGCCTCGCCCAGACGTCCCGGTTGGTGCCCGAGCCGTCGTCCTGCACCCATATTGCGATCGCATTGCCGACAGCATCCAGGCCAATTTGTGGATCGTCGACCTCATTGGTGTTGTTGTCGATTTGCACAGCCGCCCCCCAAGACATTCCATTGAACCGGCTGGCCCAGACGCGGCGAACGGCACCGACATCTTCCTGCGCCCACACCACGATGGCATCGCCCGAAGCGTTGACTGCCACTTGCGGCGAAACTGCATCTCCGGCATCCACGATTCCCGTAT